>DASQLH010000118.1:0-7537 GCA_035630155.1 Chthoniobacterales bacterium
TCGTAGAACGCTTTGGCGCGATCGACGTCGGAAACTGGGAGGATTACCACTTCGAGTTTCATGTTCATGATGAATGCTTCAACCTCAGGTGCTGCGAGCGGGCCCTCGCTCACATGGTTACCCTGCGGAAAGCGGGTCAGGTGGAGCTCTTTCGTGGAGACGCCTCAACGGCTTGGCGCGAGAGAAAATTGTCTAACCTTGCGCGCCGAAAGTGAAGTCAAATTTTGTTGTGTGAAAATGTTGGGGAGCGCACGCGCCTCGCGTGCTGGTTTCGGCGCCTCGCCGAAACGAACTTTCGAGAAAGAGCAGTCCACTTTAGTGCGCCCGAGGAAAGTTCGCGATGGCGAGGCGCCATCGCCAGCACGCGAGGCGCGTGCGCTCCCCAGACAACCGAATAGCGCATAAGGCGAACTTTGAAAATCATCGCGCGCTGATGAAGTTGGAAGGATGCCTGGTCCGCCTCTAGCGCTGGATGATTTGCGGCGGTTTGCGGTGGCGCGGTCGCTCCTGGCGCCGACGACGCTGCGGCGGGCGCTGGCGCGGATTGGGTTTGTGCAGGCGGATCCGATTCGGGCGCCGGCACGGGCGCAGGATTTGATTCTGCAACAGCGGGCGAAGGGATATCGGGCCGGCGACCTGGAGCGGCAGTACGAGGCGCTCGGGGTCGAGGAGGATTTCTTTATCAACTATGGCTACGTGACGCGGGAGGTGCAGGCGTTGATGCATCCGCGGCCGGAGTCGCGCATGGCGGCGCAGGGAAGCCGCGCGTCAGCGGCGGCGGAATGGAAACGGGAGCGGATGCTCCTCGATTTTGTGGCGGAGCGCGGGGCGGTGCATCCGCGCGAGGTGGAGGCGCATTTCGCGCATGGCAGAGTCACGAATTACTGGGGCGGATCGTCGCATGCCACGACGCAAATGCTCGATGCGCTGCATTACCGGGGAAAGCTCCGGGTGGTGCGACGCGAGAAAGGGACCCGGCTTTACGGGGCGCATCGGCATGAAGCGGCGCCGCTCGATGAAGCGGCGCGACGGGCGCGGATCGATGGGCTGGTTGATGTGGTGGTGAATATTTATGCGCCGCTGCCCGGCGCGAGCCTTTCTTATTATGTGCGCCGGTTGCGCTACGCAGTGCCGCAATGGGAGAAGGAAATGAACGGCGCGTTGCTGCGGGCGCGGGAGCGACTGGCGCACGCGCGCGTGGAGGGTGTGGATTGGTATTGGCCTAACGGTGAGAATCCGAAAAGAGCCATCGTGCCGGAGAGGGTGCGGTTGCTGGCGCCGTTCGATCCGGTGGTGCACGACCGGACGCGGTTCGAGATTTTCTGGGGATGGGTGTACCGGTTTGAGGCATACACGCCGGCGGCGAAACGGAAGCTGGGGTATTACGCGTTGCCGCTGCTTTGGCGGGACCGCGTGATTGGATGGGGGAATGTGGCGGTGAAGGATGGATGCCTGACGAGCGATATTGGGTATGTGAGCGGGAAGGGGCCGCGTGATCCGGCGTTTAAACGCGAGTTGGATGCGGAGTTGGAAAGGATGGCAGAATTTCTTGGCGTGGAAGCTTAGCGGTCATTCTCAATGCACGAGCACGAGCACGAGCACGAGCACGAGTAAGAGGTCGCCACGGCGACTCCGTTCTGCGGCGGAGAAGAGAGGCGCTGGAAGCGCCGCGCGTGCCTGGAGGGATTCGAACCCCCAACCTGCTGATCCGAAGTCAGCTGCTCTATCCGGTTGAGCTACAGACACTCGTGCCGGCGCGGCGCGGCGAGTTTCAGGGAAACCGCCGGAGGGTGCAAGCTGCGGTGATGTTAAGGAAGATTGTAGGCTTCGACCAAGGCAACGCCGGTACTCGAACCCTGGCCGCGAACGATTGCGGTATACATGCCGGGGGTGAGCGGGGAAAGCATCGCGGCTTCATTCGGATTGGCGGGCGCCAAACCGGCCGCCTGAATGTCGCTCGCGCTCGAGTCGGTCTGCCAGTTGTCGTTCGTTTTCATGAGGGCGCCGTTGTTGTCGTGGATTTCCAAGACTGGATTAGCCAGCGCGCCGGAAATACCGGCGTTGGTCAAGGAAGGACCCATGGCGCGGACGACGACTCGGCCGCTCGAGCCGGCCCCGACGATGAATCCACCGATGAGGACGTTGTCGCCGGTATCGACGAAACCGCGCGTGCTGATGTTCGCCACCAGTGAGCTGGCAGCCGGGCTGAGATCGTAAAGCTCAACCAAACCCATGCCGCTGGAATCATTAGTTCCGCGGACGATCGCGGTGTAGGAGCCGGGAGCGAGCGTTTGAATCGTCGCCGCCTCGTTTGCATGGGTGGGCGCTATTCCGTGGGTGGCGAGCTCGGAAGCCGCCGGGTCGTTCTCCCAATTATCGTTCGTGGCGATGGTGGAGCCATCGGCCCGACGCAGCTCGAGGACCGGATTCGCGAGCACATTCGAAAGGCCGCTGTTCACCAAAGAAGGTCCAATAGCGCGAAGGGCAATTCGTTTCGAGTCGGTGCCAGTAATGATGAATCCACTGATGAGCACGCGCTCGCCAGTCAGGACACGCATGCGGGTGGAGAGGTTCACCAGGGGCGATTGCTTTCCGGCAAACGCGTTGTCGTAAACGTAATCGGCCACCTTCCGGCCCTGCGCGATTCCTCCGGTCTTATCGAACGCCCAATGGATGCCGAGATAAATCCGGCTCTGGCCGTTTTCCTCTTCGGCTTGCGACAAGTTGGTGAAACTGCGCGGCCGCAAGTCGCGCACGTTACCGGCGTTGTCGATCGTTTTGCCGTCGAACTCGTCGGACGTGAAGGTGAACGCGATGTCGTTCGTGTGGTAATAACGCCGGAGCGTCTGGAAGAGCGCGCCGCCGAAGCCGGCGTGGCCAGAGGGATAGGCGGGGAAGGGCGGAGTAAAATTCGGACCGGTGAGATTACTTGCGGGCGCTCCCAATGGTTTGAAGGTGGGATCGCCAATGGTGAGAGCATTCTCGTCGCCGTCACCGGAAGGTCCCGTTCCACTATCTGATTCCCTGATGCCAGTAATGGGCCGCCAAACCTGATAAAAGAACTTCGATTCCCAAATGGCGATGCCTGCGTCTGCCATGGAGACGTTGACGAGCGCGAGCAGGCGGGCGAGCTCGAGCGGATTTGACGCGGTGCCCTTCTGGTGGGCGATTTTCATCGTGATCTGGTTGTAGAGGCGCGGAGGTGCGCAAAGGCTGGGCGTCCCGTCATACGCCCAATAAATTCCGGCCTCAGTCTGGTCGGCGGTGCGGCTGGTGGGAGTGACAATGCCGTCGCCGCCGAGGAACTTTACCTCGTCGTAGGCGGCGAGATATTCCGGGCTGGTCATGGCCGGCGGCGCTGGCGCGCGGAATTGCGTGGCAGACTGCATGACAAAAGGAGTCACCTGGCCCCAAAACGCGCCGAGCGCGAGCGGGACCTGGCTGATGGGGTCCTGGCGCCACTTGCCGGCGGCGTTGCTCGCAAAAAATTCAAAGCCGAGGCGCGGCTCAGCGTGGGCCGAGCCATCGCTTGCTTTCAGGGCCAGGATTGCCGCAGCGGCGCGCTGACCGAGGTCAATACCGGCGGTTTTTGCGGGATCATCGGCCATTTCGCTCAAGTCGATAGCCAGCGCCTGGTCGAACGTCGCCTTTTGCGAAGGGAAAACAGCCACGAGAGTATCGTGCGCCGCCTGCGCGATTGCGGCAGCGATCGAAGCATTTGGCGCTGGAGTGATATTGGTAAAGCTGTCGTAACCGCCAAGGACGCCGTTCACCGCATCAAAAATTGCCACATGGACAATGGCTACGGCACGAGCCGCGCGCACTGGTCCCACTTGTTCGCCAAAGATGCGCGGGTCACCGAGCGGGACCGGAGTGTGGTCCATCCCGCTGGCGTCCACCGAGATCTGATTCCATTGGGCGAGGATGGCCGCGGGCGTTACTTCGTGGGTTGGACCCGTGGGAGCCAACGGAACGGGGATCGCCGGCCTCGCGGCCTTGAAAAGCGGGCCAAGATAACCCTGAAGGCCGGCTGGGCTGCGCTCCGCGGAAGCGGTGAAGGCGACCGAAACCGCGCCGAGGAGGCTGATGAATAGTTTGTTTGAGAGAACCTTTTTCTTTTTCATGACGTGGGCCGGACCGTGAGATTTTCAGGTGATAACCGGAAAAGCAGGCGGGCGGCAAGCATATTGAGATGAGACGGGCACTTTTCTGCGCGTTGACTTGCGCCCGTCAGGCATGATTGAGTGCAGCCAGAAGCGAGCCGCAATGAAGGAGCTCACAAATTACCTGAACGATCACCTTGCCGGTTCGGTGGGGGCATTGGAGCTCCTCGACCGGTTGATCGATACCTACCGCGAGAAGCCGTTCGAAAAATTCTTCCAGGGCCTGCGCGACGACATTCAGCACGATCAGGAGCAACTGAAGGAGTTGATGCAAAAGCTCGGCGTGGAAGAGAGCGCAGTGCGGAAGGCCGGCGCCTGGGTGGTGGAAAAACTTTCGCGCGCGAAGATCGAGCTGAGTGAGGACGCCGAGGGCGAGGTGGGATTACTCCTCGCGCTGGAGGCGCTCGTGCTGGGCATTACCGGGAAGCGCTCGCTCTGGCGCGCCTTGAAGTGCGCGTCCCGGACGATGCCGCAACTCGCGCGCCTGGATTATTCCGGCCTGGAGAACCGGGCGATCGAGCAGTGCGAGCGGGTGGAAGCAAAGCGGCTCGAAGTGGCCCGTACCGCTTTCCAAGAAAAATAGGCTTTAAGACGCTCGAGCATCGAGGCTGGCCAGGCCATTTACAGAAGCCTCTCTGCCTTGCGATTTTGTGCTTGAGTGAAAAATCCAAACCAATCACGTTCGATGCGTGAGAGATGATTGCGTTGTTGAAAGCCCGCGCTCCCTGACACATTTCGTGACAACGCGCTGGAGTCTAATCCGGCAGCGCCCTGCGGGAGCCCAAAGCCAGATCGATCCCGGCCTCGCGCACCTTTGCCATATTTATTGGCGGCCGATTTTTACTTACATTTACCGCCGCGGCTATTCCGCGCCGGACGCGCAGGACCTGACACAGGATTTCTTCCTCCTGATCCTGGAGGGAAATCTTCTGCAATCGGCTGATCCGACGCGGGGACGTTTCCGTTGGTTGCTGCTGAAATCGCTCAAGAATTTCCTGATCGATGCGGCGGTCAAGAGCCGGCGGCACAAACGCGGAGGCGGCGTGCAGTTTGTTTCGTGGGAAAAATGGATGTCCGAGACATCCCCGCAGCTGACTCTGCCCGCGGCGGCCATTGCGTCCTCGCCGCCCGAGGCGCTCTTTGATGCGGGCTGGGCCGCGGCCATCGCGGAAGAGGCATTGCGAGCTCTGCGCCTGGAATGCGAAAGCAAGGGCCGGCGGCGAGTCTACGAAGTGTTGCATCGTTATTTAGCCGCGGAACGCACGGAAATCTGTTATGAGGATCTTTCGCGCGCTCTCGGCGTCCCGGAGCCATCGGTGAAGAGTCTGCTCCATCACTTTCGGACGCGGTATCGTTCGCTGTTGCGGGAGGAAATCGCCAAGACAGTCGAATCCGAGGCGAACGTGGATGACGAGATTCGTTATCTGTGCGCCACCCTGAGCGTGGAACCCGCCTAAGGCATGGAAAAGGGATCCTTCGCTGATTCCGCGTTTGCGATCCTGGCTGAACCCGAGGGCTGTGCCGAATGCCACTCGATTTCGCGCCTGACCAACGGGCTCTGCCTGAACTGTCTCCTGCGCAGCGCGCTCGATGAACCAAAGACTCCATCAGGGAGGGAGACTTTCAAAGAAGTGCTGGCTGGGGTTAAATCCCGGGATGGCGATTGGCACATCGCCGATCATGAGATCCTCCACGAGATCGCGCGCGGCGGCATGGGCGTGGTCTACCGGGCGAAAGAACCGAACTCAGGACGCATCGTCGCGCTGAAGTGCGTCCTGGCTTACCAGGGCGATTCCGATCACATCGTGGCGCGTTTTCGCCGGGAGGCGGAGACGGCCGCCCGGCTGGACCATCCTAACATCGTCCCGATCTACCGGGTGGGTGAGACGGCGGACGGCTTTCCTTTTTACACCATGAAGTACGCGCCAGCGGGAAGCCTGGTGCAGGCCCGCGGCCCGCTGCGCCGGCATCCACGGGAGTGCGTCAAGCTCATGGTCAAGGTGGCGCGGGCCGTGCAGTTCGCGCACGAGAAAGGCGTCCTCCATCGCGACCTCAAGCCGGGGAACATTCTTTTGGACGATCACGGCGCACCGCTGGTGAGCGATTTCGGCCTGGCCAGGTGTGAAGCTACTTCGAGCTGTCTGACGCGTTCGCTCGCTACTTTCGGCACGCCCGGTTACATCGCGCCGGAGCAAGCGGAGGGCCCGGCTGCGAACCTGACCCCGGCTGCCGACGTCTACAGCCTCGGCGCGATTCTCTTCGAGCTCCTCACAGGCCAGCCCCCTTTTGTGGGCGGCAACGCTTTTGCGGTGATGAAACGATCGTCGGACCAACCCGCGCCCAAGGTGCGGACCCTGGCCCGAAATGTGGACCGCGATCTGGAAACGATTTGTGCCCGCTGCCTGGAGCGGCATCCGGCGGACCGTTATAAATCCGCCGCCGGTTTCGCGGATGACCTCCAAAATTGGCTCGACGATCGTCCTATCGCCGCGCGTCCGCTGGGAGTGTGGCTGCAATCGCGCCGGTGGGTGCGCCAGAATCGCGGACTGGCCTCGTTGCTCACGGCGTTTTGTCTTCTTGGAGCCGGCTCGCTCACATGGCAGGTGCGCGCCCAGAAAATTCAAGCCGCGCTGCAAAAAGACGTGCTGGCGGCGCGCTCGATTGCGGTTGTGCCGTTTTACGATTTGGACACCGCGAGGGTGGACCCGGGTTTCACGCAAGCATTCGCGGCCTCGCTTCAAAATGGCCTCATGTCGTCAGGTCCCGCGCGCGTCACTGCCATAAAGTCTGATTTCGCCGTCAGCCGCGATCGGATGTCAGACTTAAGTAAAGAAAGACGGGAGAATCACGGACGCACCATCGCCGCGGGCACGATCCGAAGGCTGCAGGGGCGGCAAAGGATTTCTTTTCAACTGATCGATCCGGCGTCGAAAGAAACACTTTTCAGCCATCTCTGGGAAGAGAATGGGTCGAGCGATGCGCGCCCTGCTTTCCCCAAGCAGGTCACCCAGGCGATCTACTCGATTTTGAGGGCGAACGACTGGGCGGATTTGATTGAGACCAAATGGGATCCTGGGTTGCGCAATGCAGAGGCGAACCAGGCATTGACGGCGGGACGGCTGCTCCAACGTTCGACCCCGGAGGATTTCGACAAGGCAATTGCTTTGTTCAGGAGGGCATTGCAATTGGAACCCAATTCATCGCTGGCTCATGCCTACCTTGCCATGGAGGCGACCAACCGGATGCATTATAACCCCGACCGCAGCTTCCTTGCCCTTGGAAAAAAGGAGGCTGAAATAGCTCTCCAACTTTCCCCGGGGTCGCCGGAAGCGCATCGCGCGCTGTCTGGAGTCTATTACCATGAGGGAAGGTTC
>DASQLH010000119.1:0-5047 GCA_035630155.1 Chthoniobacterales bacterium
TTCCAGCCCGGCAAACGCTTCCCGAACAGCGAGAAGGTTCGGTTTGTTCTCCGGAACGAAATGCTTCGCCACCCCTTCCGGGTTGAAGGCGAAGTCGTCGATGAAATAGAAACCGCAATAGGCGGGCAGCTCGCTGAAGAGCTTGAATTTTCCTTTGCAGGTCTCGAGCGCGGCGCGCACGTAATCAGCCGGGAATTTTGAAAGATCGATGCCGGCTTTTTCCAGGGCGTTTATCCCCAATTCCTGGAAACGATCGTCGGCCAACTCGCGCACATACTCGCCGTTGAGCCAGATGCATTTGTCGAGATCGAAGGCGGCATTCTTGCGATGGATCTTCTCGAGCTCGAACAGGCGCACCACTTCAGCGAGCTCCAGCTTTTCGCGATTATCCTTGGGCGACCAGCCGAGCAAACAGAGATAATTGCGGACGGCCTCGGGCAGGTAGCCGCCTTCGATATAGGTGTTCAGGCTCGCGCCCTGATCGCGCTTGCTCATCTTGGAGCCATCCAGATTTAGAATGAGCGGGATGTGAGCGAAGCGCGGCGTCGCAGCGCCAAGAGCCCGATAAAGCTGCACATGCTTCGGCGTATTCGAAAGATGGTCCTCGCCCCGAATGACGTGCGAGATCTTCATTTCGATGTCGTCCACCACGTTCACGAAATGAAAAATCCACGAGCCATCGGGCCGGCGGATGGTCATGTCGGGATTGGTTTCGGCGCTGGCCATGTCGAATTCGATGTGGCCGCAGATGACGTCGTCAACGGTCACCTTTTCGCGCGCGAAACGAAAGCGGACTGAGCCTTGATCATCATAGACGCGATCCGCCGCGCGGAGCCGGTCGAGATAACTTTGGTAGATCGCCTCGCGTTCGCTTTGAAAATAGGGCCCGAAATCTCCCCCGGCCTGGGGCCCTTCATCCCAATCGAGCCTGAGCCAGCGGAGCCCGTCGTAAATGGCTTGCGCGGCTTCGGCGGTGTTGCGGGCGCGATCGGTGTCTTCGACGCGCAGGACAAATGTGCCGCCGGTGTGTTTCGCGTAAAGCCAGTTGAAGAGAGCGGTGCGCGCGCCCCCTATATGGAGGTAACCGGTGGGCGACGGGGCGAAGCGGACGCGAACATCTGAGCTCATTGGATTGGGACTTTAGCCACAGATGGACACGGATGAAACACGGATTGGCTGCGCCTGCTCATGCTTCTGTAGCCGTTTCGCTATCTGCTTCTGTAGCCACTTCGCTGTGCGAAGCGCGGGAGCGACTGTTGAATCAGGGCCGGTCTCGAGCCGCCCACAGGGCGGCTGCTACAGGAGCCGATTATTCGATAAAGATTTTGCCGGCGCGGCGGCGAACGTGTCGATCGCGGGGCAAATTCGTTTTGGCCGTCTGGGATTCCGAATCGAGCAGCGCGCGGACACGCTCGATGGTTTCGAAATCGAGATCAGTCACCGCGCGAGATTGCAGCCATTGCTGAATGGTGCGGCGTTGCAAAGCGCGCGGCTGGGTCCGCAGGTTTTTGACTGCGAGCTCCTTGCCTTCGGGCTGGCAGACTAGCTTGGTCAGCCACTCACTTTCGTCCGCCGCAATTACAGCCGCACGCCAAAGAGCACGACGCACCTTCCGCCCCAGTTGTTTTTCGATATACGGAATGATCCGGCGCCGCATGCGATTTCGGACCGGCTCCAGCGTCTCGTTGGTGGGGTCGTCGCGAAATTCCAGTTGGTTCTCCTTTAGATAGGCGTTGATCTCTTCGCGCCATACTCCGAGCAACGGGCGGGCGATCCGCAGCTCAATGCCGGCCACTTTTCGGGCAGCGATCTCGCGCATCCCGCCGAAACCGACTGGACCGGCGCCGCGAAAGAGGTTCAGGAGGAACGTCTCAACCAGGTCATTGGCGTGATGCGCGAGAAAAAGGGTGCGGCAACGCCGGCGACGAGCGACGCGCGCAAAGAATTCGTAGCGCGCGGTCCGCCCCGCCGTTTCAATAGATTGCTTGCGCCGAGCTGCCAGCGCCTTCACGTCCGCGCTCCCGATCTCCACGTCGAGTTTGTGGCGTTTCGCCAGCCGGCGCACAAACGCGGCGTCGGCCCGGCCGGCTTTGCCCCGCAAGTTGTGATCGAGATGACAGACGATGAGCTTTTGGTAGCCTCGGGCTACGAGCCAATGCAAAAGCGCCACGGAATCGCGCCCGCCGGAGACGCCGATCAGGGCGCGCAGAGTCGGCGGAAATTTGGCCGGGACTTCCGGACCGACAGACAGTTCCCTTGGGCGAGGAGACTTCACGCCAATCAGCAGGCCACCAGCGTGGAATTGCGTCAAGCCATCAAGGAGCGGCGATTTGCAATCGCCGTTTTAAATTGGGTCGGCGATTGCAAATCGCCGCTCCTTGAACCCGCTCGGCCACACTAATCTCTTCTGAGTGGCGGCGATCTCAGCGGCTATTTGACAATGAATGAACGTTCATTCATTATCCTTCCAATGTCGCAAATCCCACCCGAACCAGCACTTGATCGCCGGAAACAAATCCTTGAAGCCGCCATGGTTTGCTTCGCCAAACATGGCTTTCATCAGGCCAGCATGCACGATATCAGCGCCGAAGCCGGCATCAGCGTGGGGTTGATCTATCGCTATTTCGCGAACAAGGAAGCGGTCATTTCCGCGATGGCGGAAGGGCATAAGAAGGAGATCCACGACGTCCTGGAACGCGCCCGGCAGGCGCCTGCGCTGCGGGAGTCGCTCGAGATTTTGTTCACGGCGCATTGCTGCGAGAACACACCCCAGGTCCAGTCTGCTTTCGTGGTCGATCTTTATGCGGAAGCATCGCGCAATCCGCAAATCGCCGATCTGGTCCGTGACGTTTTGCAGACAGCCATGGATGGAGTGACAGATTTAATCGCGCGCTCTCCCGAAGCGAAGGAAAACGCCGTCCACGGGTTGCAACCTCGCGAGATGGCGGAGCTGATCTTCGCCGTCGCCCGGGGAATGTTAATGCGCGACGTGCTCCAGCCGCAGGAGATGACGGCGGCAGAGCGGCGGGTGCGCCAACTCGAGGTCACGCGCAGGCTCTGGAGCCTGCTTTTCAAACATGAACACGAACCTGCTTTCGCCTAGATCACCCAGCTCCGCTCCGGTCACCTCAGCGGTTCCGCAAAGGCGGAATTTGCGGGGCGCCGTCTTCAAGGTGGTCATAGGGCTTGTCGCCGTTTTCCTCCTCATCGCCGGAATCAAAGTCTGGCAGATCATGACGCTGGTCGCCGCCGGCAAAAAAATGGTGCCGCCGCCCACGACGGTCACCAGCTCGCCGGTGCAAAAAGGGGACTGGCAGCCGACGTTGACCGCTGTCGGTTCGATCAATGCCGTGCAAGGCGCCATCATCAGTGCCGAGCTGGCCGGGACTGTCATCGAGATCAATTTCCAGTCCGGCACGACCGTCAAAAAGGGCGATGTGCTGATAAAACTGGACGCCTCCGCGGAGCAAGCGCAGCTGCGTTCGGCGCAGGCCGATGCGGAATTGGCCAAGGCTGATTTTGAGCGCGCCAAAGACCTCGCGAATCGCAAGGTGATCTCGGCCGCTGAGCTCGATGCGGCTTCGTCGAAATACACACAGAAGCAGGCCGCCGTCGAAAACATCCAATCGATTATCGATAAGAAAGAGATTCGCGCGCCCTTCGATGGGGCGGCCGGCATTCGCACCGTCAACCCCGGACAGATGGTAAACGTCGGGCACGCCCTCGTTTCCCTGCAGGCGCTCGATCAGGTGTTTGTCGATTTCGCGCTTCCGCAACAGCAACTCGCGGAAGTGAAAGCCGATCTCGCGGTCAAGGTGACGACCGACGCGATGCCTGGCCGGGAATTCGATGGGGAACTAACGGCCGTCAATTCGTCCGTCGATCCTGTCACGCGCAACGTTGCGCTCCAGGCTACCGTGGAAAACGCCGATCACGCGCTGCGCCCGGGCATGTTCGGCCGGGTGAAAGTCTTTCTGCCGCAAAGCAACCCGACGCTCTTTATTCCCGCGACCGCGGTCTCCTACGCGCCGTATGGGAACTCCGTTTTCCTCATCGAAAAGAAGCGCGATGACAAGACCGGCCAGGAGTCGCTGATCCTGCGGCAGCAATTCATCCGCACGGGCGAGACGCGCGGCGATTTTGTCGCGGTCACCGAGGGATTGAAGGAGGGCGACTCGGTGGTCAGCATCGGAGTCTTCAAGCTGCGCAACGGGATGGATGTGGTGGTGGACAACACGCTCCAGCCCAAGGCCGAGCTGAATCCGAAACCGGCAGACGCGTGATGATGGACTCGGTATCTGATCGACGCTGTAGCCGCGGCGCTATGTCGCCGCGCCGGAGGCGTAGCTTTCGCCGGAACGTTCTGTCGTCGCGTGGCGGACGCCTCGACATAGCGAGGCGGCTACAGCGCGAGCCGTACATTTAAAGAATGAAGTCTTTCACCGATCTTTTCATCCGCCGGCCGGTGCTCGCGCTGGTCGTGAGCCTTGTCATCGTCATCGCCGGCTTGCAGGCGATCTCCTCGCTCAATGTGCGGCAGTATCCGAAGAGCGACATCGCATCTGTCACCGTGACGACTGTTTACGTTGGGGCGAACGCGGACCTGGTGCGCGGTTTCATTACGTCACCGTTGGAGCGCGCGATCGCCGCCGCGGACGGGATCGACTATCTGCAATCGCAAAGCACGCAGGGCCTTTCCACCATCACGGCGCGGCTGAAGCTCAATTACGACTCGAACAAAGCTCTCTCGGAAATCAGTTCCAAGGTAAATCAGGTGCGCGGCGATCTGCCGCCGGAAGCGGAGATCCCGGTCATCAATATCGAATCGGCCGACTCACGTTTCGCGTCCGCTTATCTCAGCTTCAACTCCGATATCCTTCAGGCGAATGAGATCACCGATTATCTAAATCGGATCGTGCAGCCCCGCCTCACCGCCGTCGCCGGGGTGCAGCGCGCGGAAATTCTCGGCGGCCGCACGTTTGCCATGCGCATCTGGCTGAAGCCGGAGCAAATGGCCGCGCTCAACGTCAGCCCTTCGCAGGTGCGC
>DASQLH010000120.1:0-6116 GCA_035630155.1 Chthoniobacterales bacterium
CCAGCTTGGGAACGCACTTGTCTTCGAAGCTCTGCTTCGCCAGCGTGTAATCTGAATGCGCAGCCGCTATCGCGTTCACCACCCAGACCGCGCTCACTTCGTGACTTGCACGATTGTGGAGTGGCTGCCGGTCTTCACCTCGGCTGCCTGCTGCGACGTCCTTCTCGGCTCATTCGAGTACTGTCGACAGCACAAGAATCTGAAGATTTACGCCTGGGTCATCCTCGACAACCACTTCCACGCCATTCTCGCGGCGCCCGATCTCTCGACGGTGCTGCGCGATATGAAGAGCTTCACCGCCGCAAAACTTCTGGAGCAACTTGCCACGGAAAATCGAGAATGGCTTCTGAATCAGCTTCGCTATTACCGCGGAGCGCACAAGCCCACTCAGCACCAGATCTGGCAGGAGGGATCGCATCCGCAGGTGATAGCGGATGACGCGATGATGCACCAGAAGCTGGAGTATCTGCACAATAACCCGGTGAAACGCGGGTGGGTGGTTGCCCCGGAGCATTGGCGATATTCGTCCGCGCATGAATGGCTCGGCGGAGCAGAGCCGCGGTTGCGGTGCGATGCATGGCTGTAGCGCTGACGAAGCTGGAGCTTCGGAGACAAGTGCGTTCCCAAGCTAGAGCTTGGGAACGAGGGGCGCTTGGGTGCAGATCGAGGAGGCGTAGTTAAAATCGACGTCCGCGATGGCAACAGCCGCCGCGATTCTGATCGCTCGGCCCCCCTCATCCTCGTTCCCAAGCTCCAGCTTGGGAACGCACTTGTCTTCGAAGCTCCAGCTTCGCAAGCTCCGCGCGTCTAGTTGATCTTGATCAGCTCAATATCGAAAACGAGATCGCCGTAGATCGGTCCGTTGCCGGCGTAGGCGAGGCTTTCCGGGATCCAGAAACGCCGCTTCTCGCCTTCGACCATCAATTGCACGCTTTCCGTCCAGCCGGGGATCACGCGATTGAGCGGGAACGTCGCGGGCTTTCCACTCAAGACCGAGCTGTCGAATAATTTTCCGTCCGTGGTCCAGCCGGAATAATGCACGGTGACGGAACTGGTCGAAGTGGGGTGGCGACGGCCCGATCCCGGTTTGAGCACCTTGTAACTCAGGCCGCTGCCCGTCCGCTCCGCGTCCCCCGGCGGTCGCTGCACGTCGTCCGGCGCTTTTTTCGGATCGGAAGGCGTTTCTTTCGGCGCGGGCGCAGCGAACGAAATCAGCTCGACATCGAAGACCAGCATGCCGGCCGGTCTGTCGGCTTTCCCTTTGTAGGCGAGCTCCTCCGGAATCCAGAGCCGCCGCTTTTCTCCCGCTACCATCAACTGCACGCCTTCGGTCCAGCCGGCGATGACCTTGTCGAGCGGAAATGTCGCGGGCTTTCCCTTCGTCAATGAGCTGTCGAACATTTTGCCGTCGGTGGTCCAGCCGGTGTAATGCACCGTCACGAGGTCGGTCTTCGCTGGATGCGCCGCGCCCTTCCCTGGCGTTAACACTTTCGAAGCAAGGCCCGACTCGGTTTTCTCCGCCTCAGCCGGCGGCGCGGCGACATCGTCTGGAGCGGGGAGAGCAGACGGGCCTGGCGTTTGGGCGGTCGCGATCGTTGCGAACGCCATCATTCCTATCGCGATCGTCTTTAGCATCGTGACCCATATCGCGGGGGAGACCGAGTTTCCAGCCTTGAACGGTCTCTCCCCCATTCGGAGGAGCAAAAATTCAACACCTTGCTGTTTTGCCGAGCCGCCCTGCTCTGGCGTTCAGTTGAGGCATGAATTCGTTACGACAACACACTTCTTCGTTCCGCCGAACAGCGGGTTTCATTTTAGCGCTTTTCGCCATGGCGAGTTGGACGGTCGCGGGCGAAGTGCCACCGGCTGTAGACCGCGCCTGGGACCTAAAATTAGCGGATCAACCTTCGGGCTCGTTCACCGAGTCCACGGTGGCCGGCCCGGACGGCAACGTGACCACGAAGGAACGGATGGTTATGGAAATCAATCGCCTGGGCAGCAAAGTTTCTATTACCAACGAAACCGAAACGGTTGAGAATCGCGCAGGCGAAATGCAATCGCTCGTCGCCACGATGAGCAGCTCGCAGGCTTCCACTCGGCTTCGCGTGACTCGCAGCGAGGAGGCGCTTCAAATCGTGACTGAAGCCGGAGGAAAATCGTACGAGAAGAAGGTTCCGTTTGCGGGCACGATCGTTGGACCAAAGGGAATCGAAAAACTCAGCCGCGAGAAGCTACAAAAGGACGGCGCCACCATTTCGTATCGCATGTTTTCGCCGGAGGTCGGTAACGTGGTCAAGATAGAACGGAAGGTGATCGGGACCGTGGACGACAACGGCCGAAAGTTGCTCAAGTGCGAGGAAACGATCGAGGGCTTTCCCGGCAAACAAACTGTCACGATTGACGAAAACGGCCGCTGGGTTACGCGGCAGCAAACTTTTCCGTTCGGCGAACTCGTCATCGAACCGCGCAGTCGCGCGGCCACGGCTCAAGCCTCAGCGCCGCCAACTTCCACGACATTGCCGAAGGAAAGTTACGATCGCACGATGGCGCGGTCGAATATTCTCCTGCCCGATCCGCGCAGCATCTCCGCCATAACGCTCCGGGTCCGCCACCTGAAGCCGGAGCTCGGCTGGCCTGATATGGAAGGCGCGGGCCAGCGTATTGTGGAGAAGTCGAGTTCGACCGTGGTGCTCGAAATGCGGCGGCGCGAAAATGCGTCGGGCCAGGCGGACGACAAGCCGGATGAGAGTTGCCTGCGTCCAAATGCGCTAGTCCAGAGCGACGACGCGGAAGTCATTCGAATCGCACGGGAAGTGACCGCCAATGTGGAGGGAGATTTCGAGAAGGCGCGGCGATTGCAAAATTGGGTGAGCCAAAACCTGGAGTTCGATCTGGGAATAGCGCTGGCGTCCGCTTCGGAAGTGGTGCGTAACCGGCGAGGCACATGCGTCGCGTACGCGGTTCTCCTCGCCGCGCTCGAACGGGCGGCCGGTCTCCCTTCGCGCGTGGTCATGGGGTTTGCGTATGCGAACGGCATATGGGGCGGACACGCCTGGACCGAAGTCTATCTGGATAACCGCTGGATCGCGCTCGACTCGGCGCTCTTTTCGCCGGGCCCGGCGGACGCAGCGAGGCTGCGATTCGGAGCCTCCCCGGGCGACGATCAGCTCATCAAAATACTCGCGGCTGGCGCGCAGCTTTACGGAAACGTGGAGTGCCAGGTTACAGCTTTCGAGTTGAATGGCCGCACCATCAAAGTCCCGGAAAAAACCGCTCGCTATCAAATCGCCGGCCGGCGCTACTCGAATCCGTGGCTCGGATTTTCGCTGGAGGCGCCGGACGGATTTCGTTTCACCACAACCGACGCCGTCTTTCCCGACCGAACCATTGTAGCGCTCGAAGGACCTCAGGCGCGAAAGATAACTGTGACCATGACGAACCTGGGCGCCGATGCCGATGCAGCCGTTAAGACGGCGATTTCCTCACTCGGTGACGTGAAGCCGCGTGCTCACAAGATCGGACCGCTCAATGGAGAGATGGCATCCAGTCCGAAAGCGGCGCGCCTGGTCTGGAGACAGGGCAATTCTCTCTGGGTATTGACGGCTGAAGGCGACTCGCCCGATAAACTTCTGGAACAAATCGCCGCCACCTGGCGATGGACCTCATGACAATCCGGCACAAGCTCGAGCAGATAGCGTCCGGCTTCCGCAAACCAAATCCGGAGCGCCTCGCGTGGGAGCTGCCCTTGCGAGCTCAGTTTGTCTCGCGGCTCCTGATCCTTTCCGGACTGGTGGAAATAGCGCTGTTCGTTCTCGTATACGCCGGGGTGATCCGAAGCGCGTTTTTCCCCTGGGCCAGTTTCGATTCGCTTTTCATCCTGCTCATTTCCGCCTGGTACGTCCGGAAAAAAAACGTCGTGACTGCCGCCGCGCTCCTTCTTGTTTCGCTCTCGCACGTAGCAGCTTTTGTCATCTCGGCCTACGGCCCTCGCAGCGCGGCGCCGGCCTTGCTTCTTCCCACCATCATCATCAGCGGGCTCGTCACCGGCCGCTATTTTCTCGGAGCATGGTGGGCGATTTGCGTGGCGGTTCTGGTTTGGGTTTCATGGGTTTCCTCACCGCTCGACCTCCAGGCGATTTTGTTCTGGAGCGTAGGGTACGCCGCTACCGCCTATTTGATCTGGCTGTTTTCTTCCCACCTCGAGCGGCTTCTAGAAGCGGCCAGCCGGAGCGGCGAAGAGCGGCGCGAGGCTGTGGTGGGAGAAAGGATGCGGCTGGCCCGCGAGATCCACGATACGCTCGCCCAGGGGTTTACGGGGATTGTGGTCCAGATAAACGCCGCGGAGCAAACCACGCCGGACAAAAATGAAGAGACCTGGAGCCATCTCGAAAAGGCCCGGGCTCTCGCTCGCCGAAGCCTGGATGAAGCGCGCCGCTCGATTCTGCTCTTGCGTTCCAGCGATCTCCAGGACTCCGATCTCTTGAGCGCGATCGAGAAAATCGGACGGCATCTTCTGACTGACGAATCGATTCAACTGGAAGCGGTGCGCGCAGGGGATGCTTACGAGTTGTCAGACGAGATTGAGACTGAGTTACTGCGCGTGGGGCAGGAAGCCGTGGCCAACGCCATCCGCCATTCGGGCGCGAAAAAGATTTCGATTTCGCTCCAATATCTGCCGCACGAAGTCATGCTTCGCGTCTCGGATGATGGGAAAGGATCGATGCAACGCGCGCCCGGGCTCGGCATTCGGGGTATGGAAGAACGAATGCAACGAATTCGAGGCAACCTGGAAATAATCGCCCAACCTGAGATCGGCACAGCAGTGTGCGCGAGCGTGGCCGTTTAAGCACCGTGACCAAACCCGCCAAAAAAATTCGAGTGCTGGTCGCCGAAGATCACAACGTCGTCCGCGAAGGCGTCGTTTCGATTTTGAATCGCGCCGGCGACATGGTGGTAATCGCGGAAGCCAGGGATGGAATCGAAGCCGTGGAGCGCTTCCAGGAATTCCACCCCGATGTCGCCGTCCTGGATCTCGAAATGCCGAGGCTTGGCGGGATCGAAGCAATCCGCAAGATCGTCAGCCAGGCGCCCGACGCGCGAATTGTCGTCCTCACCACCTATGCGGGCGACGATCGCATCCATCGCGCACTAGAAGCCGGGGCGAGCGCCTATCTGCTCAAGGATGCCGTCACCGACGTTCTGCTGGAAGCGATCCGAAAGGTCCACGCGGGGGGATCGTTCGTGGATTCCGCCGTGGCCGCGGAGCTCGCGCAACGCTCCATGTCCGGGGCATCTCTCTCCGACCGCGAAATCGAAGTGCTTAGGATGATCAGCGGCGGCAAGAGCAACAAGGAAATCGCAGCCGCGCTCTTTGTGGCCGAAAGCACGGTGAAGACCCACGTCGCGACCATCTACGAAAAGCTGCGAGTGACCGATCGCACCGAAGCCGTCGTCCGCGCGATTCAGCGCGGCATCATTCGCGTTTAGCCGCTCAGTTTGCCGTCGGCTCGATCAAACCAAAATCGCCGCTCTTCCGCCGGTAGAGAACGTTCACCTTGGCGCTGCGCGCATTGAGGAAAACGAGAAATTGCCGGTGCGACATCTCCAGTTGGAGCACGGCCTCGTCCACAAACATCGGCTTCACCGGAAGCCGCTCGGTGCTGACAACGGCATGCTCGTGATGTTCGTCTTCCTCTGTCGGCTCGGGATGAAGAACCTGCTCCTCAAGATGCTGGACGATGTCCTTGCGGGGGCGGTGCTTTCGCATGAGCCGCGTCTTATACTTCCGCATCTGCCGCTGGACCTTGTCGGCGACGGCATCGATCGCGGCATACATGTCGTCCGTCTCTTCGCAGGCCTCGATCGTGATGTGATTCGAGCAGACCAGGACGATCTCGGCCGAGTGGCGGTATTTTTCCACTTCGAGAATGACGTGGGCTTCGATGATCTTCGGGTAATCGAGATGCAGGCCCTCGATTTTGCGCGTGCAATAATCGTTGATCGCGTCGGTGATTTGCAGGTGGCGTCCGGTGACTTTGACGGGCGGATGAGCGTTTTTGGTTATCACTTCATTTCCTTTCGCTACATTTGAAAACGCTCGCCGAGATAGAGCTGGC
>DASQLH010000121.1:0-26727 GCA_035630155.1 Chthoniobacterales bacterium
AAGCGCGCTTGGCCTCCGGTGAGTCCGAGGAGACCCAGCGCCCAGGAATATGGCTGCCGGGTTCTTGCGGAATCCACACCATTTTCTGGAGCGCACCAGCAGCGACCTGCCCGCGAACCTTTGCACCGGAACCCACTTCGATAACGATATTGAGACCCCCCAGGAGATTGTCGGTCGTGAGGCCGCTTTGATTCACCACCCGTTTCCCGCCATCGACCTTGATCGAATAGGAGGTGGCCACCGTGACCTCGTCACTCGCCTGGTTTTTGGTGTCCTTGGCTTTCCGCGCGCGAAAAGTCAGAGCGTAGGTGCCGGGAGCAAGGCCATCGAGAGCAAAATTGCCCCGGGTATCTGTGACCGTGCGCTTGCTGGGATTTTGCTTTACGACCACGTCTACGCCGTGCACTCCGCGAGGCGGAGGCGGCGGCGCACCATAAATGACTGACGTCGCACAAGCGACGAGCAAAAATACAATTCCGCGAGTCATGCTCTTCATGACTTCAGAGGATATCCTCCGCCTTTATCCTCGGCGAGACTATAATCCCGGCGGCGCCACTGCCCTCAGACTGAAGACAGCCTTGTAACGCGGCTGACCGTGCCGCTCGAGCGCGTAGATAAATTGCTCTTTCGCGCCGTCGATCTCCAACGTCCAAACATTGGTAGCAGCCTCCGGAATCAGCTTCGCGGTTTCGCTGTCCGCCGCGAAGCGCTGCCGCTTTGCGTCGCCCTCCACGGCCCACCCGCCGTACATGGTTACCTTGTCCGGCGTGCCATCGGCGTGCCGGTGATCGTGCTTCAAGAGCAATCGCCCGTCGCGGAGCGTCAGGATCCAGGTCCGCGATTTGTCTTCACCGGCCTGGAGCGGAATTCGAATCTCGTTATCACTGCATTGCTCGACCGAAATAGTGAGCTTCTTTCCGGCCAGCGCGTGCCCTGGATCATCCTTGGGAAATTCCGTCGCGCCGTCGAAACGTTGTCCGCAAAGCTTCCGGACATTCTGGAAAAAAATGGAGGCTGCCCCGGCCTCGGCGGATGGAGAAGGTGTGGCCGCCAGCTCTGGTAACCCAGCAAGAGCCGTGAACATGAAAAAGTGCAGGAGCGTAGCTCGCATCCGATTAAGCCCGGCGCTATCGCTGGTTCTTCATGACTTCAGAGTTTAACCTTCACCCTTGTTTAGGGCGAGCCAAAAACCTGCGCGCCGGCTCGATTCCGCCACCGCCCGCCTGCCTGCCTTTGAACTTTCTTCCCGCTCGGGTTGTCGTAATCGTGTGACTCGCGCGACAAAAAATCCGCGCCCACGCCTGGCAAAGATTTTCTGCGCTCTCGCGTGCCTCGCATTTTCCACGCGCGCATTTGCCGCGGGTTTGAACTTTGCCGGCACTCCTTTTATTCCTCCCGCCACGGTGCGCGCGAACGTGCCCTTGAGCGATTCGGAAAAATCCTACGTCTCGGAAGGCGGCAATGCGATTCCGTCCCACACGGTGGCTGTGCTCGCAGTGCCACGCGGGTTTGATCCAAAGAAAACCTGGCCTGTCCTGGTGGTCTTCGCCTCGAGCGATTACCAACGTCAGAATCGGGATGCACTCATGATGTTTTACCGCCCCCCGGCGCTGGCGGCGGGGTGGGTCTTGATCGCGGGAGATGGGCCGCAGCCCGCCCGGCAGGACAGCTCCGGATGGCGCGCCGGTCACACCCTGGCGGCGCTGGATGCTTTGCACCGAAGCTTCCCCGGTTCGGTCAAATGGCCGATCGCGTGCGTGGGGCACTCCGGCGGCGCGAAACGGGCGAGCTACCTCGCGCCGCTCCTAGGGGCGCGCGGTTACCGCCTGGCGGGGATTTTTCTCACGGGGATGAACGAGGAAAGAATCACGGAAGGCTACCGGCGATTCCAACCGGGCCGCGACTTCCTCCGCAACCCTATTTTCCTGAGCAGCGGAGCGCGGGACATGATCGCCACGCTTGAGCAGCACAACGCCGTGGAAAATTCCATGCGGCGAGCGGGATTCACCAACATCCGGCACAAGACCCACCCATCCGGGCATGTCGTGCTGCCCAGCCAGGTGCAGGAAGCGCTCCGCTGGTTCCGAAAAGGATCGTAGCGGGTCCGGCGAACTAGCTGGAACTCTTCGACTTCACCCACCTGGCCACCAGCTCTTCGAGCGTCTCGAGCGGAACAGGGCCGTTCGTCAGCACCACATCGTGGAATTGCCGCAGGTCGAATTTCGCGCCGAGCTCCTTCTTCGCTTTCTCCCGCAGCTCCAGAATCTTGAGCATGCCGATCTTGTAAGCGGTCGCCTGGCTCGGCATCACGATGTAACGATTGATCGCTTCAACGCAATCGCCCTCCGCGTTCGGCGTGTTCTTTTTCAGATAATCGATCGCCTGTTGCCGCGTCCATTTTTTGTGATGAATGCCGGTGTCCACGACAAGGCGGCCGGCGCGCCAAAGCTCCAGCCCGAGGCGGCCGAAATCGGAATAAGGGTCCTGGTAAAGCCCCATTTCTTTTGGGATCAGCTCGGTGTAAAGCCCCCACCCCTCCGAGTAGGCGGTATAACGCGAGCCCATTCTCCGGAACTTCGGAATGCCTTGCAGCTCCTGGGCGATCGCGATCTGCATGTGGTGGCCGGGAATTCCTTCATGATAGGCCAGCCCTTCCAACTCATAAGTCGGCGTCGATTTCATTTCGGCCAGGTTCACGTAAAACATGCCCGGCCGTGAACCATCCGGCGCCGGGCCCTGGTAAAATGCCTTGCCGGCAGATTTCTCCCGGAACTTCTCCACCGCTTTGACCTGCACGTCAGCCTTCGGTTTGGTCAGGAACAGTTCGTCGAGCCGCCCGCGCATCGTGTTGATGATGTCGGTGGCCCGTTTCAAATATTCCGCGCGGCCTTCATCCGTGTCCGGCAAGTAAAACTGCTTATCGGTGCGCATGAATTGGAAGAAGGCCTGGAGGTCGCCTTTAAATTTCACCTTCTCCTTGATCTTGGTCATCTCGGCGTGAATCCGCGCGACCTCCTTCAAACCGAGGTCGTGGATTTCGTCGCCGGTCATCTTCGTTGTCGTAGTGCGCCGCAAGGCGAGCTCATAATAAGCACGGCCATCCGGGAACTGCCACGCACCCCCTTCCGCCGGCGCCGTCTTTTCCTGAGCTTCGAGAAAGGCGATCAGCTTTTGGTAGGCCGGCTGAAACGATTCAAGAAGCGCTTTGTTCGCCTCGGCCAACAACCGGTCGCGGGTCGGCTGATCCACATCTTTCAGCGCCGTCACCTTCTTGGTGAAATCCGCCAGCAGCGTGCTGTCCGTTTCGCTTTTGTCGAACGGCTTGCCTTTGATCACGTTTTTGCAAGCGTCGAGGACCAGCGGGAAAACGAACTTGGGCGGCACGATCCCTTTCTCCGCGCGCAACTCCAGGTTGGCGATCACCTGGTCGGCCTGCTTGGCGATGCCGTTCAGCCGCGCGATGTAGGCCTCCGCGTCCGGCACGGAATCGACGCGATGAATGTTGATGAGAAACGTCGGCGTCTGCGAGTGCCAGCCAAACATCTGGTTCACCGGATAGTTGTGAAAGCGGAAGCGGAATCCTTCCGCGTTCTGCTGCACGTCGTTCTCAAATAGCTTCCAGCTCAGTTGCGTCTGGGGATCGAGCGAGTCGAAATCGAAATCGCGTTTCAACCTGGCCAGGTTTTGCACGGAGAACGCGAGATCTTCCGCGTTCGAAGCATCGGAAAGATCCTCCCATTTGTCGTACCCGGTTTTGAGACCGAGCTGCGAAGCGAACTGCGGATGGCGCGCCACAAAGTCGTCGAAATTCTTGTCGAAAAATTCGTTCGCCCGCTTTGACTCCGCGGCGATCTGGTCGGGCGTGTAGGTCTTGCCGGGCGCGGCGACCAGGGAGGTTGTTGCGGCCAGCGACAGCGCCGCGACGAATGCGATCAGGATTTTGTTTTTCATAATGTGGAATTGAAATGCGTGGTCATCCTGGGATGGAAAATCAGGGGGCGGGCGTCGGGCTGGCTTTCGCCTCGTCCGGCATCGGCGTTGGGCTCGCGCCTTTGCGCGCGACTGCCATTTCCGGTCGCAACTTGGCGTCATCCGTTCCGGGATCGGCCGCCGGCGGTTTTCGGTCGCAGGAAACGCCCGTGGCGACGAGCGCGGCCAGCAGCACTAACCGGAAATTGATCGTCATAAAGGTCGCGCGCGTCCGCGTTTAATCTGTCGTGGCCTTCTCCGCGCCGAGGCCGGTGTTCGCGCGCACGCTCAGCTCGGCGAACCTCGCTTCCGCGCGCGGCTCACGCCGCAGGAACGTCCCTAGGATTGCGCCGAGGAAGCCCAGCGGAATGCTGACGATTCCCGGATTCCGCAACGGGAAAATCGGTTCTCCGTGGATCAAAGCCTTGGCGTCCATTCCCATCACACTCGGACTAATCATGATCAATACAATCGAGCTGATGAGTCCGACGAGGAGCCCGGCGACCGCGCCCGCCGTGTTGAAGCGGCGCCAGAAAATACTGAACACTATCACCGGCAAGTTCGCGCTCGCCGCGACCGCGAAAGCGAGCCCGACCAGAAACGCGACATTAGCGGTTCGCAGCTTGATCGCGAGCAGAATGGCGACCGCGCCCACCACGAAAGCGGTAATCCGCGCCACCCGCACTTCTTCACCCGGACGCCGCTCCCGGCCGTGGTGGATCACATTCGTGAAAAAATCGTGCGCGAAGCTCGTGCTCGCGCTGATGGTCAGGCCCGCGACGACCGCGAGGATGGTGGCGAACGCCACCGCGCTGATGAAAGCGAAGAAGACTTCGCCGCCCAGCGCCGCAGCGAGCAGCGGCGCGGCCATGTTCTCGATGCTGATCTTGCCCGGCGTGAGAATCGTGGCGGCGCCGAAGCCGAGAAACGTCGTCATGATGTAGAACGAGCCGATGAGAATCATCGCCCAAACCACGGAGTGCCGCGCCGTTCGCGCATCGGGCACCGTGTAAAATCGCACCAGGATATGGGGCAGCCCCGCCGTTCCGAAAATGAGCGCGAGGCCGAGCGAGATCAGGTCGATGGCGCCCCAGGGCGGTTTGAAAAGCAGGCCCGGCTGGAAAAAATTGCGCGTGACCTGCGTGCCGTCCGCAGCGGTCCAACTCACCTTGCTGATTGCGTCGAAAAAAGCGGCGAAGCTGAACCCAAAGTGCTTCATCACCAGGATCGACAGGAATATGCTGCCGCTCATCAGCAACACCGCCTTAATGATCTGCACCCAGGTTGTCGCCAGCATCCCGCCGAAGACCACGTAAACGATCATCAGCACCCCGACGCCGATTACAGCCGTCTCATAGTTCACGCCCGGCAGGAGCAACTTCACCAGCGCGCCGGCGCCGACCATCTGCGCGATCATATAGAAGGTGGAAACCGTCAGCGTGCTCAAGGAAGCGACCGCGCGGACTGGCCGGGCGTTCAGCCGGTAGGCGAGTAAATCCGCCATCGTGTATTTCCCGGCGTTGCGGAGCGGCTCGGCGACAATCAAGAGCACGGTCAGGTAGGCCACCAGCCAGCCCACCGAGTACATGAAACCGTCATAGCCATTGAAGGCGATCATCCCCGCGATGCCGAGGAAGCTCGCCGCGCTCATATAATCGCCGGCTACCGCGAGTCCGTTCTGCCACGCTGTAATGCGGCGCCCCGCCGCGAAGTAAGCGGCCTCACCCCGCGACCGCCGCGCCGCCCAGTAAGTGATCCCGAGCGTAATCAACACGAACCCCAGGAACATCGCCAGCGCTGCGGTCATGGAGTCTTACTTCCCACTCGTGCTCGTGCTCGTGCTCGTGCTCGTGATCGGAATCGTTGAGTTTCGAGCACGATCATGAGCACGAGTACGATTACGAAACAGAATCACTGCCGTGATTCTCGTTAATAACCCCAGCCGCCATCTTGTCGAAGCGCGCGGCGGCCCTGACGTAAAGCGCGGCGATGATCCAGGCCACAAAGAACTGCGAAAGCGCGAAGAGATACGCCAGGTTCACCGGCCCGAAGACGGTCTTCGCCATGAACTCCGGCGCGTAACCAATCAACACCGGAAGCGCAAAATAATAGACGATAAAGAAGATCGTCGCCGGCACGATGAAGCGGCGCTTCGCCTTAAGCAGCGCGCGAAATCGCTCGCTTCCCGCGAGCCGTTCCCAATCCACCACATCGGGCTCTTCATCCGCGGTCCGCTCGTGAGGAGGCTTCGGCCCGCCCAGCGGCGCGATATCCGTGTGGGCGCCGACGATCGGCGTGGGATCGCGAGGAAGTTTCCGGTCGTCCGAAGCCATGGCGCTCCGCTTATTTAGTGCGGCGGTCGCAAACGGCAAGAAAAAGTCTGGCTCTCACACAGCCGTTGCCGCCACGATGCCGGCGCATGTCCGAGAGCACAAGAGCCGGGGGGCCTGCGCTCAATCTCGCCAGGAATTGCGCGCTGCTGCTTTGCTTATTCGCGCCGTCGGTGTGGATGATCGCGACCATCCCGCCGCTTTGGCGTGACGTGGATGCCTATTCGCAACTGACGCTCCGTCCATTGGTCACGACCTTTTGGGGTCACGCGCCAGCCTACAGTTATCTCGCGAAGGTGCCGCTTTTTCTCGGCGAACAATTGGAACGCTGGCGAGGAATCGCTGGAGCTCGAGCCGAGAGTGGACTCCCCCAACTGACCGATACCGGGGTGTGGCTCCTGATCGGTGCCCAGCACCTCGCCCTCGGCGCCGCCGCGTTTTATTTCATCCTGTCGATCAGCCGTGTCTTTTGGATTCGCCTCGCGCTGGCCGTGACCTGGGCGAGCAACGCGCTCTTCTACACGTTCGCCCACTGCACCGGCTCTGAGACTCTCAGCGTCGTCGTCGTCATTTTGCTCGTCACGAAAGGATTGCGGCTGGTTCGAAGCCGCTCCGAGCCGCGGTGGGTTGATTGGTATCTCTTTGCGATCGTTCTTTGCCTTTGCCTTCTCTCCCGGCACGCCAACGTCTGGCTCATCTTGCTGCTGCCCGCGGCATTTATTCTTTCCTGGGCGCATTACCGCGTTGCGGGTCTCTTTGCCTCCAGTGCCCCGCGGCGGCGCCGGCGAAGGCTGAGAGCGAAACATCTTCGCCAGGCCGTCATCGCGCTGGCCATTGGGATTGCCTGTTTCGGCGTCGCCAATTCCTGGATGCAGTATGTGGCCCGAAAGACAAAGCTCCATCCGCATTCCAGAATTGGACATACCCTCATGTGGCGTTTGCAGTTCTTGAAGACTCTACCTCCGCCGGAGCGCGCCGCGCTCTTGCAGAAGGTGGAGGCGCGGACTTACTCACCGGAGACGCGCCGGCTCCTGACTCTTCTGGGGCAAATGCACGAAGAAGGCGGGGAGGTGGTCGGGAGGCCCTTCATGCAAAGGGCGGCTGTCATCCTGTTTCCCAGCGAAACTTCCATCCCGTGGGAACGGCTTGATCTTGCGGTCAATAAAATGGCGTACGCATTTCTCTTGCCGCCCACTCGCGAGCACTGGCAGGTCGCCAGGTCGGAGTTTCTCGCCGCGCTGAAAATGTCTGGGACCGAAATTCCGGATTGGCTCCTCAGTACCACCGCCTACTTCTTCGACCACAAGGACGAGATGCCTGCTTGCGCGAAACTCGTCACTTTTCGCGATCATACCGCGGAGTCGATAATTCAAATTCCGGAACGGTATCCCTACTTCCACCTCCGGCGGGGCCTAAGCTATAATAAAGCCTTCCTGATCTGGCTCGGCAGTCTCTTATTGCTCATCGTCATCGCGCGACGAAAGAAGAAGAACGTTGGGGCTATCCCCGCGCTCGGGATCGCTCTGATCGCCATCGGCCTCCTGATGACGCTATCCGCCTGTCTGGTGACCGAATTTCTCCCGCGCTACGCCCTGCCCATGTGGCAACTGCTTCTGCTCTCTCTTTACATTTTCGTTGGCGCAGCAGCTGACCTCATGGTCAACCGCAAGGAAAAGTCCGCCGGGCAGCTGCCGAAGCTGGGTTAAGTCCCCGGCGGACTATTTCCTCGAGAGTTACTTCGCCGGAATGCGTTCCTTCATCGCCTTTGCCATCGGCATCAGGAACGGTGGATCGGAATTCATCAGCGCGACCGTGGTGTAACCGGTATCCGGAAACATCGCGAAATCCGCCGCGATGCCGGGCGCGCCGCCGTTATGGCCGATGCGGCGTTTCCCGCTGGCGTTGTTATCGCCAAATCCGTAGGCGTAGCGGCTCCCCTGCGGACCATCCACCTTCCCGGTCGTGATCAGCTCGGTGTGTTTCTTGTCGAGCAGCTTGTGGCCGAGGAGCGCCTGGTGAAACTTCACCATGTCCGGTGCCGTGGAATAGCCGCCGCCGGCCGGCCCGCCCTTTACTTCGCGAATATTCGAGTTGTCCCGCGGTTCTGGCAGCGGCTTCCCGTCATCCGACCTGGTCGTATAGCCAATCGCCAGGTTCGGAGTCTCTTTGCCCGGCTCGTAAAAGCCGGTGTCGTTCATCCCCGCCGGCTTATAGATGTGCTCCCGCACATAGCTGTAGTAGTCCTCGCCCGACACCTTCTCGATAATAGCGCCCAGCACCATGAATCCCGAGTTGCTGTATTGAAATTTTTCTCCGGGGGCAAACGCGGGCGGATCGCTGGCAAAGAGGGGAAGATGCGCCGCCACCGTCAGCAGCTTCTCGCGCTGGGCCGCGAACATTTCGTTCCAATAGAGTCCCAGCCCGGAGGTGTGCGTGAGCAGATGATGGATAGTTACCTTGTCCGCAACCTCCTTGTTCGGATAATCTGGCAGATGCTTGCCGATTGTGTCGGTAAATGAGAGACGCCCGGCCTGCGCCAGTTGCGCGATCGCCACCGAGGTAAACATCTTGTTCATCGAGCCGAGGTTGAACTTCGTGTTCAACTCGATCGCCGCGCCGGTGGCCTTGTTCGCGATCCCAGCCGCCTTGCTCGCGATGGTTTTTCCATCTTTCGCGACCAGCAGCACTCCCGAGAGCTTCTTCTCGGTGGCCAGTGAATCCATATAGCCTTGCAGCTCCTTGGCTGAGTCGGAATTCGCGGGAACCGGAGATTGCGCGGAGGCAATGAGTGCCGCGAGCAGTATCGCCAGCACGATGATCACGGTTCCCTTCATTACTTTCTTATTGTAGGGCAAACATGTCGGACGCCCGGCGAAGACGGCGTTCCACCGCACGCCCTCCAAGTTGTTTAGAGTGAGATGTTGAACGACCGCGGGACGGATTTCATCGAGACGCTTTGCAGCGCGGCATTCGACACATCCGTGCTGGAATCAGTCTCCTCGTTGTCGTCGCTGTTGTTGTTTTCGTTGTCATTGTCGTTGGCGTTCTCCTCGTCCTCGAGATCTTCGCGATCGACGAACGTGTTCGGAACAGCACCCGGCAGGTCGGTAATCTCAAGCTTGTTGAAACGCTCCCGCACTTCCGGCGGCATCTTGTCTATCTCTTCCTTGGAATCGACCGGGCCGCTAAAGAGAAGCTTCCCCTGCGGATCTTTCGCCGTCAGGATCTTCTTCCCTGCTACGGTCTCTAGCTTCAGCTCGCCCTTGTCATCGCTGAAAACGATCGTCGCTTTGCCGAGGTCGATGGTGGTCGACTTCATCGTGCCTTTGTCCTGGCTGAAAAGGCGCATCTGGCCAGAGGCACGGCGCGCGTCGTCCCGGGCGCGTTGCGCGTCTTCCCGGGCCCGCTGCGCTTGCTCCCGGGCGCGTTGCGCTTCCTCCCGCACGCGCTGCACTTGCTCGCGCGCACGGGCACGTGCCTCCGCGTTGGCCCGCGCAGCTTCACGCTGCGCGGTCCGCACGGTTTCCCGGATGTCAGGACCAACGTCCGAGTTAAAGTCCACCTTGAACTCCTTCATCTTCTCATTGAAGTCCTTCATTTTTTCGTTGAAGTCCTCCATGTCGAGCATGCCGAAGTCGTGGTTCCGCTGCCGCACTTCCTTCTTGCCCAGCTTCACCGTGATCTTGGTCTCGGCGTTCTTGCGCAGAATGGTGAGCGTGACGTTGGTGCCTTCCTGGTAGCTGCGCACCAGCTTCGATAGCTGGTCCGGCTCCATCAGGATCTGGTCGTTAAACATCTTCATGATGTCGTTCTGTTGAACTCCGGCGGCCGCGGCCGGACCATCCGGCACCACATAATCCACGACGAGCCCGAAGCCTTTCGGCAACCCGAGCTGTTCGCTGACCACGCGTGGGACGCTGGAGGTTTCGACGCCGAGAAAGGTCACCGGCACCTTCGGGTAGTCTTTATCCTTGTCCTTGTCTTTGTGAGACGGAACCGGTGGAACGGGCGGCACCGGTGGGACTGGAGGCACCGCCGGCGTCTGGGCAAAGCCCGTGATGGGAAGCAGCGCAAGCGCTGCAATCATAGATACTGTTTTTGTTTTCATTGTTTGGTTTTGGTTAAGGTAAATCTTGTTCTTAATGCTTCGTGCTCGTGCTCGTGCTCGTGCTCGGCTGTATCCGGCTTCGATTACGATCACGAGCAGGAGCACGAGTAGGAAAAATCGATGAAGCCTTCATCCCCGCTTACTGCCCGACTACCGGGATAAGTGTCACTTCCTCCTTCGGATAACTGACTCGCAGCGTTGCGCCCGTCTGCGGGTTCTTCCACTGAACCGTCTCCCGCTTCCGCGAACGAACCCGGCGCATCGGCTCCTCCTGTCCCTCGGTATAATGCAGGCCTTCGTCCTTCCGGTCGTAGACCACCTGGGTCAGCGCCGCCGGAATGAACGCGTCATCGAGCTTGGCCGCGGGCGCGATCGGCGCCGGCGTCAGCAACGCCAGCCCCGTCGATTTGGATGGCTGTTCGACATTCACGCGAGCGAGCAGGAGAAAGATCGCCGCCGCCGCCAGACCGAAGCCGAGCGCGAACCAGTTTGGCCGGAAGCTCCGGCGCTTCGGCAACACGCCGGCTGTCGCCGTTCCGCGCCCGGCCACTTCGGCCAGGCCCGTTTCGATGCGCGCCGCCAGGTCGGGCGACGCCGGCCGCGGACGCAGCTTCTTCAGTTCAGCTTCGAGCTCGGAAAAATCATTCATGAGCGACAAAATTCTTTTTCAGCGAAGTCAGCGCATAGCGATAACGCGATGCCGCCGTGTTTTGCGAAATTCCCAGCGCGGCCCCGATCTCCGCAAACGTCAATTCGTTCCAGATTTTCATGACCAGCACCTCCCGCTGTTCCACGGGCAAAAGATCGAGCGCGGCAGCCAGCTCGCGTTGCGAGCCATCGTCGAAATCAAATTGCGGCTCCGTGGTGTGCTCCATGTCGAGCGAAGCCGTGGCCTCGCGCCGGGCCCGCCGGCTGTCGCGCCGGAGAAGATCGAGCGCCACAGAACGGACCGTGGCGTAAAGGAGCCCGCGATTTTCGATGGAATGCTGTTTGCGCCAGAATTTGACGAAAGCTTCCTGGACGATGTCCTCGGCGTCCGGGATCTGGCGGACAAACTGGCGGGCGAAGAGCACGAGCCCAGGCCCCAGTTCCGCAAAACAGACTTTCCAATCTTCTTCATGAGTGACGACATTCTCCATGACCTCTTTACGGTCTTTTAATAACTCAACGCCGCCAACCGCGTATTTTGTCTAAAGCTGGAAGTTTTTCCTGGAGCGAGGGCTTATGACCGTCGGCCCGGCTGTTGCGCCCGCCAGCGCCATACGATAGGATCCATCCATGAGCCTCGCGGAAATCAAGCATGCAGCCGCTCAGCTCCCGCCGGAGGAATTGACGGCTTTGACCTCGTTCCTGGTCCGTCTCTCGGAAAAAGATGCACGGGAAGGATTCGACGGCGCCGTCCCGAGTGAGTCGGTCCTGGCTCGCGAGTGGAACTCCCCAGAAGAGGACGCCGCGTGGGCAAACCTGTAGCCGGCGAGGTCGTCGTCATCCCCTTCCCGCAAACCGATCTTGCTCGTGGCAAGCGACGCCCGGCCTTGGTTCTCGCTAGTTTACCTGGCGACGATCTGATCTTATGTCAGATCACTAGCCGCCAACGCTCCGATGGATTTTCCTACCGCTCAACTCGTCCGATTTCGAGCAGGGAAAATTGCACCAGCAAAGTTTCATCCGGCCCCAACGTCTCTTTACGGTGGAAGCGACTGTGATCCTCTATTCAGTCGGCAAACTACACTCCGCCAAGTTGGGTGAGGCGCTCGCCAGGACACGTGAACTCTTCAGGTAATCGCACTGGGACGTGACCACTCTGGATCAACCATCAGCCAACCCCTGCCCGAACTGCGGACAGCCCGGCATGAGCGCCTACTGCAGCGCATGCGGCGAGAAACGGCGCGACCGCGATGACTGGAAACTCTCCAGCATCGCCGGCGAAACCTTCGCCGAGATCACCAATCTCGAACACTCGAAGCTTTGGCAAACCTTCCGGCTTCTGCTCCTCAAGCCCGGCCAGCTCACCCGCGATTACTGGAACGGCCGGCGGAAGCGCTATCTCGGCCCGGTTAAACTCTATCTCGTCTTCTTCGCGCTTTCGCTCGTGCTTTATTCCATTCACCGGCCTACCGCAGTCTACGACGTGCGCACCTTTACGGCCGCCAATCCCGTCGGTTGGCTCCCTCGCTTTTTGGATGAGCTGGCGATCAAACGCGGAATGCCAGGGCCGCAATTCGTCGAAGAGGTCAATTCGCGCTGGCAGAGCTACATCTCAATGACCCAGGTGATTTACCCGCTTTTCGTTGCTCTCGGTTTAATGCTCCTCCTTCGACGGAGGAGGTTTTATTTTGCCGAGCACCTGATTTTCGCCCTCCACCTCCTAGCGTTCGTGTTCCTCTCCCTCTCGCTTCTCTGGCCCGTCTACGCCCTGTTCCGTCTTCAAACCTCGCCTGAAATTTTTACGCCCAGCTATATCCTGTTCACAGTCGGTTCGATTGCGTGGACGGCTGTTTATTTGCTCCTGGCGATGCGCCGCGCTTACGCAGAACCGTGGCTCCCGACTGTCATCAAGAGCGCTGTCGTCTATCTGACTTACTTCCTGACCTCAATGATTTTCATGTCAGCTACTCTTGCGCTGGCGGTCGCGCTTACCAGGCGCGCCGGCTGATTCTGGAGCGGCGGTCCATGACCGCCGTTGGAAAGTGTAACCCGCAGGGACTAGCGTACGCTCAGCATGTCGATCATCACCGTCATCATCCCCGCGCTGATCGTGCTGGATCTCCTTTGGTGGCTCTCGGCGAATCGTCTGCTGCGCAAAGCGGGATGGAAGGGCCGGACGAGAATTCTCCACAGCCTCTTTTTCCTTTTTCAGTTGGCAGCATTGCTGGCAGTGATTGCTTACCGGCAATCGGAGCTTTGGGACTTCCTGCCCAGGGTCGTGACCACGGCCGTTTACCTTTGGCATCTCTTGATCCTGCCGCTCCTGCTTCCGCTCCTGGTCATCGGTGCAATCGCAGCGGTCCTTCGCTGGACGATCCGCAAAATCCGGGTGCGCGATGCGCGCGAGAGCGGGGCTCCCGGACCCGATGACGCACACGTGAGCCGCCGCGCCTTTCTCGCCGCCACCGCGGCTTTCGCTCCCCAACTCTTCACCATCGGCCTGACTGCGATCGCTCTCCGCCAGCTGGAACAATTCCGTATCCGCCGCATGACCATCGGCATTCGCGGTCTGCCCGCCGTCCTCGATGGCCTCACCATTGCGCACGTCAGCGACATGCACGCGGGCCGATTCACCCGCGGCGCGATGCTCCGCGAGATGACCTCGGCGGTGAACGATCTCCGTTCCGAACTCATCCTCGTCACCGGCGACCTGATTAACGGCGCCCTCCACGAGCTGCCGGAGGGGATCGAGGCGATCCGGCGTCTCGATGCCCAGTCCGGCGTTTACATGATTGAAGGTAATCACGACTTGTTCCAGGGGCGCAAAGCGTTTGAATCGCGCGTGAAAGCTTCCGGCATTCCACTCTTGGTCAACGAAACCGAACAGCTCACCGTTCGCGGGCATCCCATCCAGCTTCTCGGCCAGCGCTGGGGCGGCCCCGCCTTCCGCCGCCGCGAGGGGAACGACGACGCCACCATCGCCGCTTCCTTTGAAGAACTGCTGCCGCTGCGCGACCCGGAGGCTTTCCCCATTCTGCTCGCGCACCATCCCCATGCCTTCGACCCTGCCGCCGCCGCGCAAATCCCGCTCACCCTCGCTGGCCACACCCACGGCGGTCAGTTAATGCTCAACGCCGAGACCGGTTTCGGTCCCCTCATGTTTCGTTATTGGTCCGGCCACTATACGAAGGGCGACAGTCACCTCATCGTCTCCAACGGCGTCGGCAACTGGTTCCCTTTGCGCACGCGCGCCCCCGCGGAAGTCATTCATCTCACCCTCCGGCGCGTGTGAAATCGCCAGGCGGCGCTGGAAGGATGCTCTCCGTGACGTCCCAGAATAATCCGGGTCTGGCCTGACGGAAAATGTAGGCCGATCGGCAAGAGTCGCCGCGCCCTCCTCAAATTTTGTGGCGCCGTTATTCTTTTTTCGTAATCGCCCCCTGGCTTTCCGGAATTCTTAGGAAAGGACCCCAATAGGTCCTGAAACCTCGGTAGTGAACCTTTAACTCGGAACAGATCAACATGAACTCATCTAAAATCATTCGATTCCTCTCGGCCGCGGCTCTCGTGGCCGCCTTCTCGACGCTGGCGCACGCGCAATCCCCCCGCACCTGGGTCTCGGGAACCGGCGACGACCAGAACCCATGCAGCCGGACGGCGCCATGTAAAACCTTCGCGGGGGCTCAGTCGAAGACGGCCACCGGCGGGGAAATCAGCGTCCTCGACCCGGGTGGCTTCGGTGGCATAAACATTACTAAATCCCTCACCCTTAATGGCGATGGAACGCTGGCAGGCATTCTCGCCTCGGGCCTCGCCACTGGCATCACGGTCAACATCACGACCAACCTGACCACGGATAAAGTAGTCGTCCGGAACGTCTCCATTCAAGGCGCTGGCACCGGCACAGACGGGGTAAGATTCCTGGACGGGGCCGAGCTGATCCTCGATAACGTGACGATCAGCGGTTTTACCGACGCCGGCGTTGACGCCAGCCTCAACCAGTCCTCGAACCTTTTTCTCAAGAACGTCCGGATCTCGAAGGCCGGCGTCGGTGTCCGGACCCAGACCACCTCCGGCACCGTGTCTGGCGCCTTTGAAAACGTCGCCATCAATGGCATCACCAACCACGGAGTGGAATGCCTTAACAACACCATTTTGGCATTGCGTAACCTGCAGACAAGCCGGTGCGGCCTCTCAGGCGTCAGGTCAAGCGCGGCGACCGTAGACGTTAGCATTGAGAACAGCGTCTCCTCGGGCAACAACATCGGCTACGAGGCTCCCACGGGCGCGGGCCCAATACGCATTGCTAACTGCGGCATGTATTATAACAACACCAACTGCAGCCCTGCTGTTTTGTCCGCCGGTAACAACCGCTCCGCCGGAAACACAACCACCAACAACCCGACCCCGAACGGCATGACCACCCACTAGATCGCGGTTAGAGACCTTCTGTTCCCGCTCCGGCGAAAGTCGGAGCGGGCCTGGCAAAAGCCGTGCGCACTGCGGTGCCGGCGCATCTAGGTGGATCGTGCGCTCCGCGCGCGATGCTTTATCTAGCGCGCCCTGCGGACGCGGACTTCTTGTCATCGAGCGACGGAGCGCTCGATCCACCAAGCCTTGCCAGCTTTGACCGAATTTGCCAGCCTCCTGATCTGCATGACCGCAAAACAAATTCTGGCAGAGCTGAAGCCACTCGGCTCCGACAGCTACAAAAAAGTGATGTCCAGGTACGGCGTGAAGGAGCCGTTCTTCGGCGTCAAGATTTCGGATTTGCAAAAGATCCGGAAGCGCATCAAGAAAGATTATCAGCTGGCGCTCGACCTGTACGACACCGGCAACTACGACGCGATGTATCTGGCCGGGTTGATCGCCGACGACGCGCAGATGACGAAAAAGGATCTGCAACGCTGGATCGCGAACGTGCCTCATCCGCCGCTCGCCAGTTCCACCGTGCCCTGGGTCGCGGCGGGTAGCCCGCATGGATGGGAGCTTGCCCTGGAGTGGATCGACTCGAAGAAACCTCTGACCGCCGCCGCGGGCTGGGCCACGCTGGGCAGCCTGGTCTCCATCAAGGACGACTCCGAGCTCGATTTGCCGAAGTTGAAACAACTCCTGGAGCGGGTGCGGAAAACCATCCATCAGGCACCGGACGATGTCCGCTACCAAATGAACTTCTTTGTTATCGCCCTCGGTTGCTACGTGAAATCGCTCACTGAAACCGCCATCCAGACCGCCGAAAAGATCGGCGCGGTGGAGGTGGACATGGGCGACACCTCCTGCGAAGTCCCCTACGCACCGGACTACATCCGAAAGGTGCAGAAACGCGGCACCATCGGAAAGAAGCGCAAGAGCGCGAAATGCTAAACGCCCAAAATCAAGCAGAAGCGCAAGCCATGAAATTTAGAAACAATCTGACGGGACGAACGCTCCGGACCGGTGCGGCCATTGGTTTAGCGTTTACTCTCTGGCAGGCGACAGGCGTTCAGGCCCAGACTCCCACCCCGATCGCCAAGCCAAAGGCGGACGAAAAGCCTTTCGCGATCGAATATTACTACAGGGTCAAATGGGGATCCGCCGATGAGTTCATCCAATTGTTCAAGAAGAACCATTATCCCTTCCTTAAGAAACAGATCGAGCTGGGGACCGCCCTCCAAGTGACCGCCGAAACGCCGGTTCACCACGCTAACGAAAATGATCGCTGGGATTACCGGATCACGATCGTCTGGAAAAATGTCCAGGTTGCGCACGACGATTCCGGTGATGAAGCCATGTTCAAACAGCTCTTCCCCGACCAGGAAACATTCAAACGGGAAGAAAAGCGCCGATTCGAAATCCTGACTGCCCATTGGGACGTACCCGTGCGCACAGTGAATCTGGAGGAAAAGTAACCGCGAAAATTTGACCGTGGATAATTCGGATTTAAACGGACAAAGAAAAGACGAAGGCTCCCGTTTGCCCTCGTCTGCGGACTCCGCGCTCGCCACGGCGTAGCCCGTCCCGGCGAAGGCGGGTAATCCGCGGTTCCAAACTGGCTTGCGAAGCGATATATTTTCTTGAATCCAAACCGCGCCCCGGCCGCATCCATTCATTAAGAGCCATGGAAACTTCATACCCAACCCCACCGCCACTCACCGCCCCCGCCCTCACCAACGTGCGCAGCTGGAACGCGCTTTGCCACGCCAGCGCCTTGCTCGGCGTTCTGGTTCATTTCCCCGGCCACCTCCTCGGGCCGCTCATCGTCTGGCTGTGGAAGCGCGACGAATCACCCGAGATCGATGCGCACGGCAAGGAAGCGCTCAACTTCCAAATCTCGATGCTCATCTACAACGTGATCGCCGCTATCTTTTGCCTGGTCCTGATCGGCTTCCTTTTCCTGGCCGTCCTCTGGGTCCTGAACGCCGTCTTCGTCATCATCGCCTCCATCCAGGCGAGCGATGGAAAATTCTATCGTTACCCGATGACGATCCGGTTCCTCCAATGATGCATTAACCGCGGATGACGCGGAGACAATTTAACAGGAGGAAACTGAGGCAACGGAGGGGTTTTTAAACTCCAAAATCTCTGTTGCCTCCGTTATCTCCTGTTAAGAAATCGGGCTACTGTCCCTCCCAGGAGAGACCTTCGGTCATCATCTGCACCTTGCTCCCTGTGCCATCGGGCTTCACGAAAACCGTCAGCGAGGCGCCCTCTCGCTTCCGCTTCAGGATCGAAGACGCAGGGGTGATCAGGTCGCTCCCGTCGTTCTTCCAGCCCTGGGCCTTTAGATTCGCGCTCAGTTCAGTGCAGACGGCTTTCGTGCTCGAGGGGCTCTTGAAATTGAGGTGCTCAACCCCTGTCTTGTAATCGAAGTCGGTCGCATCCTTCGTAAGCGCGAGATCCTTGACGTTGAGTTGATCCTTCGCCGGCTTTGACGCCGGTTTCTCGCTGTCGTCATCCCCGTCTTCATCGTCGTCGCCCGAGTCGGCTTCCGTCGTCTTGGTGGACGGCTTCTCTTTCGCGGTCTCTTCCTGCTTCTTCGAATCGGGAACCTGAAACTCTTTCGGAATCTCTCCAAGCGGCGCGACAAACTTGAGGTTCACCTCCCACTTCTCGCCGAACGTGTCGATCTCGCTATCGGTCACCAATTCTCCCTCCACCTTGCCCTCGTCGAATTTGAAGTTGTTTGTCCTGATCTGCCCGATCGAGCTAAAGCCCTGTTTCTTATGCGCACTGTGGACCACCTGGCAGCCATAGATTCCGCCGTCCTCTTCGAAGACCGAGATGACCAGCGCGCTACCGAGCTTTCCGAAGGCCGCGTCAAAGTCCGGCTTCTTCACTTTCGAATGATCCTTTTCGGTAAATACGAGCTTCATGCCCGCCTTGCCACTAAACGGCTCCTGCCACTGTGCCGACACGAATGCGATGTTCCCCTCTTTCCCATTCCCTTTGAATGTGCCCGTCACCGTCGGCTTCACATTCGCCGCCGGGCCCGGCGCTTTTTTGACGGTCGTTGGCAGCGTTTCGCCGGCCGCGAGCAACTTCACATCAAAACGAACATCAAACGCGGTGGGAAACATCCCCTCGGCATCCCTCGGCTGGCTGGCTTTGCCACTCGCCCGCCCGTCCTGGAGTTTTAGTTCCCCGGTCGCCTTGCCGGCCTCCCGCCTCCCGATCGACGTGCCGCCCGCGGCCGCGCTCCAGAACTTAAGCTGCCCCGCCTTCGAGAAATCCAAAATGAGGAAGGGCCGCTTAAAACTAGCGAAGCCGCCCTTTTTCTCTTCTTCCTTCGACTTCTTGAGATCCTCCCCGGAAATCGTCTGCCCGCTTAAAACCACCGCGATCGCATCCTCGCCATTGACCGTCGTCTCATAGGCAAGCGCATGCGACAGCGTGTAATTCTTATCCTCAAGCATCAGCGTCCCCTCGCCTGCCTTGGCCCCCGCTTGCGCCCAGAGTGCCGCTCCGCCACCCACCACCGCCATCGCCGCCAGCAGACTCACGAATTTCTTAATCATAAGGGGGCCAATTGGCGCAGAGATCGCCCCTCCCGTCGAGGATTATTGCCGCCCCAAGGATCCGAAAATATTGACCGCGGATTACACGGATGAAGAAGGGGGGAAACCTCCTCTTCCTGCTCTCCCCATCCGCGGTTCTCAAAGCAGCGTTGTCTCCTCCAAGGGCCGGCTCGCGGCGTCGCGTGAAACAATTTAACAGAAGGAAAGGTAGAAAACGGAGAGGTGTTCAAGACTCCCGAATCTCTGTTGCCTCCGTTATCTCCTGTTAAGAAATTGGAAATAGGCGGCGAACCTCTTGTTCGTGCTCTCCATCCTCTCCCAGCTCCTCGTTCCCAAACTCTGTTTGGGAACGCACTTGTCTTCGAAACTCTGTTTCGCAGCCGAGGCAAACTGGAGGGACGACTGCCGTGTCGTCCCAATTCCCCCCTCCGCGTCATCCGCGCTATCCGCGATTAAAATCGATTCGTCGCTACGGAATGCCCGATTCCTTCTTAAACTCCACTTTGCGGCCGTCGCTGTATTCGAGATCGATCCGCTGCTCAGGCCCCTTACCGCCAAACGTGATGCGAACTGGTTTCCTGAGGGAATCGATGACGAAGGTTTCATTCGCCACCTCCACCAGCGGCCAGCGCGGCCCTGCATCCTGCGAATGCAGCAATTGCTCGCCCTCCAGCGCGATCATATGCGGCCCGTAGCGACCGGTCAGCATTCGCAGGTCCCGCCGCGGCTTCGGCTCTTCTTTCGCGCGGACCACCTCGATCATCCACTCAAGCTCCTTCTTTCGGCCTGCCCCGGACGCCTTCTGCGCCAACCGTGATAACGCTTCCCGATGGGCAACGTTGAGGGCCGCGCCAGCTTCGACCTTTATGTCCGGCTCGATCCCTATCTTGTCCCAGGTCTTTCCGGTGGCAGCGCTCGTCGCATGGGCAATCGGCACAAAAACGCGAAACCGATCGGTCGCCGGACGATACCGGCCCGCGTTCGCACCACCGCGTGTCTTTTCGCCGACCACTGTCGCTCGCTTGAGTTGTTGCAGAGAAAATGCGAACGCCTCCGCCGCGGAGAAAGTCGAGGCGCTGGTGAGAATGAAAAGATCGGCTGTCGGCATCTTCGGGCCTGGCACGTGAGCGAGAGTGCGATCTTCCGTGGTTGAATTTTCCACGCGGCGGAACGTGCGGACCAAGGCCGTCCGCTGCTCGAAAAAGTAGGTCGCGAGAAACGCGGCCATCTCGCCGGTCCCTCCGCCGTTGCGCCGGACGTCAATGATGACCGCATCCGCCCCGGCCAGGAATCGCATTGAGGCGGCCGCAGTCTCGCCGGCGACCTCCGGAGGAGGAAAGGAGTGGAGCTCCAGATAACGCACGTTGCCGGACAAGGTGGCCAGCCGCCCGAAATCAAAATTGCGCAGGCGCAGCTCGTCGATCCAGGCGTTCGGATCGCGCGGTGGATTCGCGGGAGGTTCCGGCCGGTGCACGACTACTTCGAGGTGTTCGTCATTTCCGATCCGACGCAGCTCCCCGGTCAGCATCTTGGCGAAGCTTTCCTCGTCGTTGACCGGCTTATAGGCGTCGCGCGCGATCTGCTCACGCAGGTGCCTCTCGATTTTGTCCGCCGCCTCTTTGTGAACGTATTCAGCCGAGATTTCTTCGATAACCTTCTCCAGGACGGCTTTCTTTTGCTCGGACGAAAGGGGAGCGGGAGAGGGTTGCGTGTGGGCCAAAGGGGCTGAGCAGAAAACAACGGCAGCTAGCAATCCCAATCGTCCCGCGGGAGAACATCTGTTTGGCGCGTGCATGCGCCGAAATTGGCAGCGCCACTGAGCCTTGTCTTGAATGCTTTTGACCTGACTTGTAGCCACGGCCCTGTGGGCCGTCCTTTGCTGAAGCCATTCTCAATACGGCCCCCAGGCCCGTGGCTACAAGCATTCAACGCATGAGGCGCTGATACCGCAGAGGAGTGACGCCGAACTCCGTTTTGAAGACCCGGGACAAGTGGCTTTGGTCGGCAAAACCAGCTTCGAACGCGACCTCCGCGAGCGGCATGCGCCCTTTCCCGAGAAGGCGCGCGGCCTTGCGCGCCCGCAGCCATCGCCGGTATTCGCCCATCGTGCATCCTTCCGCGCGACGAAATGCGCGAGAGAGGTAAGCCGCGTCCACCTGGGTGGCGCGAGCGAGATCGCGCAAAAGGAACGTCTCGCAGGCGCTGTCGTTCAACATCGTGCGGGCTGCGCGGACACACGTTGGGACGCTCTCCCTGATCCGCTCAGGCGTCCCCGCGACAACATCTACCAATTCCAGCAGCAGCTCTTCGACCGCGGTCCGCTCGCTCTCGGGCGGAAGCGCCAGCGTTTGCCTAAGCCGCAAAAAAACGCGAGCCACCGGCCCACCGTGTAACACCCTCCAGCGGGTCGGTAACCGGGCAAACTCCCGCAGCGTCGGCTCGAGCGTGACCAGGAGCATTCGGACCCCTTCCCCGCCAATGCGGTTCGCGTGGGCGACACCGCTCGGCATCACCACCACCGTCGCACTCTGCGCGACCTCGCTCTCGCGCCCGACTTCATCCTGGTGCGAGCCTTGTTGCACCAGGGCCAGGTAAGCGCGTTCATGCGCGTGCCGGGCGTAACTCGCGCCCGCTTCGTGACAGACTTGTGCGATTGAAAAATGCGGAAAGGTGAGGCGATTGCTGGATGTGCCGAGACTGGCCTCCGCTACGACGTCACAGGCATCACAAGCACCTGGAGCCGGCACCCAGCCCGCATCGTCTACGCGAAGCGTTGCGGGCGCGGCGCCCTCGTCCCGCCGCGCGTCATGCTCGTACGTCATCGGATACTTCCTAAACGAAATGGTTGAACCGGGGAACAATTTAACCGCGGATGCCACGGATTTAGACGGATGAAGAAAACGGGAAAGTCGCCTTTTTTTGCCTCCCTTATCCGCGTCATCCGCGCTCGCCACGGCGTAGCCCGTCCGGGCGAAGGCGGGCAATCCGCGGTTAGAATCGCTCGGAATTATTTCGGCGGTTTCGGGAGGTCGTTAAACCCATCCACCTGGAACCGCCAGACGCCATCTTTGTCCGGCTTCCCCACCACAAAGAACTTCCCCTTACTGACCCGCGTCTCGCCGCCCTCCCGGAAGGAGGTCAATGTATAAATCCCCACATCATAGGCGAGCGTTTGTTCCGCCTGTCGCTGCACGATCTGAAACGAAATTTCCAGCCGGCCATTCCGCTGCTTCACCGAATCAAAGAACTTCGTGAACGACGCCAGGATTTTTTCCCGCCCGATCTCTATCTCCGTTCCCGGCACCAGATAAGCCGCCGTCTCGGTGTAAAGATTGGCGACCGCCGCCGGATCCAGTTTCTTGTACCCTTCCGAGAAGCGCGCATAGATTTCATCCAGGCCTTTGTGCGCCGCCACGCCTTCGTCCAAAATCAGGGAACGTTCCGCCGCTTTCTCAGGCATTTGTCCATAAGCGGACACGACCGCCAAAAGAACAAACATGCCCGCTCCTATTGCCCGTTGTCTGAATTTCATATCTCGCCTGTCTTATTCCGTCGTTCTCCAAAAGAGTAAACCGAATTATTATTCGGCGCTCGCTTCGAGAATTGTAGGGCGTTCGCCGCGGCGAACGCCGCCGGAACCTCTTCTGCTCGTCAGCGGTTCAGACGCTCGCGATAGCGAGCAGCGTGACTGTTGAATCGTCGAACGTGTAATAGAGCGCGACTTGCGCTCCGCGGATTGGAGCCATCGGCAGGAACCAAATTCCGTCGTCTAAAGCCGAGCCCGCTTCCGGGTCACGCGCCAGAACGAACTCAGCTCCTTCCACAAAATCATCGGCCTCCCGCGCATCCTCAATTAACTCGCGTAATTGGCGTTCGAAGAAGCGCTCGCGGATCACCTGGCGCGGCAATTCCGGCATGACGGGGCGTCCTTCGAAACTTGGGGGGAAGCCAGCGTCTGCGCCCTTAGGCGGCAGCCTTGGAGCGCTTGCGCGTAAGCGGGACAAGCGTTTTGGCGAAGTTGCGCTCGGCAACGGTCGGTTCGCGGAAACCGATGAGCTTTACCCCGCGCGGGATTTTTTTGCCCTGCGCCTTGGCGTGAGCGATTACTGCACTGACACGCGCCTCGCGTTGTGCGGGCGTGACAGAGTTTGTTCGAGGAGAATTTTTCACGCGATCCATCGTAGCATCCGCGAGGCCCGCTGGTCAAACTCCTCGCTGGCGTCCAGAGCGGAATGAAAGATTCCAATCCACCTCAATCCCGTTAATCCTGTCCAGATAGATCCGTTGACTGACCCCGGCCCTCCGGATCGCCGAAAAGATCGGCCCAGTCAGTGTGGAGATGGGCAATACTTCACGCCAGATGTCCTTTGCGCCCGACTACATCCGAAAGGTGCAAAAACGCGGTACCATCGGCAAGAAGCGCAAGACGGCGAAATCTAAATGCCAAAAGCCGCTGATGTCGGCTATTGGTAAGATCGCTAATGCTGGCGACAGCCGCCTCGTCTTAGGCGCGGTTGAGCGATCCTTCGCACAATCCAAAATTTGCGGGAGGAAATTCAGACTCGCCGTTATCTCGGGCTTAAACCGCCGAAGCTCGCGCTCCAATGACCTCTCCTACTCGAAGAAAATCGGTTCTTGCGCCGTGGTCAGTATGCCACGTGCGTCGCTAACGAAGTTCGACGGAATGTCCCGCCATTCGCGTCCGTGTATTGCGAGGAAAAAAAAAGAAGCCGCTTGTGCTGATCGGTGCTGGAGTTCGGTGATCTCGCGCAGGCGTCGCTCGCTCCAGACTAGGTCCTTCAACTCCTTCGCCTCGGGCACAGAATACTTCGACTGACCGTGCACATGTGCAGAAAGCGTCGCATAAACATCGTCCAAACTTGGTGCGTTCTGTTGAAGGAGAAGTGCTCTGCGTTGAGTGAAACCCGGAGTGTAGTCGGCGTGATATCGAAGCAACTCAGCCTTCAGCTTGAAACCTTCACCGGTGTCGCAAACCCGGCGCCACTCTGCGGGGTGCTCGCGAAAATACGTGTAACCTATCAATAGGTCGAGCTGCGTCCGGATGGCTGTTATAGCTGCCCGACCCAAGCCAATAGCGACACAACCGGCCGCTTCACGAATCGAAGCTTCTGCTCCAGTGAGCAGTTCGAGAGCTTCGCCCTCCACGTCACGCATCCGATACCAGTGAATCCATTGAACAAGAGGTTGAGCATTGCCTCCGCATCGTTCACCCAGTTGCTCACCGTGAGCAGCACCGACCGCAGCGATCCCCGCTAAATAGTCCGCAAGCTGATCGTTATAGGTTGCCATCAAGTCGCGGCGTTTGGCCGAGTGGCCAAGCGTGTTGCTCCGCCTTACCGGTAGCCTTGGACTTCATCCGTTGCGCCGCAGCCCAGATCTGATTCATATCTGCCACTCGAAGCAGGCGAACAATACCGCTACGCAAGGAACGCGATGGATGTGACTCTGCTTCAATGCCCAATTCCAAGTGCAGACGCCGAAGACCTTCTGCAGGAGTAAGCTTCAGCGATCGAATGATCGATGAAACATCTTTAACAAACTGCGGATTGAGCTCCGGCTCACGAAAGTCATTCGTGACGTCACGCTGAATTCGTTTGATGTGCTCCACAGCGGGACGTGCTTCTTTACGTAAGTATGACGCCGCGGAGATGCAGCGCGAGAGTTCACGGCTTTGGAGAAGCTGGCTGAGCCGCTCGAAATCGGCGTCGCTTAAATCCGGACTGGCAAGGAAAAGGATCAACTTAATTTCGATCGGTTTCATATCTTAATGTGTAGGAGTTCACGCAATTCCACGGCAGCAGCGGTAAGAATTGCCCGAACGTTCCTCGTGTTCTTTACTCCTCTATCAGCACCGAAGCCAGTGTAGTCGGACCGAGCTGCCAGAACGGCGGTTGTGCGGATTCGCGTCCGTAGCGCCCGAGGTCCATAATCCGCGTGCGCTAGCACTGCCTGCTCAACACCGCTCTCGACAGCAGCAACTCCGTTGAAAATGATCAGAATTTCTGGACGATGGCGTAGTCCAGGTAGCTTTCCTACGTATTGCGCAGTCATTTCCAAACCACGCATGGAGTACTTATCCGGTCGTACAGGGACGAGAAGATGCGTGCTGTTCTCCACGGCGCAGTGAGTCAAAAATGACGAGGATGGATTGCAATCAATCACCACTAGCGCGCACTCTTCGCGTGCGCGCCGGACGAGATTGGCAAAGCGTTTTCGAGGAAGATGTAACGACTCTGCCTTCTCTCGCAAGTTAAGCATCGCCATCTGAAAGTCGCCGGGAAGCAGGTGCAATTCAGAACCGGTGTTTGTCCATTTCAGTCGCGTAGTGTAGTCAAACGGCGACCCTACATCCTCTAAGTCGCTTTTGCTCGTCACAAAAATACTGGCCGGCGCCTCTGGCTCCACGACAAACCAAATCGACTTCTTCTTTGCCAACAAGGCTTCATACGTTGGTTGGTTTAATACCTGTTGGGTCAGATTAAATTGCGCGTCGAAATCAATCAACAGTGTCTTCTTTTGGGGGCCGATGTTTCGGTATAATTCTCGGAAAAGGTTTGCGGCGATGATCGTTTTTCCCACGCCGCCCTTCATGTTGAAGACTGAAAGCACGGGTGCGAGCTGTTGAGGGGGGGGCCTACTCATTGGAACACAATAAAGGAAGGATCACCGACCGAACATGTTTTTATTTGGTGTCGAAGCTTGATTTGGCGCATTCAGGGACTTGAACAGATCGCGAAAATGCTTTGATCAACCGGTCCCTGTGCGAAAACATCTGGCGTAATGTCGCTCCCGCTCCAACTCGGGCTCGTTTACCTGATCTCGGAGGTGCTGCTGACGGTAACGCGGCGCTCGCGCACTCGCACCGGGACGAAGCAGGACAAGAGCACGCTCCTCGTCGTGTGGGTGGGGATCATGTTGAGCGTGGCCGCGGGAGTTTACGTGGCGGCGTATTGGCCGGCGGCGGCGCTGCCGCAGGGGCATTTGTTTGCGCTGGCGGGAGTGTTCCTGTTTGTCGCTGGGGTGGCCCTGCGCTGGTGGGCCATCATCACGCTCGGCCGCTTTTTTACCGTGGATGTGGTGGTCGAAAAAGACCATGAAGTGATCGAGCGCGGACCGTTTCGGCTGGTGCGGCATCCTTCCTATGCCGGAGTCCTGCTGGCGTTCGTCGGGTTTGCTTTGACGCTCCGCAATTGGCTGGCGCTGTTCATCATCCTCCTGCCGATCTTCGCGGTCTTTATGCGCCGGATGAATGTGGAAGAAGAGGCGCTCTCACGTGCGCTGGGGTCGCGCTATACGGATTACATGAAGCGCACCAAGCGGCTGGTGCCGGGCGTGTATTGAAGGGAGGCGCCCCGCCGGGCGGGGCCGAAACTCCGAAAGCTTTCGCGAGCAGGCGTCCAGCCCGCCTTCGCCCCGGGACGGGCTCCGCCGTGGCGAGCGTTCAACGGCCTAACCAGCCTTTGCGAAGCTACGGCCTGGCAGGCGCCGAGGTCAGAAAAAAAATCTGCGTTAATCTGTGAAATCTGCGGATGAAATGTCGATCGTTGCCTCATCGGCACGGTTGCATTAATCTCGATGCTATGAGCGTAAGGGAAATCCTCGAGGAGCTGCCCCGCCTCGACGCGAGCGAGCGGCAGACCATCCTCCGTCGCCTGAT
>DASQLH010000122.1:0-8587 GCA_035630155.1 Chthoniobacterales bacterium
TGTAATTGGCCATGAGCTTCACGTCGTCACCGCGAACGTAATAGGTCAATCCGCCGGTGATCGAATCCAGGTTGTCAGAGATGATTTGCCCCGGATTGAAGTGCTCGTACTTCGTCACTACCTGGAGCTTCTTCGGAACAATAAAATAGCCGCCCTGGACGTAGTAGCCTTCCGCACGGAAGTCGCTGAAGGTGGGCATGACTCCTTTCACGGTACGGCTTTCGTAACTTTCGCTCAGGTATTCGCCCGTCAGATCGAACGGCCCCCAATGGAACGCCGCGTCGAATCCATATCCTTGCCGCTCCGCTGCGGAGAGAGCCGCGAAAGCGCTGAGCGAGCCGTCGCTGTTCACTCGTAGACTTCCGGCCGGGGAAAGGACGGTGCCGGCGGCATCCCGACTCGATAACGCGTTTCCGCCAAACTTCAGCCACGCGTCGGCACCGGAAAGTTTGCCCTTCCACGGCTGCACCTCAAGACGACCGACAAACATGTATTCGTCGTTATCGTTGACCGCAACGTTCCGCCCGTTGCCGTTGAAAATGCCGGCGTAATAGGTCACCAGATCCTTTTGTTCGGGAAGGATACTGGCGAACGGCTTGCCCCAAAACTGGACGCCGATCTGCCGCTCCGGCGTCAGTGCGCTCGTGACCTGACTGCGCTCGGCCGTCAACAATTTCGGATCGGAGCTTAGTTGTTCGAAACCGAAAGGCGCCTTGTATTGACCGAACTTGATCTGGAATTCCGGGAACTGGTGCCAGTTCGCCCAAAGATCGAGGCCGCCAAAACTTGTGCGGGTCGAATTTGAGGCCAGCAGCCGGTTCGTTTCGTCGCGCACGGTGAGGGTGGTGTCGCTCTGGGCGAATTCACCTTCGAGCTTGAAATCGAATTGCTCGGCGAAATCGCCGGTGACGCTGATGCGCATGCGCCGCAGGCGGAAACGATCGTCGATCGCGGCGGACCCGAAGCGGCCTTCGAACGCGGAAACGTCGCCCGCCTCGTACTGAGTTTGGAGAAGCCCGCCGAGCACGAGCTTAATCTCCGACGCGCCGGGCACGACGAAGACCGGTCTCTTCTCTTCCTTGACCTCCGTCTTCTCGACATACGATTTGGAATCGGGAGTGAAGTGCGATCGCTTCTCCGTCGCGAGCGGCGTCGCCGCGGAAGCCGAGACCGTGTTCGGCGACTTCTGCTTCTTCAGGCTCTGGACTTCCTGCTCGAGCTCGGCGTTGCGCTTCTGCAACAGCTCGACCGCTCGCTCGAGTTTCTCGAGCCGTTCCGAATCTGATTTTGCCTGAGCGTGCGCGCTGGGAAAGGGAACCGCGCAAAGACAGAGAACACAAAAAACGACGAAGCGGTTTCGAGCGGGATTCGGAACGTAAGATGGAAGTAACATGGATTTTCGGGCATTGACGGCGCCTAATGAGACCGGGCGCGGAGGGGCAGCTGCGGCAACGCGAGCCATTTCTGCTCGCGGAAACGATATCGGTTCAGGCCGCCAATGCCGGCGGCGGCATTTGCTGTCGCACCCGCATTTGCTGAGACGCGATGCTTACAAAGTGAACGAGGCGCGCAGAGGCCCCGCAAATTGCATCGAGCAAAAAGAGAGCGAGCCGCGCCAGCTGATCGTCGCCTCGGGCGAAAATCCGCACGTCTGCCCAGGAATCGAGATCGTGCTTAATCGGCAACAGGAAGACGTGTTCGTCTCCGCACCGGTCGCGAAGCTGGGCGAAATCCGTGTTTTGTTTCCAGCGGACACCGCGCAGCAATGCTCGATCGACGGAATGAAACGCGATGAGATAACAGCCGCCGCGATGGTCCGGGCCGATGACGAGTTTCTTCGACGCCAGCTCCGCGAAAGCGCGCTCGATATCGCTCGCCCGAAGCCCCGGACAATCCCGACCGATCGCGACAACTTCGTCGTAGCCAAGCTGCGCGATTCGCTCGATCGCGTTTTCCAAGCGCGCCGCGAAATCTCGGCCCGCCTGTCGGTGAATGCGGGGCCCGGTCGCGATTGGATCGCAGGCGGAAGTGAAAAAATGAACATCGACCTCCGAGGGCATTTCGGATTCCAGGCCCGCGACACTCAGAAGCGCTCGCGCCGCCTTGGGGAAAGCACGCCGCGCCAGATCGACGTTGATTTCGTCGGCAAATACGAGAACAGCTCGTCGGGGCACGCCTTTGGATACGAAACGGAGAAGGGCGGCGACAAGCCTTTTTCCTGTAGCCGTTTCGCTGTGCGAAGCGTCTGCTTGTCCCCAGCGAGTCGCCGCAACGACGGGTTAGGCGGCGCGAACTCGCATATTAAGTGCAACACGGCCAAGCCACCGCTGGCGGCCCGATAGAAGGAATGGCTACCTTCTCGGCTCGTACCGCATCGCCACCGCCCCCGATGCGAACTCCAGCCGGCCCACGAGCTTCAAGTCGACATGCTTCGATAGCCCCGCGAACAACGTTGGCCCATGGCCCGCGAGCCTGGGCTGCACCACGAATTCGTACTCATCGATCAATCCCAGCTCCGCCAACGCCAGCGGGAGCTTCACGCCTCCCACGAACAGTCCCTTGCCCGACTCCCGCTTGAGCTCCTGTACGGCCTTCCCCAGATCCCCGCGCACGAGTTCCGCATTCCAATCGACCCGGTCCAGGGTGCTCGACACCACGTACTTCCTGGCCGCGTCGATCGTCCGGGCGAAGGGTTCCATCCAATCCGGCCTCGCTCCCGTCCGCGCCGGCGGCCGAAACGCTGCCTCCATCATTTCGTAAGTCACCCGGCCAAAGAGGAGAGCATCGGCCTGGTCGAGGTTTTCCACCGCGTGACGATGTAACTCTTCGTCCGCCGGAATTGCACGATGATCGCAGCACCCGTCCAATGTGACGTTAATCGAATACCGAAGTGGTCGCATGGCGTAAGAGTACCGGCGATGGGGTTTACCAGCAACGATGCCATTCACCCCCGTCCGCTAGCGTTGACCCGATTCGGACTTGCATCGCCCGCGCGCTAACTTATTGGCCATTGGTGTCCTCAAGCGTCATAATAGCCGGGGCTCCAGTGCCGCCTAACGAGGCACAAGATCAGCGACTCCGAACGCTTTCGGAGTTCGCTGGATCGCTTGGTTCAGCGCAGAAGGGTTCTCTTATGTTTTTGGCTTCGTGATTCGAGCATCGACCTCTGTTCCATCAGAATGCTTTAGTCGTAAGGTGCGCGTCTCTCCGGGATTCAATTTCAGGAACGGGCGAAGCTCCATGGCGCGTCTCCCAGCGACGTTTCGGCCTTCGATCTGGATGATTTGGTCACCGGCTCTCATGCCGGCGGCCTCGGCGAGCGAACCCTTAATCACCTCCGTTACAAGGATTCTTGTGACGAGTGGATTGAGAAAAAACCCTTCACCGTAGACTTCGGTGACGAAACCCAGTCTTTGCTCCGCGGCGTGGCTGGAATGCGAGAAGATGAGTAAGAGGACGAACGCAGCCGCGATTCGTAGAACGATTTGAGCGGGCATTATATATGGGGCCTAACGAGACACGAGATCAGTCACTCCGAATGCCTTCGGAGTTCGCTGCATCGTCTGGTTAGATGGCTGGCATGCCATGGTCATTGCGGCGAATGATGGACCGCCGAATCCAAGAGAGAAGCGCCACCCAAGCAAAAACACAGATGATCATTACAATCATCGAAATCATTCCGGGGACATCCTCCCCAGATGTGCCAACCAAAAGCCATGTGGTCGGCAATGCGAGGACCATGCTCACGAGGTAAATGTAGGTCGGCGTTCGCTCTTCAATTCTCACGGGGAGGATCTCACCATCTAACGAGAATTAGACGAAAAAGTTTCGTTTAACCCGGAATTGCGGTAACGGCGGAAGATCATGGGAGTGGTCCCGAGCGATACTCTAGCTTGCGCGATGCAGCCGGGCAATGCCCAAGCCTGGCGATCCCGCCTTGGAACGGCTACCGATGCGATCCGTGGCGGGGGAGCAACTGCTGTGGAACATAGGCATGTGCCTGTGCGCCCAGCGGAGATCTTCTCCGCTGCTCAGTTTGGAGCGGAGTTCAACTCCGCTGAGCGCACAGACTGAAAGTCCATGTTCCGGACCCCGGCGCTCAGCCGGCCATTTCACGGAGGGGCACTCACTACACTTCTAGGCGACAGTCGGCTACGAAGGGCTATCTTGAAACTGGCCCGCGTGCTGCTCCAGGTCCGTGGGCCCGGAGAACTTGTGACAACCCCTACACCACGCGTTCGCATCCTGATTGCGGATGACCACACTCTCCTCCGGGAAGGCACGCAGGCAGTCGTCGCTCGAGAGCCTGGATGGGAAGTCTGTGGGGTGGCATCAAACGGCCGGGATGCCGTCGCCCTGGCAATCCAGCTCAAGCCTGACGTCGTTATCCTCGACATGACCATGCCGGAATTGAATGGGCTCGACGCGGCCATCCAGATCAAGCGGCAACTGCCTCAGACGGAAATCGCCATGCTCAGCGCTTACGGGTCCGAAGACCTGATCCGCAGCGCTTTCAAAGCCGGCGTGAAGAGTTTCATCGTCAAAACCGAGGCGGAGGAGTTTTTGGTGGAAGCCGTTAAGTTGCTCGCCCGTCACCAACCGTTTTTGACGCCCCGAGTCGCCCAAATTTTAGTCTCTATCGGATCTTCCCAAGGCGACCGCGTCGGCTCTGAACCGGGGGAGCCTCTCACCCCGCGTGAACGCCAGGTCATGCAATTGATCGCTGAAGGCAGGAGCAACAAACAAGTCGCTGCCGTCCTCCACGTCAGCGTGCGCACCGTCGAGAACCATCGCGCCAGCGTCCTGCGCAAACTGAATCTTGATTCGGTCCCGGACCTTGTCCGGTATGCCATCCGCAACAAGATGATTGAGCTGTAGGGCGATCCGAGCGACCGCGCTCCGCGCGGAACATGTGGACACACATCCAGCTTTCGCAGGCTTTGCTAGCTTAACGCGGATGCTTTCGCGCTTGCTCCTCCGCGCCGTCTGGAACCTATTCCATCCGTGAATGCTCTTCGGCTTGGCGTTAATATCGATCATGTCGCAACGCTGCGGCAGGCGCGGTATGCGACGATGCCGGATTCGAAAAATGCGGAACCCGATCCGGTGGCGATCGCGGGCGTCTGCGAACGCGCGGGCGCGCACGGAATCACGGCGCATTTGCGGGCGGACCGGCGGCACATCGTGGACCGCGACATCGAGCGGCTGCGCGAAAGCATCGTGACGAAGCTTAATTTCGAGTTGGGCAACACGCCGGAGATTGTCGATATCGCGTTACGGATTCTGCCGGATGAAGTTTGCCTTGTTCCCGAGAAGCGCCAGGAAATCACGACCGAAGGCGGCCTCGATGTCGTGGCCCATGGGAAAGAGTTGGCGGCAACGGTGAAACGGTTTCACGCGGCCGGCGTCCGCGTCAGTTTGTTCATCGATCCGATTCGCGAACAAGTCGATGGGGCGGTCGCGCTCGGCGCGGACATGGTCGAATTGCATACGGGGAAACTGGCCAATGCTTACACGGAGGAAATTGAGAAACAGGAATTGGAACGGCTGCGTGAAGCGGCCAGGCGCGCGCATAATTTCAATCTGCAGGTGAACGCCGGGCACGGGATCAACTACCGGAACATCGCGCTCATCCATAAGATTCCGCACCTGGTGGACCTGAACATTGGCCATTCCATCGTGGCGCGATCGATCTTCGTCGGATTCGAAACGGCCGTGCGCGAAATGCTGACGCTCATGGAGAACTATCGAGGATGACCGTTTTAACCGCCAGTAAACTTGACGGCTTTAAGCCGTCGAGTTTCGCGCGTGCGGAGGCAGTTCTCACAAGCATGAGACCGAGGACGACTGTTTCAGCGATGCGGACGTGATGCGCACGGAAAATCTTCAAATCAAATGAGTGTGCTTGGCATCGGCGTCGATTTGGTGGAGAACGCGCGTATCCAGCATTCGCTCGACCGGTTTGGTGAGCGCTTTTTGAATCGGGTTTTTACACCGGGTGAGATCGAGTATTCGCAATCGATGAAGTATCCGGCGCGCCATTTCGCGGCGCGCTTCGCCGCGAAGGAAGCGGTATCGAAAGCGTTCGGAACTGGGATTGGGAAAGCGATGGGTTGGAAGGATATCGACGTGCGACGCAAGGCGAGCGGGGAACCTTTTGTCATTCTCGAAGGCGGCGCGAAGGAACTGGCGGAGAAGCGTGGGGTTTCGGCGGTGTGGATCACGCTGAGTCACACCGAAAATCACGCGATGGCGATGATCGTGGTAGAAGCGAAAGGCGCGACAAGACCGCCCTCATCCTAACCTTCTCCCAAGGGGAGAAGGAACTCCCTCTCCCTGAGGGAGAGGGCTGGGGTGAGGGTCACGTTTTTTCCGGCCCGCGATCTTTTCTCCGTCGTTCCTCGTTCCCAAACTCTGTTTGGGAACGCATTTGTCTTCGAAACTTTGTTTCGTAGTCGGGGCAACAGAGTTGCCGGGACAAGGACATTCCCAAACAGAGTTTGGGAACGAGGGGGGTAACAAAGTTTGGGAACGAGAAATCACGCTGAGTCACACGGAAAATCACGCGATGGCGATGATCGTGGTGGAAGGAGCGCTGTAGCCGCGCCGCTGTGTCGGCGCGCCGGATCGATCAACACGGCGACACAGCGCCGTGGCTACAGTTGATCGGCGGGGCCGATCGTTTGGAGCCGGCACGCCCTCGTGCCGGTGAGGGCGAGGCATTTGTTCCCACAGCCTGAGGGCAGGCCGTCTCCAAGACCTACTGCGCGCAGTCTTCGAGCGCGTCGGGATTTCCCTCGAGAAGGGCAAGCACTTCGCCAGCGAAATGTAATGAGCCGGTGAGGAGGATGCGGTCGGGGGTGGCGCGGGCGGAGTCGAGGGCGGCGGAGAGGGATTGGGCAATGGAGTGTTGGAGTGTTGGAGTAATGTCGGAGACCATCTGGGCGACCTCGCCTGGCGGAACGGCGCGCTCTGTTCGGGCCCGCGGAAGAATCACGCGCCGAGCGATCGGCGCGAGTGCACGCAAGATGCCGGCGACATCCTTTTCGCGGAGGACGGCGAGAATGATGGTGGCGCGTTCATCCCCGAATTCTGCCCGCCAGGTTTCCGCCAGCACCTGGGCGCCGGCGGGATTATGGGCGCCGTCGATGATGATTCGTTCATCCCAGCGCTGAAAGCGTGCGGGCCACTGAACGCTCGCCAAACCTCGGACGATGGCATCCTCATCGATGGCGATCTCGCCTGAGCGCAGGACGGCGATGGCGACGGCCGCGTTTTGTTTTTGATGCGCGCCCGCGAGACTGAGCGCGCTGGTCGAATATGACTCGGTCACAAATTCAAGCGGCGCCTCGCATTCCACGGCCCGTGCGCGGATTACTTTCTCTGCCGCCGGCTCCTGTTTCGCCGAGACGACTGGGATCCGCGCTTTGATGATGCCGGCCTTTTCAGCGGCGATCTCTTCCAACGTGTTTCCGAGCCAGGCCTGATGGTCGTAGCCGATCGGCGTTATCACCGAAACAACGGGCGTAAGTGCGTTGGTCGCATCCAATCTGCCGCCGAGGCCGGTCTCGAGCACGACCAATTCGCAGTACCGCTTCTGGAAATGATCGAGCGCCAGCGCGGTTGTGATTTCAAAAAATGTCGGATGTGGATCCCACCCGGCGATTTGTTGGCGGATCGCCTCGAGACCTTCCGCCACCTCTTGTTCACCGATCATTTCGCCGCCCACGCGGATGCGCTCGCGATAGCTGACGAGGTGAGGGGAGGTGAACAATCCGGTGCGATACCCTTGCGCGCGGCAGATCGAATCGATCATGGCGCAGACGGAGCCTTTGCCGTTCGTCCCGGCGACATGAATGATGCGCTGATCTTTCCCCGGCAGATTCAGCTCGAGGAGGAGCCGTTGGACGTTATCGAGCCCAAGCTTGATCCCGAAACGCTGTGTGCCGTAAAGCCAGGCGAGCGCTTCCCGGTAGGCGGACGAAGGTCGCGGCGCTGAGGCCCCTCCCACATTCACACGGTCGTCGAAAAATAGCTGAGGAACTCGGCGATTTGCGGCCGCATCCGCTTGCGATGCACGATGAGGTCGATGAGCCCGTGCTCTTCGAGGAATTCCGCGGTCTGGAATCGCTCCGGCAAATCCTGGTGGGTCGTTTCTTTAATGACGCGCGGCCCGGCGAATCCGATCATGCTTTTCGGCTCGGCGATGATGACGTCGCCTAATGAAGCGAAGCTGGCCATGACGCCGGCCGTGGTGGGATTCGTGAGAACAGAAATGTAGGGGAGCTTTTCGCAGGCGTGACGGGCAAGGGCGCCGCTTGTTTTCGCCATTTGCATCAGGCTCAACATTCCTTCGTACATGCGCGCGCCGCCCGAGGCCGAGACAATGATGACCGCGCAACGGTTGGCGGTGCCGTACTCGATCGTACGTGTGATGCGTTCGCCCACGACCGATCCCATGGTGGCGGCGAGGAAACTGAAATCCATCACGGCGATCGCGACCTTGTAGCCTTCGAGCATGCCGTGGCCGCTCAGGACCGCGTCCGTCAGGCCGGTAGCGTCCTGGTATTTTTTGAGCCGGTCTTTG
>DASQLH010000123.1:0-11036 GCA_035630155.1 Chthoniobacterales bacterium
GCGGAATGGCTCGGCCTCGAGATTTTCCCGGTCACGATCCTCACGCATGCCGCGAGCCCATATTTTTTGTCAGGTTACGAACGCAGCGGTTTGTTTCGGCGCGAGGATGTTTACCGGATCGCCTATTGGGCGTGGGAACTCGAGACAGTTCCCGATGAATGGGTCGAGGCTGCTGAAACCGTGGACGAGATCTGGTCGCCTACCGAATTTGTCGCGCAGGCCATGCGGTCGCGGATGTCGCGGCCGGTTTACCACATGCTACCCGGAGTCGAGGTTGGACCGGTCGAGCCCGTTAGCCGGGCGGGCCTCAACATCCCGGAGGACCGCTTCGTTTTTCTTTTCGCGTTCGATCTTCACAGCCAGCTTCATCGCAAGAATCCCCTCGGTTTGATCCGCGCTTTTCAAACCGCGTTCCGCGCGGATGACCGCGCCACCCTGGTGATCAAAACAAGCGGCGGCGACATTCACGCCGCCGATTTGGCGCAACTCCAAGCAGCGGCCCGCGGCGAAAACATCCTGCTCCTGGATGAAATGCTGCCGCGCGCGCAGGCCTACGGTTTGATCGCGATGGCGGATTGTTTTGTCTCGCTGCATCGCTCGGAGGGATTCGGCCTCGGCCTGGCGGAAGCGATGCTCCTGGGCAAACCGGTGATCGCGACCGGGTATTCGGGGAACCTCGATTTCATGAATCGAGAGAACAGTCTCCTGGTCGATTACAAAATCGTGGAGATCGCCGAAGACCGTGCCATTTACACGCGAGGAAATTTCTGGGCCGACCCTTCTATCGAGCACGCCGCCGCTTGCATGCGGCAGGTTTACGAACATCGCGATGAAGCCAGCGAACGCGCCCTCCGCGCCCGGCCCGAGATCGAGCGCCTGCTTTCCATCGAGGCCGCCGGCCGGCGAATGCGCGATCGCCTGGAGCAGATTGCCGCGCGTTGAGCCGCGTCAGCTGCGCTGCCGTTCCCGCCAGGAGGCGACGATTTCGCCGATGGTTTCATCGAGCGATTTCGTGATGTCCCACTGCGGATAATGCGCCCGCATTTTGCGCAGATCGCTGTAGTAACAAATGTGGTCGCCGCTCCGGTTTTCCTCGAGGTAAACCGATTTTTGCGCCTGCCCGGTGAACTTTTCGGTCAGCTCGAACGCTTCCAGGATCGAGCAGGAATTGTCCTTCCCGCCTCCCAAATTATAAACCTCGCCCACGCGCGGCGCCTGGCTGAATTCCTGGATGAAGCACGCGACGTCGAGCGAATGAATATTATCGCGGACCTGCTTCCCTTTGTATCCGAAGATCCGGTACTCGCGCCCTTCGAGATTGCATTTCACCAGGTAACTCAGGAAGCCGTGCAGCTCGACGCCGGCGTGATTCGGCCCGGTGAGGCAGCCGCCCCGCAGGCAGCAGGTCGGCATCCCGAAGTAGCGGCCGTATTCCTGGACCTCGATGTCGGCGGCGGCTTTCGAGGCGCCGAAAAGCGAATGCTTTGACTGGTCGATCGAGAACGTTTCGGGAATGCCGTCGGCGAACGCCGGATCGTTGTAATCCCAGCGCGTCGGCAATTCCTTCATGTCGATGAAGTTCGGCGCGTCGCCGTAAACCTTATTGGTCGACATGTGGACGAACGGCGATTCGGGGCAGGCCTGCCGTGCCGCTTCGAGCAGATTCAGCGTCCCGACCGCGTTCGTGTCGAAGTCGTCGAACGGAATCGCCGCGGCCCGGTCGTGAGACGGCTGCGCGGCCGTGTGCACGACCAGGTCCGGCCGGATCTCACGGACGAGCGCGAGGATTCCCGGCCGGTCCCGGACATCGAGCTCATGGTGGACGAACCCCGGGATCAACCTCGCCAGGCGCGCCTGGTTCCAGCGCGTATCGCCTTGCGGCCCGAAAAACGTCGCGCGCTGATTATTATCCAGACCGTGGACCGTGAAGCCTTGTTCGTGGAAAAAGAGGCAAACTTCCGATCCGATCAATCCGGACGAACCGGTCACGAAAATGATCTTTTTGCCTGCCATCAGGCAATTACAACGCCCTCGGGAGAGATGTAAAGGCGTGAGGTTGACACTGCCAGCCGCACCAGAAGATACTCCTAGGTGCGGATCGACCATTGCCTTTTCCAAACGCCGATATGGTAGCCGCCGCCAACGAGATTTCCCCCGGACGAAGCTACACTCCGGGCTGGACTAATGTTTTCGTTTCGGGTGGGGCCGGGTTTATCGGGAGCCATCTGGTCCGCTGGTTGTTGGACGACCAGCGCGTCCGTCGCGTCGTGATCTTCGACAACTTTTCCTCTGGCCAGCAATCGCATATCCAGGAGATTTCGAACGATCCGCGGCTCGAGATTGCGAAAGCCGACCTGAAGGAGCTGAGCGCGGTCACTTCCGCCATGGCCGGCTGCGATACCGTTTTCCATCTCGCGGCGAACCCGGACATCGCCCGGGCGGTGACTCAGCCCGACATCGATTTCTGGGAAGGAACTTATCTTACCCAGAACGTCCTCGAGGCCATGCGAGTGAATAAGGTCCCGAAGATCTTCTACACCTCTGGCAGCGGTGTTTATGGTGAGAATCCGGCGGTAGCCTTCAGCGAAGATTACGGGCCGTGCATTCCGATTTCGACCTACGGCGCGAGCAAGCTGGCCTGCGAAGGTCTCATCGCCGCTTACTGCCACATGTTCGAGCTCTGCGGCCGGGCCTTCCGGTTTGCCAACGTGGTGGGACCGCGCCAAACGCACGGTGTCGGCTACGACTTCATTCGCCGCTTGAAAGCCGACCCGGCGCGGTTGCGCATTTTGGGCGATGGAACGCAAAAGAAGAGCTACATCCATGTGGACGACGTCCTGGCCGCGATGCGCGTGGCCGATGAACGCGCCACCAGGCCCTTCGACATGTTTAACGTCGCTACCGCCGATTACATCACCGTCCGTGAGATTGCCGATCTCGCAGTGAAAGTAAGCGCCATTCCGCCAGGCCAGACGGCCTATGAGTTCACCGGGGGCGATCGCGGATGGAAGGGCGATGTGCCCATCGTTCGATTCGATTGCTCGAAGATCAATGCCCTCGGATGGCAGGCCCGGCGCACCTCCGCCGAAGCCGTCACTGAGGCGATGAAAGCCATGCAGGAGGAGCTAAGCCGTGGCTGAAACGTCTTCGTCAATCGAACACCTCACGCCGGCGGACGCGAACCTTGGTTCAGTCGAGGTAAGCATTGTGGTCCCTTCGTTGAATGAAGAAATCACCGCGGGTGAGTTCGTGGACTGGTGCAAGGAAGGCTTGAAGCGGGCGAACGTCAGTGGCCAGATCCTGATTGTCGATAGCTCCAGCGATAAGACGCCGGAGATCGTCCTGGCGCATGGCGGTGAAGTCTTGCGCATCCCCAAACGCGGCCTCGGCCGGGCCTACATCGATGCGGCCAGCTACATCCGGGGCAAATGGATCATCATGGGTGATGCGGATCTTACTTATGATTTTCGGGAGCTGGTTCCTTTTGTCGAAGCTTTCCGGAAGGGCGCGGAGTTTGTCATGGGCAGCCGGTTCCGCGGCAGCATTGAGAAAGGGGCCATGCCGGGATTGCATCGTTACTTTGGAACGCCCCTGACCACCTGGATCCTGAACCGCATTTACAGCAGCCGTTATTCAGACATCCACTGCGGCATGCGGGGCCTTACTCGATCGGCGTTCGAGCGGATCGACCTGAAATCTCAATCGTGGGAGTATGCCAGCGAGATGGTGCTGAAGGCGGCGCGGCTGAACCTGGCTACGGCGGAAGTGCCGGTAAAATTCTACAAGGACCGGGAAGGACGTTTCAGTCATCATCGCCGCATGGGCTGGCTCTCGCCCTGGATTGCCGGATGGCTGAACCTGAAAGTGATGCTCGTCTATTCGCCCGATTCGTTCCTGCTGAAGCCCGGTTTCGCGCTCACTGGATTCGGATTGTTGCTCTCAGCTTTGCTGGCCACAGGACCGCGGAACATTGGGGGCATCGGCTTCAACTTACATTGGATGCTGCTTGGCGTGACGTGCGCGACGCTCGGCTACAGTTGTATCCAGATCGGAGTGACGGCCCGCATCATTCATCGCCTGCGTCCCGGCCTCGCCGAAAAGGTGCAGAAGTTTCTTTCCTACGACCGGGGGATGTTGCTTGCCGGCGCGATGTTGGGCGTCGGTCTGCTCCTCGTGAGCACCCTGGCGTGGCATTACGTCGCCCACGGCATGCGCCTCGCCACTATTTCCCATCCGGCGATTTTGGGGCTTCTCCTGGTCATCCTCGGTTTTCAGACTTTTTGTTTCACTCTGCTTTTGGAGATGACCCGGCGCGTCGTGGGAACGAGCTGCCCATGAGTCAGCGTGCGCACGAAAGCTACGGGCAGCGTGGGGTATCGTGGGTCGATCGCCTGGGGGTCTGGCTGTCGCAGCGAGCCATCCGCCGCCGTTTGCCCCGCGCGGAGCGACTGGTGGTCCTGGAACTCGGCTGTGGCTATCGGGCGGCCCACCTCCTGGCCCTTGAAAATCGCTTGCAAAGAGGAGTCGGTTTGGACTTCGCCATCGCCCCGGAGATCAGGCAGATTCCGAAATTTGAGTTTTACGAAGGCGCCATCGAAGAGAATTTGGCCAGGTTAGAAATCGGCGTGTTTGACGCGGTGTTGCTAATCTCTGTGCTCGAACATCTGGACGAGCCGCTCGCCGTTCTCAAGACAACGCACGCCCTGCTCAAACCAGGCGGGCTACTTCTGGTGAATGTCCCAACCTGGCGCGGGAAAGTGTTTCTCGAATTTTCCGCCTTCCGCCTCGGGCTCAGCCCGCAGACAGAGATGGACGACCATAAAATGTACTACAACAAGCGCGATCTTTGGCCGCTGCTCGTGCGCTCGGGTTTTCGCCCAAGTGCCATCAAACTCAGTTACCACAAATTCGGCCTGAATCTTTTCGCCACCGCCACCCGCTCCAAGGGAGTCTCAGCGCCCAATGCTGCGCCTCGCCGATGAATCTCTTCCACGCCCTCCGTTCGCTCCTGCCGCTCGAAATCAACCTGCCGCGCAACCCGTCGCGGCGAGTCTTGAGAGCCCTCGGCTATTACCGGTTGCGCACTCGGCTCGCCAGCAAGGGCGCAGTCATTCGCGACGCCGATCTTTACCGCCCGCTATTCATGCCATGGGAAGGCCAGCCCGAATTTCGCCAGCTCTACCAAACGGTTTCCAAGCACTCGTTGCTCAGCCCCGATCGATGCTGGATTCTTCTTCATCTGATGCAACACACGCTCGCGCTCCCGGGGGATTTCGCTGAGTTTGGGGTATTTCGTGGCGGGACTGCATTACTCGCCGCCAAGGTTTTGCAGGCAGCCGGAGATGACCGTGAGCTGCACTTGTTCGACAGCTTTGTTGGCATGCCTGTGACATCCAAGGGCGAGGCATTCACGGAGGGCGATTTCGGGCAGACTTCGAAAGCGGCCGTCCGGGCCTTGATCGCACCAGTGAAGGCCAGGGTTCAGTTTCACGAGGGATATATCCCGGAAACATTCAGCGATGCCGACATCCGGCAACTTGCGTTCGCCCATGTCGATGTGGATCTGTATCAGAGCGTTCTTGATTGCGTGGAGTTTGTCTACCCGCGCCTCACTCCAGGTGGGATCTTGCTCTTCGATGACTATGGATTTCCGAGTTGCACCCGCGCGCGGGAGGCGACGGACCTGGCTTTTTCCAAGCTGCGTGAGAAGCCCATCTATCTTCCAACCGGGCAGGCTTTCGTGATCAAGCTGCCGTGAAATGCTGATGACGAGTCGCGCACCGCAGACGGATGACTGGGAGGAGCACTGGGATCGCTACGCTTCCGCAGCCAGTCGCAATCCCGCGCAAGAGATGCGCCACACGCTAATCGCGCAGCTTTTCCAGGAGGGAACCGCGTCCTCTAATGCGAGCGTCCTCGACCTTGGCAGCGGCCAGGGTGACCTGTTTGTGAAATTGCGCGCTCTCTTGCCCCACACTCGCCTGGTGGGCTTCGAGTTGAGCGAGCGCGGCGTCGAGGTTTCGCGAAAAAAAATGCCTGGGGCGGCATTTCACGTGGCGGACTTGTTTCATCCGCCTGCGGAGATGAACATCTACAAGGACTCGGCGACTGATGCGGTGTGCTCCGAAGTTTTGGAGCACGTCGATTCTCCCGTTGATTTCATTCGCGCCGCACGACCCTACCTGAAGGAAGGAGCGCGGCTCATCGTGACCGTGCCAGGCGGCCCGATGTCGGCATTCGACAAGCATATCGGCCATCGGCAGCACTTTACCCGGCAGAGCATCGCGCAGGTCCTGGAGGCCGCCGGCTTTCGGGTGGAACGTGTCTATCTCGCCGGTTTCCCATTTTTCAATCTGTATCGGATCGCCGTGATCGCGCGGGGTGAAAAGCTTGCCCAGGATGGTTCCTCAGACGGAAATCTGGCCGCGGTCATCGCTGCTGTTGCCATGAATGTTTTTCGCTTCCTGTTCCGATTCAACTTCCGCGACTCGCCCTTCGGCTGGCAGGTTGTAGCTGTGGCTCGCAAGGTTTCGCCATGATCATTACCCGCTCACCACTTCGCATCTCCCTCGGCGGTGGCGGCACGGACTTGCCTTCCTACTACCAGGAGCACTCTGGTTTTCTCATTGCGGCGGCGATCGACAAGTATGTTTACATTAATGTCCACCGCCGTTTCGTGGACGGGTTTCTTCTGAAATATTCGAGCCTCGAAGAAGCGGCCACGATTGACGACATCAAGCATCCCATCATCCGCGAAGCGTTGAAGCTTGTTGATGTCCAGGAGCGCAACCTCGAGATCACGAGCATGGCCGACATCCCCGCGGGCACCGGGCTCGGCTCGTCCGGCAGTTTCACGACGGCGCTGCTAAAAGCGTTTCATGCCTTGAAGAAGAACCTCGTCCACCCGGCCGAGCTGGCCGAGCAGGCTTGCTCCATCGAGCTGGAGAAATTGCGCGAGCCGATCGGGAAACAGGACCAATACATTTCGGCCTTCGGCGGCATTACCTGCTTTCAGTTTCTGCCGGATGGCCGGGTCGAAGCCGTGCCCTTGAAAATCTCCGAGGAGACTTTGTTCAACCTGGAAGACAACCTGTTGCTCTTCTTTACCGGTTACTCACGCGCCGCTTCCGCGATTCTCAAAGAACAGGATGACAAGAGCAGGCAGGCCGACAAGGCGATGACGGAGAACCTTCATTTTATCAAGGAGCTGGGGAAGCGCAGCCAGCAGGCTTTGGAAGCAGGCGAGCTGGAGGAATTCGCGCGGCTGATGGATGTGCATTGGCAGCGGAAGAAGGAGCGCTCCCAGGGGATGAGCAACAACGATATCAATGCCTGGTACGATTGCGCCATGGCTAATGGAGCCCTGGGCGGAAAAGTGATCGGCGCCGGCGGCGGCGGCTTCCTTATGTTCTACGCCGGCGACAAGGTGAAGCTGCGGCATGCCATGCGGGAGAAAGGCCTGAATGAGGTGCGCTTCCGGTTCGACTTCGAAGGCACCAAGGTGCTCAATCAATGAACCTGCCCGCGGATGACTTCCGCATGGCCGATTGGCCGGTGGCAATTCTCGCCGGCGGACTCGCGACCCGGCTGCGACCGATCACGGAAAAGATTCCGAAAGCGCTCGTTGCTGTCGCCGGCCGGCCCTTTCTCGCGCATCAGCTGCGGCTGTTGCAGGCGTCGGGAATTCGGAAGGTGGTGCTCTGTGTCAGTTATCGCGGTGAGATGATCGAAAAGGAATTTGGGAATGGGAGCAGCCTGGGAATGGAGTTGAGTTACTCCTATGACGGCCCTGATTTACTGGGTACCGGCGGTGCGCTGAAAAAAGCTTTGCCTCTGCTCGGCGACAAGTTCCTCGTCTTGTATGGCGATTCATATTTGCCCATCGACTACGCGGGCCCTGCGAGAGCTTTTGCGGGGAGCGGAAAACCGGCGTTGATGACGGTGTTCAGAAACGACAACCGCTGGGAGCCGAGCAACGTCTGGTTCGAAGAGGGCGAGATCAGGCGCTACGACAAACGGAAGCTCACGCCGGAGATGAAGCATATCGATTATGGCCTCGGTGTTTTGAGAGCCGAAGTCTTGTCGCTTCGGCCAGAAGGGAAAGCTTTTGATCTCGCGGATGTTTATCAGGATCTGATTGGCAGGCACGCGCTCGCCGGGTACGAAGTCGATCGCCGCTTTTACGAGATCGGCTCGCCCGGCGGCCTCGCGGAGCTTGACGCGCTGCTGCGTAGCCAGGAAGTGTCGGTCACGTCATGAGTTACTCCGAGCAACATCTCCGCGAAACGGCTGACGTTGTCGCCAAACTCGATGTCGCTGCCTGCGAGAAAGCGGTCGCGCTTCTGGCGGAGGTGCGCTCGCGCGGCGGCCGCCTCTTCATCCTCGGTGTGGGTGGAAGCGCCGCCAATGCTTCTCATGCCGTGAACGACTTCCGCAAAATAGCGGGCATGGAGTGTTATGCGCCGACCGATAATGTTTCGGAGCTAACCGCGCGGACGAACGACGAAGGCTGGACCACCGTGTTCGCCGAGTGGCTTAAGGGGAGCCGCCTCAACGAGAAAGATGCGCTCCTGGTCTTGTCCGTCGGCGGCGGCGACGTGGAAAGAAATGTCAGCCCCAATTTGGTCGCGGCATTGCAATTGGCCAAAGAAAGGCGCAGCTCGATCCTTGGCATCGTGGGTCGCGATGGCGGTTACACGGCCAGGGTCGCCGATGTCTGCGTGATTGTTCCGACCGTCAATCCCATGAACACAACCCCGCACACGGAAGCGTTTCAGGCGGTCGTCTGGCATTTGTTCGTCTCGCACCCGGCGCTGAAGACGGCGCAGACGAAATGGGAGAGCACGAAATAAATCGGGCGGTCTTCCTGGACCGGGACGGCGTGCTCAATCGGCCAGTGGTCCGCGACGGCCGTCCGCTTCCGCCCGCTCATGTTGATGAGTTCGAGCTTTACCCTGACGCGGCCGCGGCGTGCGCCCGACTGAAAGCGGCCGGTTTTCTTCTCGTGGTTGTCACGAATCAACCGGATGTGGGCCGCGGAACTCAGACCCGCGAGATCGTCGAGGCGATGCACGCGAAGTTGCGCGCGGCCGTTCCGTCCCTCGATGCGATCGAAGTTTGTTTTCACGCCGGCGCCGCTCACGGCGAGCCGTGCGAATGCCGGAAGCCAGCGCCCGGCATGGTTCTGCGCGCGGCCGCAGCTTTGGATATCGACTTGAAGCAAAGCTTCCTCGTTGGCGATCGCTGGCGCGATGTTGATTGCGCTCACGCCGCCGGCTCCCGCGCGGTTTTTATCGATCGCGGTTACCGCGAGGCGCTGAGAGAAAAGCCCGAGTTCACCGTCTCAAATCTCGGCGAGGCGGTCGGCGCCATCCTCAACGCTGCTCCGCAAAACCGCTTGTCGGGGTCAAGCGGTCGGGACTAGCGTCGAGCCTCATGGATTCCCCGGCGCTTCTCGATTTGCCAATCAAGATTTTCGCCGATGGCGCGGATCGCGAAGGGATTGCCGCTCTTTATGCGAAGCGCTACATCAAGGGCCTCACCACGAATCCCACGCTGATGCGCAAAGTCGGCGTCGCGGATTATGAAAAGTTCGCGCGCGACGTGCTCGAGATCGTGAAAGAAAAACCGATCTCGTTCGAAGTTTTCTCCGACGAATTTTCGGAGATGCGCCGGCAGGCTCTCGCGATCGGGAAATGGCAGGAGAACGTTTACGTCAAGATTCCCATCACGAACACGCGCGGCGAATCCGCCCTGCCGTTGATCGGCGAGCTGAGCGCGGAAGGCGTGAAGCTGAATATCACCGCGATCCTGACACGCGAACAAGTCCAGGGCGTCGCCGATGCCGTGAAGCGCGACGTGCCCTGCGTCGTCTCCGTTTTCGCCGGCCGCGTTGCGGACACGGGAGTCGATCCGATCCCGTTAATGAAAGATTCGCTGGCGATGCTGAGTGAGTTGCCCAATGCAGAACTGCTCTGGGCCAGTGTGCGCGAAGTATTGAATATCTTTCAGGCGGCCGAGTGCGGCTGCCACATCGTGACGGTGCCCCACGATATTCTCGAGAAGGCCGCCAAACTGGGAGGAATGGATCTGACCGAGCTGTCTCTCGATACGGTGAGGATGTTTCATCGCGATGCCGTCGCCGCGGGCTTCAAGCTTTAGGGCGGTTGTACAAAGCACCGCTAACCGGAAGACCCTCATCCTAGCCTTCTCCCTCAGGGAGAAGGAACTCCCCCCGCATTTCTCTCCCCTTGGGAGAGACGGACGCGAAGCGCCAGTGAGGGAACAGGAGTGGGCATGCCTACAAATAATGAGGCATCGAATCCCGGAAATAATGCAACGTCGATTCAATCGTCTCACGCAGCGTCCGTTTCGGCGTCCAGCCTAGCTCTGCCCGGATCTTCGAGAAATCGCCGTAGTAATCGCCGATATCGATGGCTCGCCGGTCCGCGGGGAAATCGCGAATCTCATATTTTCCCGAGCCGTTCACCTCCACCATCAGCTTCGCCACGCTGGTGAGATCGACGACTTCGCTGCCGCCGAGGTTATAGACCTGCCCATTCGTGGCGGGGCTGGCCGCGGCGAGGAGAAACGCATCCACCGCATCCTCGACATCAGTGAAGTCGCGCAGTTGTTGTCCGCCCCAGACCGAGATCGGCTGGCCTTCGAGAATCTGCCGCACCCAAAGTCCGACAAAGGTTTGGCGCGCATCCTTGATCCGCATGCGCGGCCCGATCGTGTTGGTCAGGCGCAACGCGGTGGCGGGAATGCCGTAGATATCGTTGTAGAGCAGGTGATACTTCTCGCCCGCCATTTTGTTGATCCCGTTAACGTCCACCGGGTTCAACGGGTGTGATTCCGCGACGGGGAGATGATCCGGCCGGCCGTAAATCTGACGGGTGCTGGCGAAGACGATTTTGATCTTTGGGTTGTGGACGCGGCAGGTCTCGAGAATGGAGAGTTGCGCCTGGCAATTGATTTCCAGGTCGGGCATCGGATTCAGCATGGAATCGAGATGGCTGGTCTGGCCGGCGAGA
>DASQLH010000124.1:0-5307 GCA_035630155.1 Chthoniobacterales bacterium
TGCTTTAAAACGCTCCACATCCGCGGTCGGTATCGTGGATCGCAGTCAAACAAACAAGAGATAAAAAGAAAGCAAACAGCATGTTAAACAAACTCAACAAACGCCGCGGGGGTTTCACCCTCGTGGAAATCATGATCGTAGTGGCGATCATCGCTTTGCTGGCGGCGATTGCGGTGCCCGGATTCCTCCGCGCTCGTAAGCGTTCCCAAGCGAGCCGCATCATTAACGATTTGCGCCTGATCGACTCCGCCGTCGATCAATACGCGATCGAAACCAACAAATCGAGCGGACAGTCCGTCAACACCGTCGATTGGACCAACTACCTCAAGGCTGGGACCAATCTCTACATCACCGGCAGGGACATCCTGGGCAACAGCTACGGAAGACAAGCCGTCGACAGCATCCCGAAGGTGCCGACAGCTTCGTATAACGCGTTGTCCGACGTGACGGACGCGACGTTCTGGTCGCCTTACAACTAAGAATCACACGATTCATTCTCCTGTCATTCCCGTCCCCGCGGGAGTGGCAGGGAATGAGTAGTGAGTTAAACAGAAAAACACATCCTGCCCCGCTCGCTCCTCGCACTAATAAAAAGAAAGAAAGACTCCTTAGTTATGAAGAAACTCACCAACAAACGCGCCGGCTTTACGCTGGTGGAAATCATGATTGTCGTGGCGATCATCGCGCTGCTCGCGGCGATCGCAGTCCCTGGCTTCCTGCGCGCCCGCAAGCGCTCTCAGGCTTCCAAGATCATCAACGATCTTCGCCTGGTTGACGCAGCGGTCGATCAGTACGCCATCGAACGCGGCAAGAAAACGGGCGATGACGTTCTCATCGCGGACTGGACCGCCTACGTAAAAAAGGACACCAACCTTTACGCGACCGGCGCCGACCTTCTCGGCAACGACTTTGGCGACCAAAGCGTTGATACCATTCCGAGAGTGCCGCAAGCCTCTTACGACGCCTTGTCGGATGTGGCTGACGCCAGTTTCTGGTCACCGTACTCGCGGTAACGCCGGCGGTCGACAGATGTAAAGAGCGTCCTTTCGGAAACGGAAGGGCGCTCTTGCCTTTAACAACCCACCGCAGTTCGAACCCAGGTCCTCGCGTTCCGGGATGAACGAAACACCTCTCCACTCCACCACTCAATCCGACGTCTGGCGCTCACGAAGTCGCACTCTTGCGAAACACTTCCAGGCCGGTTGGCTCCAAGGCACGGTGCTGCTCCTGGTTGGCCTTCTTGTGCGGGCCCGCGGCTTGACCGGTCAGCGCATCTGGGATGACCAATACCTTTCGTGGGAGAACCCGTTTATCAAAAGCCCGCTGCTCATCCTGGAGAGTTTCCGGCATTATCTTTTCCTTGAGTCCTTTTCGACTCATTACCGACCGGTCCAGAATGTTTCCTACGTATTCGATTACTTTTTCTGGAACACGGATGCCTACGGTTATCACCTCACCAATGCCTTGCTCCACGCAGCTAGCGGGGTTTTGCTCTACTTTCTCGTTCGCAAGATCATCGCCTCGCTTTGGCTGCGTGAAACTCCGGTCGCCGTCCGGGATCGCGCGCAAAAAAGGATTCGCGGACTTTCCCTAATCGCGTTCTTCGTCGCACTGCTCTGGAGCGTTCACCCGGTGCACAGCGCGGCGGTGGATTATATTTCGGGCCGCGCCGACAGCCTCGCGTTTCTGTTTGCGGCGGCCGGATGGATGTTCGTCTTCCGGGCCCGGGCGAAAAAGGGCGCTGGGGCGCGCTGGTTCTGGTTCGGTCTCGCGGCCATCTCCGGATTGCTGGCTCTTCTTTCGCGGGAGATCGCCTGCGTCTGGTTCGCAATTTTTCTGGGGCATCTGCTTTTCGTCGAGAGAAACATTACGCGGCGCGCGCGGATGGCTGCCATCGTCGTTTGTCTGTGCCTGGTGGGAGTCTATGCAGGAATGCGGCAGTTGCCCGTTTCTCGCGAGCGACCCGCGGCGGATGGCTGGGCCGCGCCGGTCCGCGTCATGTTGATGGCGCGATCCCTTGGCGATTACACCCGGCTCCTTTTTTATCCGGGCAATCTGCACATGGAGCGCACGATTTTGGACGCCACCGGTTATCAGAACAATGCCAGCTGGCGGACTGGGGTGGGAATTGAATATCTCTCTCTCCTTGGGTTGGGAACGGCTGCGGCGCTGACCGCCGGCTGCTTCCGCCGGGGCAACGGGCGCGCGGTTCGGATTTTTGGCGCCGCGTGGTTCTTGGCGGGTTATCTGCCCATCTCCAATCTTATCGCCCTCAATGCCACGGTCGCCGAACACTGGCTCTATCTTCCCAGTGTCGGATTCTTGATTTTTCTCGCCGGTTGCATCATCGATCTGCCGGTCCGTTTTCAACGCGCGGCCATTCCCATCGCCTGCCTGGCGCTCCTCGGCCTGAGCGCGCGAAGCCTCGTCCGCAGCACGGACTGGGCTGACGAAGAAACGTTCTATAGCCGCACCATCGCCTCCGGCGGCTCCAGCACTCGCGCCGCCGTCAATTTGGCGGAGGTCTATTCTCGCAAGGGCGACCTCGCCGGCGCGGAACGGGTTTTTCGTCGCGTGCTGGAATTGACGCCGGATTACCCCATGGCGCGCAATAATTTCGCCAACCTGCTCCATAAGCAGGGACGCAAAGTCGAGGCGGAGGCGTTATTTGATTCCTCGGCCAAAGCCGCGGTCGAGACGCGCAAAGATTATCCCGGCACCTGGGTCGCTGCCATTAACCTCGCCCACATCAAACACGCGCAAGGCGACATCGACGCCACCCTGAAAATTCTGGAGCAAGCGCGGCTCGATTACCCCGAGACCTGGCAGGTGATCCGTTTCCAAGCCGAGGTCCTTCGCGTGAGCAAGCGTCCGGATGCCGCCCGAGAGCTGGTGGAAAATTTCGCGCTTAAGTATTGGTGGCACTACGAGGCTTCGGTCGCACTCGGGCGGCTATATGCCGAGCAAGGTGATGCCGAGCGCGCGACCGCCGCCTGGCGGCATGCCAGCTGGCTCGATGTGCATGACGCCGAGTCGCTCAACCTGATCGCCGGCGTGCGCCTCCGCCAAAACCGGCTCGATGAGGCTTTCAAGATTCAGCAGCGCGCCGTGGCGCGGCAACCCGATCAGCCGCGGCAGTATCGAATGCTTTCCGACATTCTGGCCCGGATGGGCCGTGCGGATGAAGCGCGCGCCACTCTCGCCCAGGTTTCGCGGATGGAGGCCTTTGCCAAGTCTGAGGCGCGGATCAATTAAGCGGAGCCGGAAGCTGGCCATCGTGCGCTCGTTTCACTTGCCGACATGAGCGAAACCGAACATTCCTCCGGCGGCCAAAGCGCGATGAGCCGATGGCTCGATCACGCGGAGCAGCCTTGGATCCGGTGTCTCCTCCTTTTCGTCTCCGGCATAGCTGCACGTTTTCCGGCGCTTCAAGGCCAACTGGTCTGGGATGATACCTGGCTCGTCCGCGACAACCCCTTCATCAAAAGTGCGCTGCTCATCCCGGAATCGTTCCGGCATTTTCTGTCTCTCGATACTTCGTCGTCGCATTACCGGCCGGTGCAAAACATCTCGTATTTTTTTGATTACCTCATCTGGAACGCGGATCCGTACGGGTATCATCTCTCCAATCTCTTCTGGCACGTAGGCAGTGGCATCCTCCTTTACTTTTTGCTGCAGCGTTTGTTCGAACCCTTTCGGGAACGCTTTGAAGAAGGTGGACGCCGGCTGCTGTCCGCTGCCGCATTTTTTGTGGCGCTGCTCTGGATCGTTCACCCTGTTCACAGCGCCGCGGTCGATTACATCTCCGGGCGCGCGGACAGCCTTGCTTTCTTTTTCGCGTGCGGCGCCTGGCTTCTGTATCTGCGCGCTCGGCGGGTCCAGTCGTCTTCGTGGCGATTTGCGTTGCACACCGTCGCGGCCATTTCGGCGCTGCTGGCTCTTTGTTCGCGAGAAACGGCCTGCATCTGGATGCTCCTTTTCCTGGTTCACCTTTTTGCCTTAGACCGCCGTGCCACCCGCCGGGACAAGTGCATCGTCCTCGCTGTCTGCCTTTTCCTTGTCGGACTTTATGCTGGCCTGCGACAGCTGCCTCCTGCTCCCGAGACCGTTGCTTCAAGCGCTTCGTCGATTCAAACGCGCGGAACTTTGATGTTGCGCGCCCTCGGTGATTATAGCCGGCTCATGCTCTTTCCCTCCAATCTCCACATGGAGCGGACGGTCGCGACCTCGGGAGCATTGCTTTCGATCATCGGAGCTCTGGCAGCGGCCGCGTTATTGTATGGCGCGTTCCGCAAAGGGAAGGCCCAACCGATTCGCGCCTTTGGCGCTGCCTGGTTCATCCTCGCCTTTTTGCCCATCTCCAATCTCTTCGAGTTGAACGCCACCGTCGCGGAGCATTGGCTGTATCTGCCGAGTGTGGGGTTCCTTCTCTTCGTTGTTGGCTGCTGTCTGGAATTGCCCGCACGTTACCGAGGTGTCCTAGCGGCCGCTGCCTGCGCGGCGTTGCTCGCGCTGAGCGCGCGGAGTTTCGTCCGAAGCGGCGATTGGCTGAATCCCGAGACCTTTTACCGTCACGCGCTGCGCTCCGGGGCCACGAAAACCCGCATGGCTTTGAACCTCGCGCAGATTTACGCCGAGCGGGGCGATTACGCCAAGGCCGAACCGCTCCTGCGGAAAGTCGTGGCCATGAACCCGGATTATCCGATGGCGCAGAACGCGCTCGGTCACCTGCTTCTCAGCCAGGGCAAACGGGAAGAAGCCGAGAAGGTGTTCGCAGTGGCAACGGAACTGGCTTCCAAAGCCGGCCCAGACCAGCAACGAACCTGGATCGCAGCGCTGAACACCGCTTTCATGCATCACACCGATCGCAATTTCGCCGCCGCGCTGATTGTCCTGCAAAAAGCGCGCGCTGATTTCCCCGGGACCTGGCCACTGATCAAGCTCGAATCCGAAGTCTTGCAGGCGGTGCAAAGAAATGACGAGGCGCTTGCCCTGGTGAAGGAATTTTCGCGGGCAAATTGGTGGCACGCTCCCGCTGCGATCACGCTCGGCCGCATTCATCTAGAAGCGGACCGATTCGTGGAAGCCGCGGCCGCCTTGCGTCATGCCAGCCGGCTCGATATTCATGACGCCGAGTCGTTGAATCTTCTCGCCCTCGTGGATGTCCGCCAGGACCGGCTCCAGGATGCCTGCGCTACGCAACGCCGCGCAGTTTCGCGCCAGCCCGATCAGCCCCGCCAGTATCTTTTGCTGGCGGACATTCTCGGGAAAATGGGCCGCGCGGATGAAGCCCAGGCGGCCCTTGCC
>DASQLH010000125.1:0-37009 GCA_035630155.1 Chthoniobacterales bacterium
TGAAGGATTTGTGACCCATCGCATCGCCTAGCATGGACCAAACCAGCATTCCTTTGGTGTTGGCGACGCGGCGGCTGAGGAAGCCGTCGCTCGCCGGGAGATTATCGAGCGGCGCGTCTATGCCCACCAGCGACCGCGCCAGGTAGGCAAAGCCGCTGTACTCGGAATAGTAGCCGGGAGCTCCGCGTCTTCTGTAACGTTCGGCCGCATCTTCGCCTTCCAGTTTTTGGACCGCTCTCAAGGAGCCGTATTGCGCCAGCGCTTCATCAAGCAGGTATCCCCCGCGGTCGCCCTTGCGCCTGATGGTGCCGCCCCACCACTGGTGTGACAGTTCATGTCCGAACAGCGGAACGTTGAAGGGTTTGTCAAAATACGAAGGGATCACCAGCATGAGTCCTCCGAGTGAAGCGCCTTCAAACCCCGCCTTCCGGGCGGCATCGGCTGGAACTTCTACCAGCGCGAAACGCGGCTCGGGAAAGGGTCCGAACTCTTCGACCAGGACTTTAATCGTCGAGTCCAGCCGGTCGGCGAAGCGCTGCTCATCTGGATGACTTCCCAGGAGAAAAAGCTCGGTGCCACCCGAGCCGCTTTTGATTCTGCGGTAAGGCCCGGCGGCAAAATCAAAATAGTGCGGCGTTGAGACGGAAAAGATCTTGCCCGAGTCTGCTTTAGATTCCGCTTGGGCCGGGTCGAGTCCGGTGGAGACGACGACCGAGTCTTTATTAGTGCGAAAATCCAGCTGACCAATACCGAGCATTCGGACATTTTCGGCGTCCACGATCTGAGGATACCAGGCTGTGCCAGAGCCCGAGCCAAACGAGCCGGCCGGGGTGATGGCGAAAATGGCGCTCGTCGAGTCTTTGATCTCGAGTGCGAATTCGAGCTCGAGGGTCTGTTTGAACGATCCATCGGGTATTTTAAGCAGCCATCTGCCCAGCTCATCCGGGGCTGTATCGCCCGGCTTACGCTCGATCGAAACGGCACTGGTGCTGCCCTTGATCGAGAAACGTGCGGGCACCGCGGACTTGCTGAGTGCGACTATGACAGTTCCCTCGCGAACGAGCGATGCAGGCACTGAAATTGAGCCACCGACGGCGATCCGGCGGGCAGGCGCGTCAATCGCAATCGTCATATTGTATATGGGAAAAACGCCGCTGGAAAAGCTGTAAGGGGCAACGGCAGATCGTGCTGAACCGGAGGTAAACAAGGCGATAACCAAACAGGCTAAAGCAGCAGGAGTCCTCATCATTGCCAGACTCTAAAGCTATGGACCAGGCGCGTCTTGCACGACGCAAACGTCCTTGTATGGAATTAGCCCGCGCTGAGCGTCGTTCGGTATTGATTGGGGCTCATGCCCATCTGCGCCTTGAACGTTCTGGCGAAGTGACTCTGATCGAAAAAGCCCGCGGCTAACGCGATCTCAGTCAGCGACGCGCGTGAGTTCAACATTTCGTGGCAAGCGAACTCAAGGCGCCGTTGCAAAACGTACTCCGTGATCGTGCAGCCATAAAATCTGCGGAACTCCCGCGCCAGATGAACTGGATGAACGCCCATCGACGTCGCGAGATAACCAAGTGACGGGCGGTCACTGAATTGTTGATGGAGAATGTCTTTGGCCTGTTCCAGCCAGGGCGGAGCTGTGCGCGTTGACGCGGTTGTTTGGCGGAATGTTTCCGCCATCATTTGCAGCGCGATACCTTCGATCATGATTCGAGAAACGTCGTCAGGTCTGCAGAATTCGCGGTAGAGCCGAGCCGCGAGCTGGGAGAGCCGCCCGCCGGGAGAATTCACAGATGTGGTTGAGACGCTCTTTCGCCACCGCGGCGTATCATCCATGCCGCCCGTTCCAAATTGGAGACTGAAACAGCGCACGCTGGTGTGAAAGTGATCCGAGTGGGCTTCACCGGCGGGATGAAAAAGAACGCTTCGTGGACGACAACGGTGCGCTTGTTTACCGCTAACTTCAGTAAAACTACCCGTGAGAACGAAACAAAAATCGGACTCTTGATGCGAATGTTCCGGAAGTGTGAGGTCGGGCGGGTATGTCCTCTCGGACAAAGTAAAACCGGCGACCAGGGTCGCTCGCAAAACATCGCCATGCAGCCGCGCAGCAGTGTTCATGACATCAGATTTCAGTTTTCGCGTTCCGCGAGGGCTACTCCGTCCGCAGCGCTTCTATCGGATTCACCTGGCTCGCACGTCGCGCGGGGAGATAACAGGCGATAAACGCTACTGTGGCGAGCGTGGCGAGCGCACCGAAAAGCGCCGCGGCATCGAGCGTGCCGACTCCATAAAGCAAACTCTGGAGCGCGCGGCTGGCCGCGAAGGCGCCGGCCAGTCCCGCAACGAGACCGATCGCGATGAGCGAAATGCCTTGCCCGAGGACCAGACGAAGCACATCGCTCCGGCTCGCCCCGAGCGCAAAACGGATGCCCAGTTCGCGGGTCCGTTGCGTCGTGCTCAGCGCCATGACGCCGTAGATGCCGACGCTGGCCAGGACCAGCGCAAGCCCGGCAAACGCGGCCAGCAAACTCATCGTCAGCCGGCGCGCGGAAAGGCTCCCGGCGATATTCTTCTCCATCGTTCCAGAGGTGCCGATAGGCTGGTCGGGATCGAGTGCCTGCACTTCGCGCTTGATCGCGGGCACGAGCGCAAGCGGATCGCCGGCCTTCACGCGAACGATCAGGGTATTGCCCCGCACGGCGTATTGCGTCGCACAAAAATAGATTTGGTGGAACTTGAGGCTCTCGAGGTTGTTTTCACCGGGCGCTTCATTCCGCGTCCGGGCGACGACGCCGACGATGGTGGTGGGCGGCGCATTTTCGACCAGGGTTTGATTGTCATCAATGTTGCGCCCGATGGGGTCCTGGCCGGGGAAGAATTTTTGGGCCAGGGTTTCGTCAATAATGATCGAGCGCGGCCGGCCCGCGACTTCCTCCAGCCCGAATGCTCGCCCGCGCAGAATCGGCATTCCCATGGTGCGGAAGTAATCCGGCGAAACAATATTGATCTCCGCCGAGGGCTCCTGGCCCGGAGGAATTTCCGGCGTGCCGGTGACGTGGAAGCTGCTGTCCCAGGAACTCTCGTCGAACGGAATATTGGCGCCGATCGCCGCGCTTTCGACGCCAGGCAACGCGCGCACGCGCTCCAGCACCTGGGTAAAGAAGGCGATGGTCTTTTCGTCCTGGGCGTAACGCGCATTCGGGAGCGAGATGCCGACCGTTAAAAGATTGTTCGGCTCGAAATTGATCGGCTCATTTTGGGCGCGCCAAAAACTTTTCAAGGTCAATCCCGCGCCGGCCAGCAGGACGACAGCAAGAGCAACTTGCGTTACGACCAGCGCGGACCGCGCGCGCTGCTGGCGCGGGCCGCCGCTGCCACCGCGCGCTCCATCTTCGTGCAACGCCATCGAGAGCGCCGCATTTTTCGAGACTCGCCGGGCCGGCCAGAGCCCGACCAAAATTCCCGAGGCCAGAGCGACCGCGCCGGTAAAGAAAAGCGCGAGGAGATCGATGCGCGTTTCCTGGAACCGCGCCACGCGCGCGGGGCTCAAGGCGAGAATGGCATTGAGACTCCAGAGCGCCAGGATCATGCCGGCAAGCGCGCCGAAAATTCCGAGGAGAGTGCTTTCGATCAACATCTGCCGCATCAATTGCCAGCGGCTCGCGCCGAGCGCGGCGCGCACGGCAAGCTCTTTGCCGCGAGAGAGGGCCCGGGCCAATTGCAGGTTGGCCACGTTTGCGCACGCGATCAAGAGCACGCAGGCCACTGCGCCGAGGAGCAACCGCAGACTGGCGCGGTAGTCACTCACGGCCGAGTCGAGCAGCAAATCCATCCGGACGCGCCGGGTCGAATTCGTATCGGGATAAAGCCGCTCGAGTTCCACGGCGATTGTATCGAGATCGGCGTTCGCCTGTTGCATCGTTACGCCCGGCTTCAAGCGGCCAACCACCGAAAATCCCGGGTGATTGCCGCGCCGCAGAGCGCCCTCATCTTTTCTCGTCTCGGCCAGCGGGACCCAAATCTCGGCCAGGCGCGGGAAGCGCAAATCGCCGTGCAGGACGCCGATGATTTCGCGGGCAACGCCATCCACCATGACCTGCTTGCCGAGAACGTTCGCAGAACGGCCGAACTTCGATTTCCAAAGACGTTCGCTAATCAGCGCCACCGGCGCGGCGCCTGGCACATCGTCCTGTTCCGTGAAGTCGCGGCCCATCAGTGGCTTCAGGCCCATGATGGTCAGGAAGTTGAACGTCACGCGTCCGCCGCCGACCCGTTCCGGCGTGCCGCCGCCGCCCATCGGTGAGAAGTTGTAAGTCTCGCGGCGCGTCAGGGTGAGATCGGTGAACGACCGCTGGCCCGCGCGCCAGTCGAGAAAGTTCGGATAACTGACCGAGCCGTTCGGGAAAGTGGAGGTCTTCTCGCGCAGCATCACGAGCCGGTCGGATTCGGGATATGGCAACGGCCGCAGGAGGACGGCGTTGACGACACTGAAGATCGCCGTGTTCGCGCCGATGCCGAGAGCGAGCGCGAGGATGGCGATCGCGGCAAAGCCCGGCGACTTGATCAGCGTTCGAAGCGCGTAACGAATTTCGTGGAGCAAGGTGTGCATAATATGAATTCAGGGGAGCGCACGCGCCCTCGCGTGCTGGTTTCGGCGCCCTCGCCGAAACAATCTTGTCTTTCTGGAAGTGAAGTTCGCGATGGCGATGGCGCCATCGCCAGCACGCGAGGGCGCGTGCGCTCCCCAACCAATTCGTTCGATTGATAATCTCATTCGGTCCGCAGAGCTTCGATGGGATTGACCATGCTGGCGCGCCGCGCGGGCAAATAGCACGCGATGAATGCGACCGTTGCCAAAGTGGCCAGGGCTCCGATCAGCGCCGCTGTGTCGAGCGCGCCGACCCCGTAAAGCAAACTGTTCAGCGCCCGGCTGGCCGCGAATGCCCCTGCCAATCCCGTGAGCAGACCGATCCCGATCAGCGTAATACCCTGGCCAAGAACGAGGCGAAGCACGTCGCCACGACTCGCGCCCAACGCAAACCGGATTCCCATTTCGCGGGTGCGTTGGGCTGTGCTCAGCGCCATGACCCCGTAAATTCCGACGCTCGCGAGAACGAGGGCCAGCCCCGCAAACGCGCCGAGCAGCGTCATGGTAAGCCGTCGCGTGGCGAGACTCGACGCGATGTTCTCCTCCATCGTCGCGATCTCACCAATCGGCAAAGTGGGATCGATTGCCTGCACCTCTCGGCGCACCGCGTTGACCAGCGCCTTCGGATCCCCGCGGGGTACGCGCACCATCAAGGTAGTGCTGCTGACCGGGGTTTGCTGGTGGGAAAAATACATGTGCACGAAGCCGAGCTTTTCGACGTTGTCTTCGCCCGCCGCTTCGTTGCGGGTGCGCGCGACCACCCCAACGATGGTGAGGGGCGGTCCCTTCGGTTCTGCCGCGGGATCGTCGCCCGGCTCCTGGCGCTGATTGTCATCGATGTTCAGGCCAATCGGGTCGCGGCCGGGGAAGTAACGCTCCGCGAACGTCGTGTCGATGATGACCGAGCGCGAGCGCGTCTCGTCCGGTGTTTCCTGCGGACCGAAGGCGCGCCCGCGAATAATCGGCATCTTCATCACCTTGAAGTAATCCGGCGAGACGAAGTTAATCTCGGCCGACGGTTCCTTGCCGGGCTCGGTTCGGGGCGTGCCGGTGATGTGGAAATAGCTGTCCCATTCGTTGTTATCGAAGGGGATGTTTACTCCGATGGCGGCCGCCTCGACTCCCGGCAAAGCACGGACCCGCTCGAGGAGTTGATTGTAGAAGCCGCGGATCTTGTCGTCGTCATAAACCCGGTTTCCCTTCTCGTCGATCTTGTCGTAACCGGCCTTCGGGAGGTCGATCGCTGCGAGCAGGATGTTGTCCGGGTCGAAATTGATGGGCGCATTTTGCGCCCGCCAAAAGCTCTTCAAGGTCAATCCCGCGGTGGCGAGCAACACCACGGCGAGTGCGACTTGGGCGATAACCAGAGCCGAGCGAGCGCGCTGCCGGGCGGCGCCGCCGCTGCCGCCGCGCGATCCGGATTCATGCAGAACGAGTGAAAGCTCCTCGGTGTTTGAGATGCGCCAGGCGGGCCATATACCGGCGAGGATGCCCGCCGTGAGCGCGACGATCCCGGTGAAGAGCAGCGCCGTGAAATCGATGCGCGTTTCCTGGAACCGCGGAATGTTTTGGGGCGAAAGCGCGACAATCATATCCAGGCTCCAGACGGCCAGCATCACGCCGGCGGCCGCGCCGAAAACTGCCAGCAGCGTGCTTTCGGCCAGGAGCTGACGTGCCAGCGCCCATCGACTCGCGCCCAAGGCGGCTCGCACCGCCAGCTCCTTGAGGCGAGCCAGGGCCCGCGCGAGTTGGAGATTGGCGACGTTCGCGCAGGCGATCAACAGCACACACCCAACCGCCCCGAGGAGAAGGTGGAGACTCTGCCGGTATTCGCCTACCGACGCTTCCAGCAGAAGCTCCGTGGTGACGCGGCGAGTCGTGTTCGTATCGGGATATTGTTTTTCGAGGGCCGCCGCGATGGTGTCGAGGTCCGCCTTCCCCTGCGTCAACGGCACGCCAGGCTTGAGTCGCCCGAGAGCGCTGAAGCCGGGATGGTTCCCGCGGTTAATTACATTCTCGTCTTTCTTGAGGTCAGCCAGCGGAACCCAGATTTGGGACAAGCGTGGGAACTTCACCCACTCCGGGAGAACGCCGATGATCTCACGCGGCACGCCATCAACCACCACTTGCTGACCGAGGACGGCGGGCGATTTCGCAAACCGCGTTCGCCAAAGCGTTTCGCCGATCAGGACCACCGGCGCGCTGCCGGGCTGATCGTCGGCTTCCGTCAGGTCGCGGCCGATCAGCGGTTTCACGCCGAGGATCGAGAGATAATTGTAGGTGACGCGCGCCCCATTCACGCGATCGGGCGCGGCGTCTCCGCCGGCCGTCAGCGCGAAATTCAGGGCCTCGCGCCTGATGAGCGCAAGATCGGTGAAGGTGCGCTGGCCCGCACGCCAGTCCAGATAGTTGGGGTAACTGACCGAGCCGCTCGGGAACGTGGAGGTGCTTTCGCGCAGGAGAATGAGCCGGTCGGGTTCCGGATAAGGCAAGGGCCGCAACAGCACGGCGTTGACGACGCTGAAGATGGCGGTGTTCGCGCCGATGCCGAGGGCGAGCGCGAAGATGGCGACGAAGGTAAATCCCGGCGCTTTCATCAGCGACCGAAGCGCGTAACGAATTTCGTGGAGCAAGGTTTGCATAGAATTTCAGTTTGAGGTTGAGGCGCTCGCCGGCGTTTCCCGCGCGCTAGCGAGCAAACTTTTCGCGATGTCATGGCTGCCAGGGCCGCTGTTGGACGCGTTGGTCAGCACAATGACGGTGAGGTCGCGGGAGGGCTCGAATAACACGGTGGCCTGGATGCCCCACGAGCCGCCGTTCCAATCGAAATATTTGCCCGTCCTCGCCCTGGCCCGCTCGAATTCCGCGGCCTGGTCGCGCAAGACCGTGAAACGTCCTTGCTCCACCGCTTCCATGAACCTGGCCAAATCCTCGATGTTGGCGGCGACCGCGCCGGCCGCTCGCGCCCAGGCGTTGTAATGATCCAGGCCGGCGCTCAGGTTCACCAGGCCATCGGAGCGAACGGCTTTGCGCCCGGCAAAGGGCGATGCATTTGCGAAATCATTTCCGGAAGGGCGGGCATAACTGTCCACGATTTCCCCGGCGCCAAAGTCCGCGCCTTCCACTCCGGCGGATTTCATTCCGAGCGGCCCGAACAAATGCTCGCGAAACACTTCCGGGAACGGTTTGCCCTCGACATTTTCAATGATCATTTCGAGCACGATGTAGCCGGTGCTCGAGTAAGACCTCTTCTCGCCCGGACGGGCAGTCGGCTTGTGCTCTGCCTTTTTCGCGTAAGCCAAAAGTTCGCCGGCTGTCCACAGGCGAGTCCCGCGCCGCGGATCGGACAGGAGGTCCGCGAAGAAATCGCGGCCGTCTTCGCCGTTGAAGTTGTGGAGGCCGCTCGTGTGATCGAGCAATTGCTCGACGGTGATCTCGTTCCCGAACGGAATTCCATCGAGCGCGCCCGGCGGCAGCACCGTGCTGGCGCGGTCGGATAACTGGAAGCGGCCCGCCTTTACCAGCTCCATCACCGTCGCGTAGGTCATCAGCTTCGTAATACTGGCGAGCCGGAAACGATGCTTAAGATTCATCGCGGTCGATTGTTCGACGGAGGCCACTCCGGCCGTTCCAGTCCAGCGCGACTTTCCCTGGCGAACGGAGGCCTGGACGCCCGGAACGCCGCGGGCCACGGCGTCGATCACGATCCGGTAGGGTTGTTCGGGATCCTTCGATTCCTCGGCGGCCAGGAGCGCGGCGCTGCCAAAAGCCACGAGGCCGATAAGCGCCCCGTGGTGGATCGTGCGCTCCGCCGCGCGATGTTTACGATTTTTCCCCCGAAAGCTTTCGGGGCACTCTTTGTCATCGCGCGATCCCGCGGCGGCGGGACCCGATCCACCTAAAGTCTTCATTCTGCGCGCAAGGCCGTTACGGGATTTACTTTCGTCGCGCGCCGCGCCGGGATGTAGCAGGCAAGGAGGGCAATCGCACCCAGCAGCGCGGCGAGCCCCAGGTAAGTGAGAGGATCGCTCGCGCTTACCCCAAAGAGCAGGTTGGCCATGATCCGCGTGACCGCGAACGCCGCGACGAGGCCCACACAGAGACCGATCCCGGCGAGCAGCATGCCCTGGCCGATCACGAGCTTGAGGACGTCGCCAGCGGTGGCGCCGAGCGCCATGCGCACGCCGAGCTCGTGGGTGCGTTGCGTCACCGAATACGAAATCACTCCGTAGATTCCCACCGAGGCAAGAACCAGGGCCACGCCCGCGAGAATGCTGATGAGGAGCATGTTGAAGCGCGGCCGCGCGACCGCCTGGGCGAGGACCTGATCGACCGTGCGAACGTTGTAGAGCGGTTGTTGCCGGTCCAGCGCCCAGATCCGCTCCCGCACCGAATTCAGCAGTGCGGTTGGTTCGCCGGCAGTGCGGACGATCAGGGAAAAGCCGCGGCGCGGCGTCTGCCGATACGGGGTGTAGAGCTGCGCATAGGGCTCATCGCTCAACCGCGTGCCGCGCACATCGCCGACCACGCCGACCACACTGAACCATTCCACGTCAGCCGCCTGGGGATCGCCGAATGTGATCCGTTTGCCGAGCGGGTCTTCGCCCGGAAAATATTTTCGCGCGAGCGTTTCGTTAATAACGACCGCGTCGGGCACGTCGTTCGTATCGCGATCGTTCAACAAGCGCCCGCGCCGCAACGGGATTTGCAGGGTACGAAAATAATCGGGACTGATCACGCGCGCCTCGGCATCGGGGGTCCGATCAGTCGGGGCGAGCGGGCGCCCTTCCACCGAGAAGGCGAGAAAATCGGCATTACCGCCGAGCGGCAAGTCCGTCGAGATGGTGGCTGCTTCCACGCCGGGCTGCTGCCCGAGCGCGGCCAGGAGTTGGTCGAAGAATTGGACGGCCTGTTGGTTATCCCCGTACTTTGCCACGGGAAGCGAGAGATCGACCGACAACAGATGCCGCGGATTGAATCCGGGCTTCACTTGCTGCAACAGGACGAAGCTGCGGATCAACAATCCGGCGCCGACCAGGAGCACCAACGAGAGAGCGATCTCCGCGACCGCCAGACCGTTGCGCAATCGCCGGCCTCCCGCGCCTTCCGCGGCGCTGCGTCCGCCCTCTTTCAGCGTGTCGTTCAGGTTTGGCTTGGACGCGGTGAGCGCTGGGGCCAGGCCGAAAATGAGGCCGGTGACCAGCGATACGCCGAGGGTGAAGAGAAGCACTTCGCGATCGATGCCGATGGAATCCAACCGCGGAATGTTGCCCGGGCTTAGGGCCAGCAAGGCGTGGATTCCCCAAACGGCCAGGAGCAGGCCCAGCGTTCCGCCGGCCAGGGAGAGCAGAACGTTTTCGGTCAGGAGTTGCCGAATCACCCGGCCGCGAGAGGCGCCCAATGCAGCGCGGATGGAAATCTCGCGCTGGCGAGAAGAGGCGCGCGCCAGGAGCAGATTGGCCACATTCGCACAGGCGATCAAAAGCAGGAACGCGACGGCGCCCAGGAGCAGCAACAAAGCAGGACGGATATCGCCCGTGAGCGTTTCGTGGAGCGATTGGACGATTACGCTCCAGGCTGTGTTGGTGTCGGGATATTGCTTCTCCAGACGCGCCATGATCCCTTTCATTTCCGCGCCGGCCTGCTCGATGGTCGTTCCCGGTTTCAGGCGCGCTATGACGTAGAGGAAATCGCTCCGGCGCGAATTGCGCATGTTGTCGCTGACGCCGAGCGGCAACCAGAGCTGCACGGCTTTTCGCGCGGCCGGCACCGGATCCTGGAAACCGGCGGGCATCACTCCGACGATGTTGTGAGGATTGCCGTTCACCGCGATCTGATGGCCGATGATTTTCGGGTCGCCGCCAAAACGTCGCTGCCACAACTCGTGACTCAGGATGACGACGCGGTTCTTGCCCTGTTCGTTTTCCTCCGCCAAAAACTTCCGGCCCAGCGCCGGCTCGACGCCGAGGACGGTAAAGAAATCGCCGATGACGGCCGCGCCCGGCAAGCGTTCCGGCTCTCCGTCACCGCCGGTGAGGATCGGGGAGGCATTCGCGTAGGCGCCCATCGCCTCGAACGACTGCGCCTGCTCGCGCCAGTCTTTGTAGTCGGGATAGGACGCGCTTTCCTTCGGAATATCGTTGAGCGGGTTTGTGCCCCAAAGCCAGACGAGCTGTTCCGGCGCGCGGTAAGGCAGCGGCCGGAGGAGGACGGCGTTGACGACACTAAAGATCGCCGTGTTGGCGCCAATCCCGAGCGCGAGCGCGAGGATCGCGATGAGCGAAAACGCCGGATGTTTAACGAGCTGGCGGAATGCGTAACGAATGTCTTTGAGCAGGGTTTCCATGATTTGAATCAGGGGAGCGCACGCGCCCTCGCGTGCTGGTTTCGGCGCCCACGCCGAAACAATCTTGTCTTTCCGGGGATAAAGTTCGCGATGGCGATGGCGCCATCGCCAGCACGCGAGGGCGCGTGCGCTCCCCAAGCAATTCGTTCAAGCGCTATCTTCATTCGGCGCGGAGGGCGATGATGGGATCGACGCGGGTCGCGCGGCGCGCGGGCAGCCAGGCGGCAATGAACGCCACCGCGGAGACGAGGACGACGATCGAGACAAACGTGACTGGATCGGACGCGCCGACGCCGAAGAGAAGGCCCTCCAGTATCCGCGTCGCGGCAAAAGCGCCCGCGAGGCCGATGACGACGCTGATTCCCACCAGCGTCATCGCCTGGCCGACGACGAGGCGGAAGATGGAGCCTTTGCCCGCGCCGAGCGCGATCCGGATGCCGATTTCGCTCGTGCGTTGCGCGACCGAGTAGGCCATCACCCCGTAGATGCCGATCGCGGTGAGGACCAGCGCCGTGCCGGCAAAGATCGAAAGCAACAGCGTATTGAAGCGCGGCCGGGCCAGGGAGCGGGCGATGTATTCCTCAAACACGCGCACGCTGGTCAGCGGGATCGTGGCATCCATGGCCGCCAGTTCCTTCCGCACCGCCGTGGTAAGCACATTCGGATTGGAAACGTTCGTCCGGATGACGAGCGATAAGACGCTGAACGGCATCTGTGTGTTCGGCATATACATTTCCGGCGAATCGTCGTTCTTGAGGGAGAGATGTTTGACGTTCCCGACCACGCCGATGATCTCCCGCATCTTCTCTCCCGTGTCGTCGGCGGCGAAGCCGGGCATGATCCGTTTACCGACGACGTTCTGGCCCGGAAAATATTTGCTCGCGAAACGCTCGTTCACGATCACGACCGGCGTCGACTCGTAGCGATCGGTCTGATCGAAGACGCGGCCCTGGCGCACCGGGATGCCCATCGTCTTGAAGTAATCGGTGCTGATGACGCGGACGGGCGCGGCCGCGCGCTGACCTTCCGGCATCGGACGTTCCTCGATGTCGAAGGAGGTGACCATGTTGCTCCCACTCAAGGGCAACGGCATGATGACGTCCGCCGATTCGACGCCGGGCAACGCGCGGAGCCGAGGGAGAAACTGATCGAAGAACGCGATGATGTTTTCGTTTTTCGGATAACCCACGTCGGACAAGGCGACGCGTGCCGTAAAGAGACGGTCCGTGCGCAGGCCGGGCTGCACCTTGCCGAGCCGGGAGAAGCTCTGGATCAAAAGCCCGGCCGAGATCAGGAGGATCAGGGCGAGCGCGACTTCGGCCATGATGAGCGCATTGCGGACGCGACCTTTGCCTTCCCCGCTGCTGCCAGTGCGCGAACCGGATTTGAGCGCGCTGTTTAAGTCGACATGCGAAGCCTGCCAGGCCGGCACGAGTCCGAAAATAATGCCGGTGGCCAGGGAAGCGAGCATGGTGAAGATGAGCACGGGGGCATCGAGCTCGATGTTGCTGATGCGCGGGATGTTTTGCGGCACGGTCTCGATCAGCGCTTCGGTTCCCAATAGCGCGAGGAACAGGCCGAGGAGCCCGCCGAGGCCGGAAAGCAAAAGACTCTCGGTCAGCAATTGCCGGATGATGCGCATGCGGCTGGCGCCCATCGCGGCACGAAGCGCAATTTCCTTTCCGCGGGCCGAGGCGCGAGCGAGGAGCAGGTTGGCGACGTTGGCGTTCGCGATCAGCAACACGCACACGACTGCGCCGAAGAGGATGTACAAGGCGGTCTTCACATCGCCAACCATGTCTTCACGCAGCGGTTTGGTGCCGACTCCGAAGTAGGTGTTTGAATCCGGATATTGCTTCTCGAGAGACGCGGCAATGTTCTCCAGATCCGCCTGTGCTTGCGCGATCGAGACGCCTGGTTTCATCCGCGCAATCGATTCCAGGCTGTGATTGCCGCGCTGCTCGGTTTGCGGTTTCGAACCGTCGACGTTCGCCGCGTCTTCGGCGAACGTGATGTAAAGATCGAACGGATCAGTCTGGATCGGGAATTGAAAACCGGCCGGCAAAACACCGATGATGGTGTGCGAGCGGCGATCCATCATGAGGGTGCGGCCGAGGACATTCGCGTCGCCGCCGAACTGTTTCTGCCAGAAGTTATGGCTGATGATGACCTTGAAGCCGCCCGGTCCGCCACCGCCCTGCTCATCCGCGCGGGTAAAGGTGCGCCCGATCTTGGGCTTGATTTCGATGACGTCGAAGTATTCCGCGCTCGATTTAATACCGGGAACGCTCGAGGCACCTTCCTCACCCGTAAGGGCGAACGAACGCTGCCTATAGACCGCTATGTTCTGGAGCGTGCGGTTCTGGTCCCGATAATCGAAGAAGTCCGGATACGAAAGCGAGCCGAGCTCCGTCTGGGTCGCTTTCTGGCGCGTGTCGATCACGCCGACGGCGATGAGCTCGTCCGGCGCGGGGAAGGGCAACGGCTTGAGCAGGACCGCGTTGACCACGCTGAAGATGGCGGTATTCGCGCCGATGCCGAGCGCGAGCGTGAGCACAGCGACGATGGTGAAGGCAGGATGTTTCCAGAGTTGGCGTAAGCCGTAACGGATGTCTGTTAGCATAGTTGTTTCTTCTGTAGGAGCGGCCCTGTGGGCCGCTTGGGATGTTGTTGGCAATTCGCGTTCATTCGGTGCGCAAGGCCTCCATCGGGTTAACGAGGCTCGCCCGGCGAGCGGGGATTAAAGTGGCGATGCCGGCGGTGGCGGCGAGGAGGAGACACGCAGCGGCGTAGCTGGCCAGGTCGTTGCCGCTGATGCCGAAGAGGAAAGCGTTCAGCACGCGGGAGACAAGAAGCGCACCGCCAATGCCGAGAACCAAACCAATGGCCACCGCCCGCATCCCCTGTCTCAGAACAAGCCGGAGAACAGCCGCGCGCGTCGCACCCAGCGCCATGCGAATCCCGATTTCACGCGTGCGTTGCGCGACGCCGTAGGCGACCGCGCCGTACAATCCCGCCGCCGCCAGCAATAGCGCGACCGCCGAGAAGAATCCCAGCAGCCAGCCGCGCAAACGGGATTGCCAAAGCGAGTCGCGCACTTCTTTTTCGAGGGAGACAAAGTTGAACACGCCCACCTCAGGGAACGCCGCCGCCGCCTGTCGTTGCAGTGCCGGGACGAGACTGAGCGGGTCGCCGCTTCTCGCCCGCACGAGAAAATGCGTCTGCTTCCAGGCGAGTTGAAAGGTGGGATTATATAATTCCGGGCCCGCTTCGCGGTCGAGCCCCTGATGCCGGATATCGGCGACGATGCCGATCACCGTCATCCAATTCGGGCCGCCTTCGTCCGCGGGCGTGCCCATCGTCAGGCGTTTCCCAATGGCGTCCTGCCCTGGCCAGACTCTTTCCGCGAGGCGCTGGCTGACAACGCAGACGCCGGGCGCGTCGAGCGTGTCGCTCTTTTGAAAGGTTCGCCCGCGCAAAAGCGGAATGCGCAGGAGCCGAAAATAATCCGGGCTGACTGTCTGGAAGTTCGGGCGTGGATTTACCCTTTGTTCCTGATCGGATTGTCCTTCGGCCGTAAAGGCGAGCCGGTTCCAAGGCCGCTGGGGAACGAATGGCGGACTGTTGTTCGCCGCGACGACCTCCACTCCGGGGATTTCGCTCAAGCGTTCGGAAAGTTGGGCGAAAAGGTCCACTCTTTTTTGGGACGTGTCATCCATGCGGAAGGTGGGATTGACTTCCATCATCAGGACCTGGCGGACGTCGAAACCGGGATTGACCTCTTGGAGTTTGAGGAGGCTGCGCAGAATGAGACCCGCTCCAACAAGGAGCACGATGGAAACAGCGACCTGGGCCGCGGTGAGAATCTCGCGGGAACGCGCACCCGCACTGGTGCCGCCCGTGTTGCCTCCCACGCTTTTTAACGACTGCGCAATACCCGCGCGGGCGGACTGCCAGGCCGGCAGCGAACCCGCGAGCAAAGCGGTCAGGCACGAAACCGCAACGGTGAATGCAAGCACCTCAGGATTCACATCGATCCTGATCCAGAATGGCAATTCAATCGGAATCGAGGCGGCGACCACATCCACTAGCCGGTAGGCCATGAGCACGCCGGCCGCGCTGCCGATGATCGCGAGCAGCGCGCTTTCGGTCAGGACCTGCCGCGCCAATCGCCATCGGGTCGCGCCGAGCGCCGCCCGCACGGAAAGCTCGCGTTCCCGCGCCGTGGCGCGAGCGAGCAAAAGCTGGCTCACGTTCGCGCAGGCGATAAGAAGAACGCCGCCGCAGCCTGCAAGGAGCAGGAGAAGAGAGAAGCGCACGTCGCCCGCCCAATGATCGCGCAATGGAATCACCGCGGCGCCGATGTCTTTGTTCGTGTCGGGATACTGCTGCGCGAGGCGCTCGGCCATCAACGCCATTTCCGCCTGGGCTTGTCGGGCGGAAACGTCTGCCTTCAGCCGGCCAATGGCCTGATCGGCGCGCCATTCCCGGTTTTCAATCATCCCAAACACCGAGGCCATCGGAACCCACAAATCGGTCTGGGATGGGAACCGGAAACCGGCCGGCATCACGCCGACGATCGTGCGCGGCGTGCCGTCGAGCCGAACATCGCGGCCAATAACCGCGGGGTCGCCGCCGAACGATTTCCTCCAAAGCCGCTCGCTGATGAGCATCACTTTGGGCGCATCCTTTGCATCATCGGCGGCAGTGAAGTTGCGGCCGAGCCCGGGTTGCACGCCGAGCAAGGTGAAGAGATTCGCGGTCGTGAATGTCGTCTTGAGCGTTTGTGTCGTGCCGGGGTTCGGCTCGAGATTTCCGTTCCAGCGCAGATTGAAGAACGCCATATCGGCGAAGTTCCGGGATTGTTTTTGCCAATCGACAAAGTCCAGGTAGTTCACTCCCAGATCGCTGCCCGACCGGGTGCTCCGCGATTGGAGCATGACTAATTTTTCCGGCTCGGCGTAGGGCAACGGCCGGAGCAGGAACGCATAGATCACCGCGAACATCGCTGTCGTGGCGCCAATGCCGAGCGCCAGCGCGAAGATTGCCGTCGCGCTAAAGCTCGGAGATTTGATCAGCTGGCGGAACGCGTAGCGAAGGTCGTTCATACCTTATCGTCGGCGATCTCTCCTCCGGGGAGCGCACGCGCCTCGCGTGCTGGTTTCGGCGCCCTCGCCGAAACGAACTTCTTCCAGGACTTGACGCTCATATTTTAGGAAAGAAGAACAAGTTCGCGATGGCGAAGGCGCCATCGCCAGCACGCGAGGCGCGTGCGCTCTCCAGAGAATCAAGCTCGGCGCCATATCGATCATTCGGTGCGCAATGCTTCCATGGGGTTAACGAGACTCGCCCGGCGCGCGGGAATTAAGGTGGCAATGCCGGCGGTGGCGGCGAGGAGAAGACACGCAGCAGCGTAGCTGGTCAGATCGTTACCGCTGATGCCGAAGAGGAACGCGGTCAGCACGCGGGAGACAAGAAAAGAGCCGACGATTCCGAACACCAGACCGATCGCCACCGCGCGCATGCCCTGCCTTAGGACGAGCCGCAGCACGGCGATGCGCGTTGCGCCCAGCGCCATGCGAATCCCGATCTCGCGCGTGCGTTGCGCGACGCCGTAGGCCACCGCGCCATACAAACCCGCTGCTGCGAGCACGAGCGCCACGATGGAGAAAAACCCGAGGAGCCAGCCGCGGAGACGCTGTTGCCAAAGTGAATTCGCAACCTCGTCGTGGAGTGAGACAAAATTAAAGACGCCGACTTCCGGCGCGACGGCCGCGATCTCTTTGCGCACCGCTGGAATCAGGCTGAGCGGCCTGATCCCTTCGCGCGCCCGCACCAGAAAATGCATCTGCTTCCACGCGAGTTGCAGACTTGGCTTGTAAATCTCGGGACCGGCCTCGCCCTCGAGCGATTGATGGCGCACATCAGCCACCACCCCGACGATAGTCATCCAGACCGGGTCGGGGCTGTCGCTGCTCCAAGCGCTCTCGGGTTTCCCGAGTTTCACGCGCTTGCCGACCGCATCTTCCGCCGGCCAGAGACGCTTCTTCAAACTCTCACTGATCAGGCAAACGCGTGGCGCATCCAATTTGTCGCGCTCGTCGAAAACTCGGCCGTGCCGAAGTGGGATCCGGACGGTTCGAAAATAGTCGGAGCTAACGGTCTGAAAGTTCGTGCGCGGATTGCGGCTTTGCTCGTCGGCCGATTGATGCTCGGCCGTGAACTCCGCGCGGTTCCAGGGCCGTTGTGGCACAAACGGCGGACTGTTGTTCGCACCGACCGCTTCCACCCCCGGCATCCCGCTGAGCCGATGGAGCAAGCGCGAGAACCGGTCCACCTGCGCCTGGGCCGGTTCGTCGCTGTTGTAAGTGGGATTTACTTCCATCATCAGAACGTTGCGCGCGTCGAAGCCGGGATTGACCTCATTCAGTTTGAGCAGGCTGCGCAGGACAAGGCTGGCGCCCACGAGCAGGACGATCGAAACGGCTACCTGGGCCACCGTTAGGATCTCCCGCCAACGAGCACCGGCTCCAGTGCCGCCCATGTTGCCGCCGGCGGATTTCAACGATTGAGAAATGCCGACGCGCGCGGCCTGCAACGCCGGCAGCGAACCGGCGAGCAAAGCGGTGATGCAGGAAACAACGATTGTGAAAATGAGGACGCTCGCGTTCAGATCGATCGTGATCCAAAACGGCAGCTCGATGGGAATCGACGTGGCGACGACGTCCACGAGCCAGAAAGCCAGGACGACGCCGGCCGCGCTTCCCACAAGGGCGAGCAACGCGCTTTCCGTGAGGACCTGCCGCGCGAGCCGCCAACGGCTGGCGCCGAGCGCGGCCCGCACGGAGAGTTCACGTTCGTGGGTGGTGGCGCGCGCCAGCAAGAGCTGGCTCACGTTCGCGCACGCGATCAAAAGCACGCCGCCGCAGGAGGCCAGCAGGAGGAGCAACGAGAAACGCACGTCGCCGGCGAAGTAATCGCGCAATGGAACTACGGCAGCGCCAATCTCTTTGTTGGTGTCGGGATATTGCAACGCGAGGCGTTCGGCGATGAGCGCCATCTCGGCCTGCGCTTGTTGCGCCGTGGCGTCCGGCTGCAACCGGCCGATCGCCTGATCCGAGCGCCAGGAACGATCGTCGTTCCTTCCGAAAAAGGAAGCCATCGGGACCCAGAGATCGGTCTGGGAAGGAAAACGGAAACCGGCCGGCATCACGCCGACGATCGTGCGCGGAGTGCCGTCGAGACGGACATCGCGGCCGATGATGGAGGGGTTGCCGCCGAATGATCTCTTCCAAAGCCGCTCGCTGATGAGCATGACTTTCGGCGCGCCTTTCTCGTCATCGGCGGCGGTGAGGTTGCGGCCCAGAACGGGATGCACCGCGAGAAGATGGAAAAGATTCGCAGTCGTGAAGGTCGTCTTGAGCGTCTCGGTAGCGCCGCCGCTCGGCTCGAGATTTCCATTCCAGCGCAGATTGAAAAAGGCCATGTCGGAAAAGCTGCGGCTTTGTTTCCGCCAATCGACGAAGTCGAGATAGTTGACCCCGAGATCGCTGCCGGTGCGGGTGCTGCGCGACTGGAGCATGACAAGCTTGTCGGGCTCAGCGTAGGGCAACGGCCGGAGCAGAAACGCGTAGATCACCGCGAACATTGCCGTCGTCGCGCCGATCCCGAGCGCGAGCGCGAAGATCGCCGTAGCGCTAAAGCTTGGCGATTTGATCAATTGGCGGAAAGCGTAGCGAAGGTCGGTCATACGTTATCGCGCGCGATGTCTAATCTGGGGAGCGCACGCGCCTCGCGTGCTGGTTTCGGCGCCCTCGCCGAAACGAACTTCTTCCAGGACTCCGCGCTCATATTTTAGAAAAACAGAACAAGTTCGCGATGGCGAAGGCGCCATCGCCAGCACGCGAGGCGCGTGCGCTCCCCAGAGAATCAAGCTCGGCGCCATATCGATTATTCCGCGCGCAAAGCTTCGATCGGGTTCACTTTGGTGGCGCGATTGGCGGGGAAGAAGCAGGCCACGAGCGCGACGGCCGCGAGCAGGATGGTGATCGTGCCCAGGGTGAGCGGATCATACGCGCTGGTGTTGAAGAGCATCGAGCCCATCGCGCGCGAGGCGGCAAGAGTCGCCGCGAGTCCGATAATCAAACCGAGGCCGATGAGTTTTCCGCCCTGGGTCAGGACGAGACGCATCACGTCGCTTTGCTGCGCGCCCAGCGCCATGCGGATGCCGAATTCGCCGGTGCGTTGCACGACGTTGTAAGCCATCACGCCGTAGATACCGACGGCGGCGATAACGAGCGCGACGACCGAAAACACACTCAGGAGCGTCATCGCGAAACGCTGGCGCGCGATGCTGTCGGCCATGATCTCCGCGAGCGGGCGAATGATCCCGACCGGCTGGTCCTTGTCGATCGCGTAAACGGTGGGGCGCAACGCGCCGAGCAGTGCGGCGGTCGACCCGTTCGTGCGCACGACGAGATTGACAGAGGTGAACGGAACCTGCGCGAACGGCTCGTAGGATTGCGCGCTCGTGGCCTTGTCGACTCCGTATTGCTTGATGTCGCCGACGATGCCGACGATCTCGCGCCAGGTGTCGGGGCCATTGGTAATGTTGATCCGTTTGCCGATTGGGTCTTCGTTCGGGAAATGCTGGCGCGCGAGTGTTTCGTTGATGATGGCGACACGCGGCGCCTTGGCGTCATCCTGAGGAGTGAAAGCGCGACCGCGGACCAAGCGAATGCCCATCGCTTTGAAATAATCTGGCGTGACCGTGTAGTAGTTCGTGTTCGGCAAATCGCTTGGGGCGATAGCGGGGCGGCCTTCTATGTTGAAGCCGAGAACGTAATCGCTCACGAGCGGCATGGAGTGAGTCACGCCGGCCGCCTGGACTCCGGGAAGAACTTTCACCCGCTCGAGCAAGGCATCGGCAAAGGCCGTTTGCTGCTCCGGCAGGGCGTATTTTTTCTGCGGGAGCGAGAGGCGAAGCAGGGTGGCGTTGTCTGGATTAAAGCCTGGATCAACATTCGCGAGCTGCATGAAGCTGCGGGCGAGCAGCCCAGCGCCGCCGAGCAACATCAGCGCGAAAACCACTTCGATGACGACCAGCGCGCTGCGTAACCGGCCGCGTGCGCCGCCTTCCGTCGAGCCGCGCGTCCCTTGTTTCAGCGCCTCGTTCACGTCCGCACGCGCGGCCAGCCAGGCTGGGGCGATGCCGAAGATAAGACCGGTCAGAACGCTGAGGCCGAGCGAAAAAATGAGAACTCCCTTGTCGAGCCGGACCTCAGTGATGCGCGGCAGACTGGACGGCGCGAGCGCGAGAAGCGCGTCGAGTCCCCAGCGCGCCAGGACGATCCCGGCAAGACCGCCGCAGACCGCGAGCACGACACTCTCGGTGAGAAGCTGGCGGATGAGCCGGCCCCGGCCGGCGCCGAGCGCGGCGCGAATCGAGATCTCGCGATGCCGCGCGGTGGCACGGGCCAGGAGAAGGTTGGCGATGTTAGCGCAGGCGATGAGCAGCACGCAGCCGACGGCGCCGAGCAGGGTGTAGAGCACCGGCTTCACATCGCGGACGTTGTAGTCCTGCATCGCCATCATGGTAATGCCCCAGCCTTTGTTCGAATCGGGATACTGTTGGGCGAGCTGAGTCGCGAGGACGTCGAGCTCGGCCTTCGCCTGGGCGACCGTCACGCCGGGCTTGAGGCGGCCGAAGACATTGATGTAGTGCGAGCCGCGGGCGTCGTTCGCCGTTTCATCGGGTTTGAACGCCATCGGCGTCCAGAGATCGACTTTACTGGTTTGACCGCCGGTTGGTGCGACGCCGACGACCGTATATGGCTCGCCGTTGAGCTGGATCGAACGGCCGACGACATCGCGTGTTCCGCCGAAAACGCGCTGCCAAAACGAGTAGCTCAGCACCACGACATGGTTCTTACCCACCGCGTCTTCCTCCGGCAGGAACATCCGGCCGAGGACCGGTTTCACGCCGAAAACATCGAAGTAGTTGGCGGTGGCTTTGATGCCGGCAAGGCGCTGCGGTTCGCCTTCGCCGGTGAGGTTCATGCCCGCGCCCGAGTAGGCAGCGAGATATTCGTACGACTTGGTCTGCTTTTGCCAATCGAGATAGTTCGGCGGCGAGACGGAAAATTCCGGGAACTGCGGCAACTGCGTTTCGCGAATGAGAACGATGCGGTCCGGGTCGGGATAATCGAGTGGACGCAACAGGACGGTGTTGACGACCGAGAAGATGGCAGTGCAGGCGCCAATCCCCAACGCGAGGGTGAGGATGGCCACCACGGTGAAGCTGGGCGCCTTGATGAGCTGGCGAAGAGCGTAGCGGAAATCGTTTAGCATAATTTTAGGGCAGGTTACGGGTGGGCGGCGTAAATCAGATCCGGGGAGCGCACGCGCCTCGCGTGCTGGTTTCGGCGCCTCGCCGAAACAGAGTTGGGAAAAGTTCGCAATCGCGGGGGCGCGATCGCCAGCACGCGAGGCGCGTGCGCTCCCCAGACATCTGCGTTCATCGTTGCTGACTTCATTCGGAACGTAACGCGATGACGGGATCGACCTGCGCGGCGCGCCGGGCCGGCAGGTAACAAGCCACGAGGGCGACAACCGTGAGGAGTAAGCCAATGGCGGCGAACGTGACCGGATCCGTCGCGGTGACGCCATAAAGCAGGTGAGCCATCAATCGCGTTAGAACCACGGCAGCGACCAGCCCGATGACGACGCCGAGCGCAACCAGCATCACTCCGTGTTTCAAAATCAGTTGCATGATATGACGCATTTGCGCGCCGAGCGCCATGCGAATACCGATTTCCTGCGTTCGCTGATTTACCAGATAACTGATGACGCCGTAGAGCCCGATGACCGTGAGCGCGAGGGCGAGCGCGGCGAAGGCAAGCATCAGGGCCAACAGGAATTTCCGGTCGGCCACGCTCCGCTCGACCAGCCATTCGACTGAACGGATTTTCCACATCGGCTGGTCGGGATCGACCCGCCAGATCGCCTGACGGACCGGTTCGGAAAGACTCATCGGCTCGACGCTGGTTCGCACGACGAGGGTGGCGAAGTAAATCGGCTGCTGGCTGTAGTTCGCGTAAAGCTGGGGCGCCGGTTCGTCGTTGAGCCGGTAATGTTTTGTGTCGCCGACGATGCCGACGATCACGCCGGTGGGGTTGTCGTCGTCGAGCAGCTTGACCTGTTTGCCGATGGGATCCTGGCCGGGCCAGAAACGGCGCGCCATGGTTTGATTGATCAGGAAGACCAGCGGCGTCCCGGCGCGATCTTCGTCGCCGAAAAGCCGGCCCTGGATGAGCGGAATTTGGGCGGTGCCGAAATAGCTGGCGGTCGCGACGTTAAAACCGACCTGGGGTTCGTGGCCGGCGGGCGGCGTCGGACGGTCGAGCAGCGAGATCCCATTGGTGGCGCCGTTGCCGCTAAAGGGCAGGCCTCGAATCAAAGCCGCGGATTTCACGCCGGGAATTTGCTGGACCCGGTCGAGCACCTGCCGGTGAAAATTCCACGGGGCATCGGCCTGGGTGTACTTCGAACGCGGCAGCCGGTATTCGAGGGTCAACAGGTTCTTCGCTTCGAAACCGACTTCGCTCTTCAGCAATTTTCCGAAGCTGCGAATGAGCAGGCCGGCGGCAATGAGGAGGAGAATCGAGAACGCGACTTGCACGACGACGAATCCGCCGCGCATCCGGTTCCAGCGCGCCCCGCCTCCGCTGCCGCGGCCAGCTTCCTTCAAGCCGCTTTGCAGTTCGGTGCGCGCCAATTGCAGCGCCGGAACGAGACCGAAAAGCCAGCCGGTGAACACGGAAACGGCGAGCGCGAAGAAGAAGACGCGCGAATCGATGGCCGCATCTTTCACGCTGATAAAATTTTGAGGGAGCTTGAGCAAACCCCACAGGGCCCAGTGCGCCAGGAGCACACCCGCCAATCCGCCGGCGAGACCTAGCACCGTGGTTTCCGTTAGCAGTTGCCGAACGAGCCGCCATCGGCTCGCGCCCAGCGCCGCGCGCACCGACATTTCCCTCTGCCGCGCGAGCCCGCGGGCCAGGAGCAGATTCGCCAGGTTCGCGCAGGCGATGAGGAGAATGGCGCCCGCCGCCAGGAAGAGCAGCCACAACATCGGGCGCACCGTTCCGACCACAAACTCACGGTAGAAATCGACCTTCAAACCGCGCCCGGCGCTTTCTTTCGAATACGCGGCCGCCCACTGGCTCGCGATGGTCTTCGCTTCCGCCTGGGCCTGATTGAGCCCGACCCCGGCTTTGAGATGGCCGAGCGCGATGAGAAAACGCGAATCGCGCGCGGGGGTGATGCCCGGAAAGTTCGCCATCGAAAGCCAGACTTCGACATCGGGATCGAACGGATTCTTGAACGCAGAAGAAATAACACCGACCACGCTGTAGGGCTCGTTATTGAGAATCAGCTTCTTGTCGGAAAGATCGGTGCTGCTATTCAGGCGCTCACGCCAGAGCTTTTCATTCACGACCACGACCTTCGCCGCGCCGGGCTGATCTTCGCCTTTCGCGAGCGTCCGCCCGAGCACGGGCTGGAGATGGAAGACGTCGAAGAAATTCGCGGCGACGAAACTGCCCCGGATGCGCTCGGGCCGCTCGCCGCCGGTCAGGTTGACGCTCTGGGACTGGAAGGCCGTGAGCTCTTCCATCGAACGCATTTGGTTTCGCAGATCGTCAAGCTCCAGCATCGAAAGGCCGTCGCGATCACCCGTGGGGTTCGTCGAGAAGATGTCGATGAGCCGCTCGGAATTATGGTAGGGCAGAGCGCGGAGGAGCACCGCATCAACCACGCTGAAGACGGCGGTGTTCACGCCAATGCCGAGCGCCAGGGTGAGAATGGCGACAGCGGTGAAGGCCGGCGATTTCAGAAGCTGACGAAGCGCATAGCGAAGATCAGTAGTCATAATGAGCGGGGATTGTGAGATCTGGGGAGCGCACGCGCCTCGCGTGCTGGCGATGGCGCCTTCGCCATCGCGAACTTGTTCTGTGTGGTGGGAAAAGATTGTTTCGGCGAGGCGCCGAAACCAGCACGCGAGGCGCGTGCGCTCCCCGGATCAAATCGATCATCGCCATCTGTTTTCATTCGGTTCGTAAGGCGGTCATCGGGCTGATCTTGGCGGCGCGCCGCGCGGGCAGCCAGGCCGCGAACAAGGAGACGAGCGAAAGCAAAAGCGCGATGCCGGCGAACGTGGAAGGATCGCGGATCCCGATTCCATAAAGCAGGCTGCCTAACAAACGGGTCGCCGCGAGCGCGCCGGCCAGGCCGATCGTCAGGCTGATCGCTACCAGCAGCATCGCCTGACCGACCACGAGCCGAAGGATGTCGGCCTTAGCCGCGCCGAGCGCGATCCGGATGCCGATTTCGCCGCGCCGTTGCGAAACGGAATAGGACATCATGGCGTAAACGCCGACCGCGGCCAGGACCAGCGCGAGGCCGGCGAAAATAGAAAGGAGCGTCATCATCAGGCGCGGCTGGAGGATGGATTGCGAAATGTGTTCCTCGAGCGTTTGGACGAGCGCGATCGGCTGGTCCTTGTCGAGGGCGCGGACTTCGTTGCGCACCGCGGCAATGTGGGCCAGCGGATTCCCCGGCGTCCGCAGGACCAGGCTCATCGCCGGCAGAGCGATCTGTTCGTGCGGCAGATAGATCTCCGGCTGTGAATCGTTCGCCAGCCCTTCGTGCCGGACGTCTCCCACCACGCCAACTACGGTTCGGCAAAGAGCCTGTTCGTCACACATGGCGCCCACTTTTTTGCCGATCGGATTTTCACCAGGCCAGAATTTTCTGGCCATCGATTCGTTCACGATCGCGACCTCCGGCATCTTCTCGACGTCACGCGAGTCGAAGAGCCGGCCGCCCACCAGGGGAATCTGCATCGCCTGGAAATAATCGGGAGTCACCATCCCGATCGGAATTGGTTTGCCTTTTCCTGGCTCCGGCTTGGGCTGCCCTTCGATCGTGAACCGTCCCATCATGCTGTAACCGGAAAGCGGAAGCTGGCTGATCGCGCCCGCGGATTGAATTCCCGGGATCGCTTTCACGCGCTCGAGCAGTTGCCCGAAGAACTGTTTGCGCTGTGCACCGTTCGCGTAGCGGGAGCGCGGCAACTCGACGCGGAAAGTCAGCACATTTTTCTGGTTGAATCCGAGCGGGACATTCATCAGGCGGACGAAGCTCCGTGTCATCAAGCCCGCGCCGATCAGCAGGATGAGCGTGAGGGCCAACTGAGCGATGACGAACGCGCCGCGCAAGCCGGAACGCGCGGTGGCGGTTTTCGCGGTCGCCTTGAGCGCCTCGTTAAGATCGACCCTGGCGGAAGAGAGAGCCGGCGCGAGGCCGAAGAAAATGCCGGTCGCGACCGAAACCGCGATGGTAAAGATCAAAACGCCCCGATCGATTCCGATTCCGGCCATTCCGTAAAAGGAGCCGGCCACATCAGCCGGGATGCTCGCCACCAGGAGATCAACGCCCCAGACCGCGAGAAGCAATCCGACCGCTCCGCCGAGCAGTGAGAGCGACACGCTTTCCGCAAGGAGCTGCGCGATGATGCGCCGGCGGCTGGCGCCAAGCGCGGCGCGAATGGCGATTTCCTTCCGCCGCACCGTCGCGCGCGCCAGCATCAGGTTCGCCACGTTCGCGCAGGCGATCAAAAGCACGAAAGCGACGGCGCTAAGAAGAACGAGAATTGCCAGGCGAACATCCTTGACGAGCTGCTCATGCAACGGCGTGATCTCAATCCGCGCATTCGTTGCCGGTGCGCCTGGTTCTTCACTTGCACGCCGCGTCCAGATCGTGTTCAGCTCGGCCTGGGCGCGTTCTAGCGAGACATCGGGAGCCAGGCGGCCGATCAACTGAATCATCCGGAACTGCTTGCCATGTCGCTCCTCGACGGGGTCGAGCGCGAGTGGTTTCCAAATCTCAAATTTTCTCGGGAACTGGAAGCGCGCCGGCATGACGCCGATGACCGTGTAAGCCCGGTCGTTCAGCGTGATCGTCTTGCCGATGAAATTCGGGTCGCCGCCGGCATGGCGCTTCCAGAAAGATTCGCTCACGACCACGACCTGATCGCGCCCGACCTGTTCCTCGTCCGCGGAGAAAGTCCGGCCTAACGAGGGCTGCACTCCGAGCAACGGAAAGAGAGCGCTGGCGACTTCAGCGCAAATGACGCGCTCGGCATCTCCGCTCCCGGTGAGCGTGAACTCGTCTTCGCTATAGGCGGCCAACTGCTCAAACGCTTTGCTTTGTTCGCGGAAATCCAGAAACGCGCCGGCGGTCAAGCCTCCGAGACCAAACTGGCTCTCGATTTTGTTGATCGAGACGATGCGATCCGGATCCGGGTAGGGAAGCGCGCGAAAGAGAACCGCATTCGTCACGCTGAAGATGGCGGTGTTCGCACCGATGCCGAGAGCAAGGGTCAGGACCGCGACTGCGGTGAAGCCTGGAGATTTCAGAAGCTGCCGAAAGGCGAAGCGGAGATCGGAGATCATAACCCTGAGATCATGCAGCTCTGGGGAACGCACGCGCCTCGCGTGCTGGTTTCGACGCCTCGTCGAAACAATCTTTTCCTCACGTATAGAAAAAGTTCGCGATGGCGAGGCGCCATCGCCAGCACGCGAGGCGCGTGCGCTCCCCGGATAGAATCAAATGCCGATCGCGTTTCCATCATTTGCGCAGATGAATGCTCCCGGCCGTCGCCCGAAGAACCAGGGCGGGTCCGCCTCCATTGATATCGCCCTTCAACCGGCTCGCGCGATCGCCGCCATTTCCGGCAACAGCGAACTCGCTCATTATTGAACCAGCGGAGCAGGAGGCGTCCACGGTCACAGCGGCCGATGCGGGGAGCTGCAAGTAGATGCTGCCGGCGTTGGCCGTGATTTTGCAGGCCGCGCGCGGCGGTTTGGAAATGGAAGCCCTAACCGAACCGCCGTTGGCGGTCGCTTCAATCAATTCGGCCGCCTCTACCATCGCAACAGTGCCGCCTTCGGCCACGGCCAGCGCTTTGCCCTTAACGCGGCCGGCTTTCACGGAGCCGCCGGATGCGCGCGCCTCGAGGTCGCCGCCCACATCACCGATGGTCAGGCTGCCCCCTTTGCTGGTCGCTTTGACGGGTCCGCTGGCGTCCCCCAGCGTCAAACTTCCGCCCAGCGTCGAAGCCTTCACCGTTCCATCGAGGTCGCCCGCTTTGGCACTCCCCACCGTGCGCAGGTCGAGATTGAATTTGCGCGGCATGATGATGCGAAAATCGAGGCGCACTTTTTGGCGGAGGGTGTCCTTGCGATCGTCCGCCAACCTGACCACGACCTTCACGTTGTTCTCGTCGTTCGCCGTGGTCGTGACGTCGGTTTGCCCCATTTCGATCGTAAGCTTCTGCCGCAGCTCCTCCACTTCCTGGGCCGTCTTAACTTTGTATTCCAGCGTGTATGCCACGCGGACTCTGTCCGAATCGCCGGTGATGATTTCGACGTTCCCCACGTCCGCGTCGAAATTCAGGACGCCGCCTGGCCTGACTTGAAACGACTTTTCGATTTCATCGCGCCCTTCCGGCCCGGGGCCGGCGGCGACGAGTCTCTCTGAGAAAGCGAGGAGCATGACCAGCGAAAGCAGATGCACCGCTTTCCAGCCTCCTCGTCTGCCTCCTCGTTCCCAAACTCTGTTTGGGAACGCCATTATCCTGGCAACTCTGTTGCCTCCGCGGCGAAACGGAGTTTCGAAGACAAGTGCGTTCCCAAACAGAGTTTGGGAACGAGGGGTCGCGGTGGTGGCAGGTATTTGATTCATCATTCGGTTCGCAACGCCTCCATGGGACTGATCTTTGTGGCGCGCCGCGCTGGGAGCCACGTCGCGAGAAGAGCGGCGATCATCAGCAAGGCCGGTGCAATCGTGAAGGCGAACGGATCGGTCGAGCTGACCTGGAAGAGAATGCTGCTGACAATTTTTCCGGTGCCGAAGGCGAGGAAAAGTCCGAGGGCGAGGCCGGCCGCGACCATGGCAAAGCCTTCGCGCAGGATCATCCATTGCACCGTCTTGCCCTCAGCGCCGAGCGCCATCCGGATGCCGATCTCGCGCGTCCGTCGCGCGACCGAATAGGCTTTTACTCCGTAAACACCGATCACGGCCAGACCGAGCGCGAGCCCGCCGAAAATCGAGAATAACGCCGCGCCAGCGCGGACGATCCAGAGCTGTGGGTTGCCATCCAGATGTTTTTCAAAACTTCGCAACTCGAGAATGCCCAGCAACGGATCGACATTCTGTACGGTCCGGCGGAGCAAATCGGCCCGCGCCGAATCGCTGCCCGGCGACGCGAAATTCACGAAGAAATGGACGTCGCTTTGAAATCCGCGGGAGAAAGGCAGGTAGATCGACCCGGCGGGATTCTTCTCGAACAGCCGGTTTTTCGTGGTCGGGACGATGCCGATAATTTCCATCGGCTGGCCGCGTTTGATTTCCCCGGTGTTGTCGGCGCCAGTTTCCGGCTCCATACCTTCCCGGACCGGAAACTGAATCTGCTGCCCGAGGGCATCCCCTTCCGGCCACAATTTTTTCGCGAGGAGCTCGTCGATGATAACCACGGCGGGTCCGCCCGGCTGAGTCGCTTCAGCCGCAGTGAAAGCTCGGCCCCGAAGGAGCGGCAATCCTACCGCCCCGAAATAATCCGCGCCCACGCTGTTCCATGTCGGACTGAAACTTTGTCCTTCCGCGGGCGTGGCCGGTCTCGCATCGGGCGCCGGGCGAAGGCCGGCGCGGAGCACCGCTCTTTGGGTTGTGCTGATCCCGAACGGGACGGTGGCGGAAATGCTGGCGTGCTGAACACCCGGGAGCGCGGCGAATCTTTCGCCAAGGATGCGATAAAGATCCTGGGCCCGCTTTTGATCGACGCCGCCCAGGCTCGCATCGATTTCCACGAGAAACGCGTTCTCCGCATTTAAGCCCGTCTCCACGGAGGCCGCTTTCCCAGCCCCTCGAATGAAAAGCGCCGCGGCCGTAACCAGGGCGAGCGAAAAAGCGATCTGCACCACCACCAGCGGATTGCGCGGAAGAAATCTCCAGCGCGGCCGATGCACGTCTTCGCCGGCTTGTGCTTTCAAGTCCTCGATGACGGCCGCGCGCGAAAGCTTGAGCGACGGGCCGAGCGCAAAACAAATTGTGCCGATGACGCAGAAGGCGAATGTCGCGGCCAGGATCATTGGATTGGGTCCGCTTAACCAAACGACATCCATCGGCAAAATCTGGCGGAGCGAGGCGACGAGCAGGTCGGAAGACCAAAGGCCGAGGAGCAACCCGCAAATTCCGCCGAGGAGCGCGAGGACAAAGCCTTCGGTGAGAAGTTGCCGGACAATGCGGCCGCGGCTCCCACCGAGCGCCAGGCGGATCGCGATCTCTTTGCGCCGCGCCGTGCCGCGCGCGAGCAGCATGTTCGCCAGGTTCAAACAAGCGACCAGCAGGACCACGGCCGCCATCGTGGCCAGCAAGGCGCCGACCATGGGAATCGGGTCGTCGGTAACCGGATCGGTGCTGGTGGCGAACTTGTTGAGGGGCGCCGTCATGAACGTCTGATCTTTTTGTTCAGCGGGAAAAGCCGCTTCAAAATTTGACGCGAGACCTTTTAAAACGGGCTGCGCCGCTTCGGCTGTGATCCCCGGTTTGAGCCGGCCGATGACCATGAGTCGATCGTTCCCACGGTCGGCCAGCGATCTCACACGAGTGCCTCCCCGATTGCCGATAATTTCGTCGTAAACGCCAAGCGGAAGCCAGGCCTCCCGCGAAAAGACGCTCTCGGTCCCGGTAAACCCCTCCGGCATAATGCCGACGATGGTATAGGTCTGACCGTCGATCAGAAGCGAACGCCCGAGAAGCGAAGGATCGCGTGAATGCTTCTGCCAATAGCTGTAGCTCACGACGGCGACGCGCGCGTTAGCCCCAGGGTTTTCCTCCTCGGACCGGAACGGACGCCCGTAAGCCGGCAAAACGCCGAGCACCGAGAAGTAGTTGGAGCTGACGATGTCCACGACGGCGCGGCGAAAATTACCTTTTTCACCGATCCCCACGACGCCGTCGTCGTGCGCGAGGAGACCTGAGAAAACCGAGTTCTGATCCCGGATATCGCGATAAGTCGGGTAAGAGAAGGCGCGGAAATTCTTCGGGTCCTTCTTGTCCTGGGAAAAAAGCTGCACGATCTCCGCCGGCTGTTTGTAAGCCGGCGGCTGGAAGATCATGACGTTGACCAGGCTGAAGATCGCCGTGTTCACGCCGATGCCGAGCGCGAGCACGGCGACCGCGGCGATGGTGAAACTCGGGGATTTCCAGAGCTGGCGGAAAGCAAAACGGAAGTCCTGGATCATATTTTCTTTTGCCTCGACGCTTGTAGCCACGGCCCTGTGGGCCGTCCAGGGTTGGCGTTGAAATCGGTGCCGACGGCCCACAGGGCCGTGGCTACAACGCAGCGAAAACAAAGAGACGATTCCATACTCATTCTGCTCTCAACGCTTGCATCGGATCGATCCGCGTCGCGCGCAGCGCGGGCACGAAGCAGGCCAGCGCGGCGACGCTGCAGATGAAGAGCGCGACGCCGCTGTAGAGCCAGGGATCGGTGGGACTCACTTCAAACAAGAGGCGGCGCATCAGGCGGGTGATGGCGAAGGAAAGCCCAAGGCCGACGACCAATCCGACGACGGCCAGACGCAATCCTTCCTTCATCACCAGCCCGATAACGTCGCGAGCGGCGGCTCCGAGCGCGAAACGAATGCCGAACTCGTTCGTGCGTTGCGCGACGCCATACGCGATGACGCTGTAAATGCCCATGCCCGCCAGTGCGAGCGCCAGGCCGGCAAAACCGCCGAGCAGATACATCGAGAGCCGGCGATCGGCGGAGGCGGCAGCGAGCAGCTCGGTGTAAGGCTGGACTTGATCGATGGGCAGGCCGGGATCGAGCGAATGAATTCCCGCGATCAATTCGGACCGGAGGCTCGAGGCAGGCCGCGGGCTGCGCACGATCATGGTCATGAACGCACCGTCCACCTGCGCAGCCGGGTAGTACATTTCCACCGCCGGTGGCAGCGATAGATTTTCCATCCGCACGTCACCGACCACCCCGACAATCTCGCGCGGGACTGAAGCGATGCCGGTGATGAGGCGACGGCCGATCGGGTTTTCGCCCGGGAAAAATTTCTTCGCCATCGTCTCGTTGATGATGACGACGCTGGGCGCACCGGGCCGATCCTGCCAGGTGAAGTCGCGCCCCTGCTTGAGCGGGATGCCGAGCACTTCAAAGAATCCTGGCGACGTGGTGGAGCGCACGGCGATGGTGCGCTCGCTCACCGCCGGCAACGGGCGTCCTTCCACGGCCGCGGGCGAACGGGTGCTTCCGCCACCGGCAGCAGGAAGATTCGAAGCGGCGGAGGCGTGGGTCACGCCGGGCAGGGCTTTGAGTTTCTCGATCGCGTTTTGGAAAAACAGAGCCTGCCGGTCTTCATCCGGGTAGGAACCCGGCGGCAGTCCGACAAAAAACGCGGTGACGCCTTCGGCGCGGAAACCGGGATCGACCTTTTGGAGGCGGCGGAAGCTGTCGATCAGCAGCACGGCGCCGACGAGGAGCACGAGCGAGAGCGCGACTTCGGAGACCAGCAAGATCGCGCGGAGCCGTCCGGCCTGACGTCCGGTGCTGCCACGCGAAGAATCTTTCAACGAATCGATCGGATCGCTGCGCGAAGCGTGCAAAGCCGGAACCAGACCGAGGACGAGACCGGTGACAAGCGAGAGCGCCAGGGCGAAACCGAGCACGTTCAAGTCGAGATTGACCTCCAGGATGCGCGGCAGAAAATTTTCCGCGACCTTCTTGAGGAGGTCGAGTCCCCAGATGGCAAGCAGCGTTCCAAGCACGCCGGCGATTCCGGCGGTCAACACGCTCTCGGCAAGAAATTGGAGGACGATGCGCGTGCGGGTGGCGCCGAGCGCGGTGCGGATGGCGATCTCTTTCCGGCGCGCGGTGAAGCGGGCCAACAAAAGATTCGCGACATTCGCGCAGGCGACGAGCAGCACGCAGCCGACCGCGGCGAAAAGCGTGAGCAACATCGGCCGCTGTTCACCGACCAGATCTTCATGGAACGAGACCACGCTCATGCCCGCTTTCGAGTCCACCTTGTCGGCGTTGGCGGTCTGATAACGCCGGTCGATGACGCGCAGTTGTTCCTCGGCTTGCTCGCGAGTCACGCCCGGCTTCATGCGGCCGAGGATGATGAGGTAGCCCGTGCCCCGCTCGATGATATCGGGGGGCAATCCTTCCTGCTCGAACACGCGCGGCAGCCAGATGTGGGTCTGAGCGAACGGAAATTTCACCGACGCCGGCATGATGCCGATGACGGTAAACGGCGTGCCGTTCAGGGTGACCGCCTGGTCGAGGATGTTCTTGTCGCCGCCGAAACGCCGTTGCCAGAAGGAATGGCTGAGCACCGCTACGTTGGCGCCGCCCGGGCGATCCTCATCGGGGCGGAAGGTGCGGCCGAGAAGCGGCTGGACGCCGAGCGCGCGGAAGAAATTTTCCGTGACGCGAACGCCGTTGAGATTTTCCGGTTCGCCCCGGCCGGTGAGGGTGAAGCCGGTGAACGATTGGGCCGAGAACTCGGTGAAACTTTGCTGCTGATCGCGCCAGGCGGAGAAGCGCGGCCAGGAAGCGTTGGCGCGATCGAGCCCGCGTTCCGGGAAGGAGCCCCAGGCGCGGACGAGCTGTTCCGGCTGCGGGTAGGAGAGCGGTCGGAGGAAGAGCGTGTTGATGGCGGAGAAGAGGACGGTGTTGGCGCCGATGCCGAGGGCGAGGGCGACGACGGCCATGATGGTGAAGCCCGGCTGGCGGAGGAGCTGACGAATGGCGTAGCGGAAATCGTTCATATATTAGTGGGATGAGTGGGTGCTGGGGAGCGCAGGCTGCTAGCCTGCACCGCCCGGCAGCTTGCCGGGCGGCTGGAGTGAGTGTTGAAAGAATCACCGAGTCGGGACCGCGTGAACGCGGTCATGTGTTCGCGGCAAGCTGCCGCGAACGGCAGGCTGGCAGCCTGCGCTCCCCAGAGTTGCCGCGATGCGTCAGAGATCATTCGGTGCGCAAGGCTTCGATGGGATTCACCAGACTTGCGCGGCGCGCGGGAATGAGACACGCGAGCAGCGCGACCACGGCGAGCGTCCCCGAGGTCGCGGCCAGCAGGTAGGGATTATGCGCGGAGACTTCGTAAAGTTGCGTGGTGAGCAAGCGCCCGAGCGCCAGCGCGGCCATTACGCCGAGAACCAGGCCGATGAGCACCGGGCTCATGCCCTGTCTCACCACCAGCCGCAAAACGTCCGCGGTTTGCGCACCGAGCGCCATGCGCACTCCAATTTCGCCGGTGCGTTGCTCAACCGTGTAGGCGACGGCGCCGTAAATCCCGATCATGGCCAGGACGAGCGCGATCGCGGCGAACGCGCCCAGCAGAGTCATCGTCAGGCGCTGCTGGCCTAACGATTGATCGATGAATTCTTCCATCGTGCCAGGCTGGATGATCGGCAGCGCGGGGTCGATTCGACCGAGCGCGTTTCGCACCATGCCCGCGGCCGCTTCAGGCTTGACCGCCGTCTTCACCGTCACGCTCAGGAAAGGAAAGTTGCGCTGGGCCCAGGGCCGATAAAACTCCACGTCGTTCGGCCGGTCCAAGCGAACGGAGCGCACGTCGGCGACCACACCGATAATTTCCGCCGGCAGCCCGGTGTTGTTGTCGGTTCCAAAGAAAACTCGTTTTCCGATCGGATCTTCGCCGCCCGGGAAAAGCTTTTTCGCGGTTGATTGGCTCACGAGCACGACGAGCGGCTTGTCCAATCCATCGCGCTCATCGATGTCGCGGCCGGCGAGCAGCGGAATTCGGAAGGTCTTCAGGAACCCAGGCGAAACGCTGCGAGTGAGACCGAGCGGGCGCTGATTAACGGGCGGCGGATTTCCTTCCACGAGGGCATAAGGCGAACGCGACTGGCCGCCATTCAGCGGCACACCGTCACTGACCGAGGCGGACTCGATGCCGGCCGTGTTTTTCAATTCCTCTACGAGCCGGTCGGCGAAGCGGACTTTCGATCCGGGATCGCCGTAATGCGCGGGCGGGAGGCCAATGAAGCCGACCCAGAGACGTTCCGGACTAAATCCTGAGGGTTGCTGGCTCAGGCGAACGAAGCTGGCAATGAGCAAAGCGGCACCGGCCAGCAGAACCACGGAAAGACCGACCTGGGCGGCGACCAATCCACGGCGAAAACGCATTTGCCCGAGGCTGCCGGTCATGGCGCGCCCACCATCTTTTAAACCGTCCACGAGGTCGGCGCGCGAACTTTGCCAGGCGGGGTAGAGTCCCATCGCGACACCGGTGAGAAGCGAGAGGCCGAGGGTGAAGAGAAGCACCGGCGTGTTAAGCCCGACGCCCTGTTCGAGCGGGAAATTGTTGCCCGCCAGTTTTGGAATGACCGAGACAACCCAAAGCGCGAGGCAGGTGCCGACCACGCCTGCCAGCAGGCTGACCAGCGTGCTTTCAAAAACAAACAACCGGACAACTCCGCTCCGCGACGCGCCCAGCGCCATGCGTAAGGCGATCTCACGCCGCCGCCCGGTAAACCGGACGAGCAGCAGGTTCGCGACGTTACTGCACGCAATGAGCAAAACGAAACTGACGGCAGCGAGAAGAGTGAGAAACGCCGGGCGCAAATTCCCGGTCGCATCCTCCGCAGCGGAGATGACTACCGGCGACCAGCTGTTGTCGGCATTGTCCGGGCGCTGCTGCCGATAGCTTTGCTGGAGGACTTGTAACGCTGCCTTGGCCTGCTCGATCGTCACGCCTGGTTTCAACCGGCCGACTACGCGCAGGAAACTGACGCCGCGCATGAGTCGCTCTTGCGTCAGTCCCGGCAGCTCGAAGGGCCGGGCTGTGACGATTTCGAAATCGCGCCCGAACCAGGTGATGGGCATGTTGGGCAGAACGCCGACGATGGTGGTTGCGACGCCATTCAGAGTGATGTTGCGTCCGATGACTTGAGGATCGGAGTTGAGCCGCTTGCGCCAGAAGTTGGTGCTAACCAGCGCAACGTCCGCCTTCATTTCTTCCTCGGGCAGGAAGTTGCGGCCCAGCACAGGCTGGATGCCGAGCGTGTCCATGTAACTCGCGGTCATGTTGGCGCCGAACAACTGCACGGGATCGCCGAGGCCGGTCAGGATGTAGCCGTTGCCAGTGTCCGCCGCGAAGTGCGAGAAGACCGTCTGGTTATCGCGATAATGCCAATAGCGGGGGACCGACATCGAAAGCCCCTCGAGGTTTCGCTCCTTGGCCTCGGCCTGGAGAATGACGAGCTGGCCCGGGTCTTTGAACGGCAGACCGCGCAGGAAGAGGTCGTTGATCAAACTGAAGATGGCGGTGTTCATGCCGATGCCGAGCGCGAGGGTCAGCACGGCGAGGAGCGTGAAGCCGGGAGATTTGAGAAGCTGGCGGATGGCAAAGCGGAGGTCGATCATAGGTTTCTCTGTAGCAACGGCCCTGTGGGCCGTTTTTGTCCGCCGTTGCGCGTATTTGCCGGAGGGACGGCCCACAGGGCCGTGGCTACAACGCGGCGAAAATGGATAAAGTTTTTCGGTTTCATTCGGCGCGCAGGGCGATGATTGGATCGACTCGGGAGGCGCGTCGCGCGGGCAGCCAGGAGGCGAGCGCGACACCGGCGGAAAGAACTATGGCCGCGCCGAGCCAGATGAGCGGGTCGGCCGTGGGAAGATCGGGCCATTGATGATGGGCGAGCCGCGTCGCGGCCCAGGCGGCGAGGCCGCCCGCCAGAAACCCGAAGGCGAGCAATCGAACGCCTTGTCTGGCCACGAGTCGAATCAAAGCGGTAGCAGTTGCGCCGAGCGCGAGACGCACGCCAAATTCCCGCGTCCGCCGTGTGACTTGGAGCGCGAGAAGGCCGTAAACTCCGATCGAAGCGAGCACGAGCCCAAGCGCGCCGAAGAGCGAAACGAGAACGAAAAGAAAACGCTCGGTCACCCACGAATCGGCGGCGGCCTTTTCCAGCGAAAGGATGTTGTAAGCCGCGAGCCGGTTGTCGGCGCGAGCGAGCGCGTTCCGCACGCCGCCTTCAAGCGACTTCGGTTCGCCGGCGCTCTCCACGACGAAAGTCATTTCATCGTTGCCGGCCGCGAGCCAGCGCGGCATGGGCACACAGATTGTGCCGACTACTTCGCCATCGCGCGGATCGACGACGACCTTGGTGTCGGCGACGACGCCCACCACGGTGTACCACGGGCGCGGATTATCGAGCCGGCCATGTTTCACTCGCTTGCCGATCGGATCCTGCCCGGGCCAGAAACGGCGCGCGAACGACTCGTTGACGATGGCAACCGGCGGCGAATCGGCGCGGTCGGTCTCGGCAAAATCCCGGCCCCGGACCAGGCGTTGTCCTATCGTCTCAAAATATCCGGGAACAGTGCCGCGCATGTAGGCGAGGTAGCTGCCGCGCGGTTCCGGCGGTTGCGTGCCTTCCGGGATGCAGCTCATCAGGTTGCGCGCTGCTTCCATCGGAGAGGGGGCGGTAACCGTGGCGGAACGCACGCCGGGCAGCGAACGCAGTTCGCGCAGGGTGGCGTCGTTGGTGCGAGCGCGAGCTTCCGGTGAAGCAAAGAGGCGGTCGGACAACATCGCGTTGAAGACGAGCCTGCGCTCGGTGGAAAATCCCCACGGTTCGTTAACCACTCTCCGGAAATATTGCGTGAGCGTCAGGCTCCCCATGAGCAGCACGGCGGCGATGGCGATCTCGACGACGATTAATCCCCCGAGCAGGCGCCGGGTGCTTCCATCCAAAGTCGATCCGCGGCCGATGCTTCCCATCGCGCCCCGGATGTCGGTGCGCGAGGCGCGCCACGCCGGCAACAAACCAAAGCCGATCCCGATCAGCAGCATCGCTCCGGCCGCAAAGGCGAAGACCGGCCAGTCGAGCCGGACGCCGTA
>DASQLH010000126.1:0-2736 GCA_035630155.1 Chthoniobacterales bacterium
GCGCAAGTTGCTGTTTTTCTGCCATGCACAACCTTTTAACGGTCAAGGAAACGGCCAAATACCTGCGAATCCCGTTGCCGACCGTTTACTATCTCGTGCAACGCGGGCAGCTCCCCGCCATCCAGATCGGGGGCCGCTGGCGCATCAAGAAAGCGTCGCTCGACAAGGACATCCTGAAAGAAGACAAGGCCGGCCAGCCGACTGTTCTCGTGGTGGATGACGACGAGAGCCTCCAGAGTTTGTTCAAGATTTTCCTCAAGAAGATCGGCTTCAGCCGTGTCGTGGTCGGCACGGTGAAGGAGGCGATCGCTGCGCTCGAAAAACAAAAATTCGATCTTCTTTTTCTCGACCTGAAATTGCCGGATGGTCCCGCCGACGACGTCTATGACGCCGCGAAAGAGGCCGACCCGGAATTGCCGATCGTGGTCATCACCGGTTATCCCGACAGCGAGATGCTCGACCGGATCCTGGCGAAAGGTCCGATCACCGTCCTGAAGAAACCGCTCAAAGTGGAGCAGCTTCAGCAGACCGTCCGGATCCTCGGCCACAAAGACGCTGCCAAGCTGGCAGCTTGATTTGGTAGGGACGCCGCGCTGCGGCGTCCGTCCGCATTCCCAATTGCGACCGTGCGGTCGGCGCAGCGCGCCGACCCTACCATAAAACCTCCGCCGCTTGCCGCTTGACTGATCACAGGTCACTGGTCACTTACTTGTCACGCCGGAGCCCCGGCGGAGGCGGATCACTTCTGCCTGTGACGCGCGGTTAGCTCAGGGGTAGAGCACTACCTTGACACGGTAGGGGTCAGAGGTTCGAAACCTCTACCGCGCACCATCCCGCAATCTTCCTTCTATGGGGAGAACCTTGATAAACCGGTTTCCGCCCAGATAGTGACTAATCAATAATCTCGATAGACTCGCGCTGCTCGTCAGGGAAGAAGGCGCTGCTTTGCTCGGTCAGTGGCGAGAGCAGGTGAAGCAGCTCCCGTCGGCCCAGCAGCTCGATACGCCCGCGCTGAATGACCACATCCCGCATTTCCTGGAGGAGTTGGCTACCGCGCTGCAATCACAATCGCGCGCGACAATTCCGGAGGCGTTGGAAGGAAGTAGTCCGCCCGCGCACGGGTTGCAACGTCTCCAGGAAGCTTTCGATCTCGAAGAAGTAGTCGCCGAATACAACATCCTGCGCGGCTGCATTCACGATCTCGCAGAGAAGAACGGCCTCAACCTGCAAGGCGAGGCCTTCCACATTATGAACCGGGTCCTCGATCAGGCGATCGGCCTGGCTGTCCAAACCTACGCGACCCAACGGGCCCTGGAAGTGCAACGGCGCCGCGAAGAATATCTCGCCTTCGTGGCGCACGATCTTCGCACGCCCCTCAATGCCATATCGCTGGCCGCCCGAGTTTTGGAAGTCACGTTCGGGGAACGGAGTGAGCGCGCGGAAACCGCGCAAATGTTGAGAACGCTCGGTCGCAACGTCGGGCATCTGCAAAGGCTGGTGGAGAAGATCATCGAGGAGAACACGAATCTCCAAACCGAAACAGGCATTAAACTGGAGCGGCGTGAGCTGGATTTGTGGCCGCTGGTCCAGGCGCTCATCCACGATCTTCGTCCCGTCGCGGGAACTGGTAGCACTAAACTCATCAATAAAATCCCCCAGCGCCTCGTCGTTTATGCGGATGCGAATCTCTTACGGCGGGTTTTTCAGAACTTGATTGCCAATGCCATCAAGTTCACGCCTCGCGGAAAGGTTGTCATCAGGGCGCAGCACATCGACAGCGCCGATGTCGTCGAGTGTCGCGTCAGCGACAACGGCGCCGGAATCCCCCCGGAACATCTCGAAAAAGTTTTCGAGGAATTCGAGACTGGTTCACAGGACGAGGGCGGCTTGGGCCTGGGCCTCGCCATCGTGAAAACTTTTGTCGAGGCTCATGGCGGCAAAGTCACAGTCGAGAGCAAACAGGGTGCAGGTTCCACGTTTCAATTCACGCTGCCTGGCAAGAGCGACTGAGGGAGCAACCGCTCCGCTCACTGTTGCTTAGTATCCGACCGCGGCGCCATCCTGCCGCGCGTCGCTCGCGCCCAGGCGCATCTTCGTTTTCTCTTCGATCATGATGCCCTGCGAGTCGCTCATGTAGTCCGGGTCGGACCCAAACTGGTGGCCGCGGGCTTCGAGCGCCCGGCGAGTGTCGGCCGATAAACCGAGTGGCTCATCGAGAATCTTGTCCGGCAGCCATTGATGATGAATGCGCGGGGAATCGATCGCCTCCTGCAAATTCATCCCGTGGTCGATCACGTTGCTGATGATTTGCAGGACCGTGTTGATGATGGTCGTGCCGCCGGGCGTGCCGATGGCGAAGTAGAGATTTCCGTCCGGCCGCAGCACAAAGGTGGGCGTCATGGAGGAGAGCGGGCGTTTCCGAGGCGCGATCGCGTTTCGCTCGCTCTGGATGGCGCCAAACATGTTCGGCTCCCCCGGTTTGCTCGTGAAGTCGTCCATTTCATTGTTGAGCAACACGCCGGTTCCTTTCGCCACCACGCCTGAGCCGAACCCGCCATTCAGAGTGTAGGTGTTCGAGACGACATTTCCCGCCGCATCGACCACCGTGAAATGCGTCGTCTGGGCCGATTCGTAACCCGGCGGTTTTCCCGCGCTAATCTCGCTGCTCAACGACGCGCGCTCAGGATTGATGGTGCTCCGTTGCCGCTCGGCGTAGGCCTTGTCGATCATGCCCTC
>DASQLH010000127.1:0-24179 GCA_035630155.1 Chthoniobacterales bacterium
GTCCCCTTACGACATCGACAAAGCACGGATCGTCTATCGCCTCGGCTAAACCAAATTTATGACCACCCCAGCGGCACCCGCGAAAAAACCATCCATGATTAAACGAATCCTAGTCCGATGCCCGGCCACGGCGAAACTCACTGCCACCGGCCTCACGATTGATGAAGATCTCTACGCGGACACGCCGCTGAAGAATCACAAGCTGACCTGCCCGCATTGCCAGCAGGTTCACGCCTGGACGAAAAAAGACGTCGTCCTCGCGCGGTAGGCTAGGACGCGCAAAGGTAGGGACGCCGCGCTGCGGCGTCCGCGCGGTCAGCGCAGCGCGCTGACCCTACCAACTTGACATCTCGCCCATCAACCGGCTACGACTCGCGTCGTGAAATCGCCGCCCGCCAGGCGCGCCGAGCTGGATGAGGTCATCGTCAACGTCGAGCTCACGCTCGCCAGCATCGTCCAGGGTCTCGCCCTCTCCTTCCTGGCCGAAAACGCCCACGCCGTTCTCACCAAAGGACCCGCGACCGCCTGGCCTTATGTCGCCGTCGCGTTTCTCACCATCCTGCTCTTTTGGTCGCGCGCCCTCATTCACACCCTCACGCTCATTCGCTGGCCGCTCGAGTTCGTGCACAATTTTTTCTATTTCGCGTGCGCGCTCATCGAAGTGCTCACCTTCCAGCACCTCAACAATCCTTTCATGTGGTTTGTCCTTAACGCCGTCTTCGCCGCGCTCGTCTGGGCGTTGTTCGTGCACGATCTGCGGCTCATCCGCTTGCGCAAAAAAGACAGCGTCGGACCAAGCAGCTCGCGCCTTTACGCCGTCGTCGAAGCCGATCAGTGGCTGAACATCCGTTTCATCATGCCCGGCCTTTTTGTCTTCGCGGCCGGGTCCGCCTGGGCGATCAAAGCCGCTCCGGATTTTTTCCTGGACCGGCAGGGCCATCTGCTGCTCGTCGGCTTCCAGGGCATCGCGCTCCTGGTCTATTTGGCTGTCCTTGTCCGCTCCTTCGCCAACATCACTCCGTTGATTTCCGCCACGCGCGCCGAATGGCGTGATGACGTGGAAGAAGGCATCTGATCTGGAGCCGGCCTGCCCTCAGGCCGCAGCTGGAGCCGGCCTGCCCTCAGGCCGGAGGGGGGAACTCGGCGCTGCATATCAACGGCACGAGGGCGTGCCGTCTCCAAAGTTACGAAAACATCCGTTCGACCGCTGCCTCGCAGTGAATCCTGGTCGTGTTCAGAAACGGGGTCCCGTTGTGGTCGGGCTCGCGCAAAATGAGCGGCAACTCGGTCCCGCCCAAAATCACACCGTCGATTCCATTCTGCCGCACCATGCGATCGACAATCGCCAGCAATCCGGCCCGCGTTTCCGGAAGGAAAATCCCATTCACCAGTTCGCCCAGGTATTTCTCGTGGATGTAATCCTGGTCCGCCGGCTCAGGGATGACGACGGCGATCCCTTCCTTCGAAAAAACGTCAGGATAAAGCCGAGCCGTCATCGTGAAGCGAGTGCCGAAAAGAGCCAGGCGCTTCAGTCCCCGCGTCCTCGCAGCGTCGCATGTCACAGCCACAATGCTGATCAGTGGAATCGGCGACTGCCGTTGCAGATCATCGAACACGAGGTGCGGCGTGTTTGCCGCCAGCAGACCGAAGTCCGCCCCGGCGCGTTGGAGCCGGTGGAGCTCCGGCAGGATGTAATCCACGATCGCGGCCAGGTCGTTGGCCTCAAAGGCCTTCCGCAACCTCTGCATATCGACGCTATTGATCACCAGCGCCGGATAGCTGCCATCTGATTTCCGCGCCCGATACAGCCCGACGATGGTCTGGTAATAATCGACCGTCGATTCCGGCCCGATCCCGCCAATGATTCCCAACAGTTTCACGGCTGCCTGATCTCCAGTTCGCCCGCATACCGCATCTCGCTCGTGGCCACAAATCCCATCTGTTCATAGAGCCGCCGCGCGTCATCCGAGGCGTGGAGCACGAGCTGATCGAGCCGCTCGGTCCGCGCCCAACGAAGAATTTGCTCCATCAAAAGCTTCGCAAGGCCGCGCCTCCGCCACTCCGGTTCGATAAAGACATTGAGCACGATGGCGTGTTTCCCCTTCGCAACTGCGCCCTCCCGCGGCGGACGGAACGGATGCGGCGGGACCTTCCGCAGTTGAACGCCCGCGCCACCCGCGATCACTTCCGGTTGGTCCTTCGGCGTTCCGAGCCAGCCGAGATATTCGCCGCTCGCGAGAGCGCGTTCCGTCCAAAGCCGCGCTTCGTTTACCAAACCATCGAACGTGGCCGGCGACACCATTCCCATGTCCTGGAACATCCGCGCCCGATGCCGGGCAATTACTGGCGCGTCCTCCACCCGCGCATGCCTGACGGAGAAAAGAACGTCTTCGCCCACCATGACTAATTATTGAGTTGGTCGCTGATCTTCTGGCCTTTTCCCCAAACGCGCTTTGGCGTCGTAATACAGAACAATAAACGACGCGGCCATTAACGGACGCAAAACCAGGTTCACCAAGGCCGACACCACGTCGGATGCGATCATGAGGGGATCCGGGGTTTTTGCCTGGGAAAGCGTTTGCATCAAGGCCACGGCCTGTTCCGGATTCTCAACGCCACTGAGCCTGACCAGCATGATCGGAAACTGCACAGCCATGAGGACCACCAGAAGAAGAACAAGCCAGACGGATGCGACCAGGACGCCGCGCCAAAGGGGACGATCCAGGCGCGGCGCATCGGATGCACAACGTGCGAGCTCTTTGCTCTCGCGAAGTGCAAGCAGGGCGCCTTCATCGCTGAACGCGGCGGTTTGCTCCCAGAAGAGGAAGTTAACGAAGAGCCGTCCGATCATGTAAACCATGAAGGCGCCGGCAAGCAGATAAAGCATCAGACTCAGCACGGAAACGCCCGCGCTAAGCAGCGCGATCATCGCCGTAAACGGCACGAAGACCCAAAAAAAGTAGCTGGCATACACCACCAGGCCGGCGCTGAGCATTCGGCCCCAGCGTTGCAGCGCAGCCGCGAATTGATTCTCCAAAGAGCGTTGGCGGCCACGCAAAACATCGTCCGCTACATATTGAAAGCCGGCGGTGGAAACCGGCCAGAGAAGGACCACCAAAAGAACCATGAGCCAGCAGATGGGCGGCACCGTCACCGTAGGCATCGTTTGCATCGAGCCGGAGGCGAGGTCAGGGAGCGGAACCCTCGGAAAATACCATTGCAGGACGAACATCGGAACGGCGGTCAGCAGTCCGAAAAGCAGGAAGCGCCAGAAGCCGGCGCGATAAATCCGGATCGTCTCCCGCCAAATCTCCGGCCAGGTTCGCCGGCGGACGACCAGGTCCGGCGGTTCGGCCGGAGGTTCGGCGGCGGCAAAAATTTCCGGCACGTCGCCGGCGGGAATCCAACGATCGTCGCCCACGCGGCGGACTTCGTTTTGTGGAATCAGGCGCCCTTCTTCACGCCATTCGCGGAGTTCGTCCTCATCGACGGGGCCGTATTCCTTCCCTTCCACCCGCACCATCCATTGTTCCGGCATCGCCGTTCTTTAACCGCGAATCGAGGGAATCGCTAATCCTCCTGCTCCTGATCATGATCCTGATCCTGATCATGCTCATAATCCTCCCGGTTCACGTCGCTGATTCAAAAGATCAGGAGCATGATCATGATCATGAGCAAGAAGGAGAACCCCGTTGGAAAGCGGCGCTACCTCGCTACCTTGCTCGCGTGAAGCTGCTCCTCATCGACGGACACTATTACGTTTACCGGTCGTTTTTCGCGATCCAGAACCTCTCCAATTCGCGGGGCGAGCCGACGAACGCGATCTTTGGGTTCACCAAAACGCTTCGGCTCATGATCAAGCATCTCCAGCCGGAGCTGGGCGCGGTTTTTTGGGACGAAGGGCTCCCGGAGAAGCGCATGATCTTGCAGCCGGCCTACAAGGAGACCCGCAAGGAAATGCCGCAGCCGATGGTGCCGCAGCTCGACTACATCCAGGAGGAGTTGACGGCGCTGCTCGGTTTCAAAAACATCTCGCTGCCGAACACCGAGGCGGACGACCTCATGGGCTGCTACGCCATGGCCGCGTGCAAACAAAACATCGAGGTGGTCCTGGCGACAAATGACAAAGACCTTTACCAACTGGTGGGCCCGTGCGTGCAGGTTTACTCGACCGCCAAGGCCGATCTGCTTTCGCCGAAAGACGCCTTCGCGCTTTTGGGCGAGCCCGAGGTCACCACGAAATGGGGAGTGCCCCCAAACCTCATCGGCGACGTTCTCGCGCTCTCTGGCGACTCCGTCGATAACATTCCCGGGGCGGGATTTGGCCGGAAAACTGCCGCTACGCTTCTCCGGGAACATGGCGGACTGGATTCTCTTCTTAACAACATCGATAAGGTAAAAAGCGCGCGGAGCCGTGAGAAACTCATGGAAAGCCGGGAGCGGATCGAGCAAAACCGCAAGATGGTGGAGTTGGATTGCGACACGCCCTTGCCGGTTCCGATCGACGATCTTCGCATAAAACCGGATTACCCTGGGCTCATCGCCGCGCTGGAGAAATGCGAGTTCAAGTCGATGATCCCGGAAGTTCGCGACGAGGCGGCCAAGGCCGGGACGGTGCGCCAAGGGGAGCTGCTTCTGTAGCAGCCCCGAACGCTTTCGGGACTCTAGAGCGGCGACGCTTTCCCACGAGCGGCCCACAGGGCCGCTGCTACAGAAGAGCGCGATCAGGATCATGAGCACGAAAACAGCGGATCGAACCCAAAGATTACATAAATGACGCTAAATATTTCGAACGGCGGCCCCCGTTTGCTGTCAAAACACACAGGTTAAGGCGATTCGGGCGGCTGCACGTTTCTCGTATTTGTTGTTTCTCCGCGTGCGCTGCCCGAATCCTTTTTTTGTGGGCAAATCTGTCCCTTTCGGGCTCTATTCGCGTGAGGTTTGGTTCGCTAAGCCCGCGCTGCCATGGAAGCCAATCCCAATTCCTTCGGAATCCGCGGGTTCCTGATCGACGCGCCCGCTTACGGCTCACTCCGCAGCCACCGGGATGGCGCCATCATCGTGGCCGATGGCCGGATCGCGGAGGTCGGCGCCTACGCCGATTTGCGGAAACGGCCGCGCCCCGCGCCGGTGCGCTGGCTCGAACGCAACGCGGTCGCCATTTTTCCCGGGCTGATCGACTGCCACACGCACCTTCCGCAGTATTCCGCCGTCGCCCGCGGGGAGAGCCAGCTTCTCCCCTGGCTCCGCGAGAACATCTTTCCGGTCGAGCGCGAGTTCACCGGGCCGCGAGCGCGGACGGAATCGCCTCTTTTCTTCCACGAGCTGGCCAGAAACGGCACCACCACGGCGATGGTTTACGCGGCCATCTACGAGGACAGCTGCGAGATCGGGTTCGAAGCGGCGGAACAAAGCGGCCTGCGCGTGATCCTGGGCAAGATGATGATGGACCTCGGCTCCTATGGCCAGCTTCAGCCGAAGAAAATTCTTTCGATTTCGTTGATCGAAAGCGAACGCCTTTGCCGGAAATGGAACGGCGCGGCGGAAGGGCGTCTCGAATACGCATTCAGCCCGCGGTTCGCCGTGACCTGCTCCGAGAAATTAATGCGGAGCGCCGGCGAGATGGCGCAAAGATTTGGCGCCTACCTCCAAACTCATCTGGCCGAGAACCGGGAAGAGATCGAAAAAGTGCGAAACCTCCACATGGGGGCGCGCGATTACACGGACGTGTATGAAAAATGCGGGCTGCTGACCCCGAAAACGATGCTCGGCCATTGCATCCACCTAAATGCGCGAGAGATCGACGCCATCGCCGCCGCGCAATCAAACGTCGCGCATTGCCCGACCTCGAATCTTTTTCTCGGCAGCGGTTTGCTTAAGCTCGACCAGCTTTTGCAAGCGGGCCTGGCCCTCGGGCTCGGTTCCGATGTGGCCGCCGGGCCCGAATTAAACATGTGGCAGGTGATGCGCGGCGCGCTCGACGTGCAAAAAGCGCGGAACATTGCCGAGCCGCACCTGCCCCGGCTTCGCCCGAGCGAGGCCTTTTATCTGGCGACCAGCGGCGGCGCGCGGGCTCTCGGCAAATCCGCGACGATCGGCACGCTCGATGCCGGAAAGGAAGCCGACCTGCTCCTGGTGGATCTCACGGCGCTTCTCCCTTACGGGAAAACCGGCCCGGGCCTCGACGATTTGACCACGGAAGACATTCTCGCCCTTTGCATTTATCGGGGCGGCCCTCACGCGACGCTCGAAACTTACGTGCGCGGTAAACGCGTTTACGCCGCCGCGTCCGAAGCCACGGTGTCCCAATGAGCGAAGCCAACATGGATCCCATCGAGATCGCTTTGCGCGAAGACATCGGAGCCGGCGATACAACGACCGAATTTTTTGTTCCCGATGGATTGCGCGCGCTCGGCCGGATCGTGGCGCGCGAGCGAGCCATCCTCGCCGGAGTAGAAACCGCCGCGGAAGTTTTCCGGCGGGTCAATCCGAAGTTGAATGTCGAGATTCTTCAGCCCGACGGCACCGCCCTGATGGGCGGCGAAACCGTTCTCGAAGTGCGCGGCGCGGCCCGCTCGATTCTTACCGCGGAACGGGTGGCCCTGAATTTCCTCCAGCGCCTCAGCGGTGTCGCCACGCTCACCCGGCAATTCGTGGAAGCGATCGGGAAATCGCGCGCGAAAATTCTCGACACGCGCAAGACCACGCCCGGTTTGCGCGCTCTGGAAAAGGCCGCGGTCGTAGCGGGCGGCGGCGCCAATCATCGTTCCAACCTGAGCGAAATGGTCCTGGTGAAAGACAACCATCTGAGCGCGGGCTCGGGGTTCTCGGGATTTGTAGGCGCCATCCAGCGTCTCCGCCAGGAACGCCCCGGAATCCGCATCGAAGTGGAGGCCGAAAGGCTCGAGCAAGTCCGCTCGTTTCTGGAGATCGAAGGCATTGACGTTATCCTGCTCGACAACATGGAGCCGTCGGAAATGCGGGAAGCGGTCGCGGCCGGCAAAGGCAAGGTGAAGTTCGAGGCCAGCGGCGGCATTACGCTCAAAACTGTCCGGCGGATTGCGGCTTCCGGGGTCGATTATATTTCGGTTGGCGCGCTCACCCATTCGGCGCGGGCGATCGATATGTCGCTGGAACTGACGCATGTCGGAAATTAGCGATCGATTGATCGCGGCGGAACTTCGCGCGGGCCTGGAAGGGTGCCGGATCGGGAATGAAATCGTCGTCGTAAAGGAAGCGCGCTCCACGAACGACCTGGCGTGGGAAGCGGCGGAGCGCGGCGCGCTGGAAGGCTTCGTAGTCTTTGCCGAGCGGCAAACGGCCGGGCGCGGACAGTATGGGCGGCGTTGGGAATCGGCTCCGTACCAAGGCCTCTGGCTGTCGGTGCTGCTTCGGCCCGCCCTGACCCTTCAGGAATCGCCTCAATTAACTTCGCTGCTCGCGGACGTCGTCGCCGAGACGATCATCGAGGAGACAGGCAGCGCGGCCACGATCAAACCGCCCAACGATATTTACGTCGCCGATCGGAAGGTGGCTGGAATTCTGGTGGAAGGTCGCAACGACAATAATGGCGTTTACGTGGCTGTCGCCGGCATCGGCATCAACGTGACGCAAACGGTGGACGACTTTCCAGAGGAACTGCGCGCCACCGCCGGTTCGTTGGCCATGGTGACAGGGAAAAAAATTGACCGCGCTCAATTGGCGATCGCGCTCCTGCGAAATCTCGAGAGACAATTTCGCGACGCGAACCGGGCATCGTAGCACAGGCATCTTGCCTGTGGGGCCGACAGGCGTCCCGCCTGTCGATTGTGAGGGAAATAAAGGAACGGGCTAGAAGCCCGTTTGCCCTACAGGCAAGATGCCTGTGCTACGACTTCCTACTCGAACTGCTGCAGGACGCGCAATTTCTCCAGCGCGCGGCCGCTATCGATTTGCTCGCGCGCCAAACCAATTCCTTCGGTGATGTCGCGACAAAGCCCCGCGACCACGAAGCCACCCGCGGCGTTCACCAGCGTCAGGTCGCGCTTCGCGCCCTTGATTTCGCCGGACAGAATGCCTTCCAGATATCCGGCGTTTTCCATCACGCCGCCGCCGCGAAGTTCATCCAGTGACGCCGCCGGAATGTTGAGCCAGCGCGGATCGATCAGGCCCGAGAGAACCTTGCCGTTCAGGAGCTCGGCCAGCGTGGTGACGCCGCTCGTCGAGATGTCATCCATCCCCTCGCCGGTGTCGGTTACTCCATGCACCACCCAGGCGCGTTCCCGTCCGAGTCGCCGCAAGACGTCGGCAAAGACGCTCGTCAGGCGCGGCGAAAAAACGCCAATGAGCTGCCGGGAAGGGCGCGCAGGATTCAGGAGCGGCCCGAGCAAATTAAAAATCGTGCGGATATTTTCCCGCGCCAGACGTTTCCGCATTTCCGCGATCGCGCGATAGGCGGGATGATATTGCCGGGCGAAAATAAAGCAGAGGCCATTACGCTCGGCGCATTCCTTCAAGCGCTCGGGCGGCAGGGCGATCTGCACACCGAGCGCTTCGAGGACATCGGCGCTGCCGCAGCGCGAGGTCACGCTGCGATTGCCATGCTTCACCACGGCCACGCCGCCGGCCGCGAGGACGAACATAATCGTCGTGGAAACGTTGAAGAGGTCGAGGCCGTCGCCGCCCGTCCCGCAGACGTCGAGCATCGGACCGCCCAGTTTTTTCGGATCGATAAGCGGATCGATCGCGCGATCGATCAATTGCTGAACGAAGCCAACGATCTCTTCGACGCTTTCTCCTTTGCGGTGCAGGGCGGTGAGGAAGTCGGCCTTCAGCGCGTCCTCTGTCGAATCGGAGAGGAGCAGAGACATGGCGAAGTTGATGTCGCCCGGGTTGAGGTCTGTCCCGCTGCGAAGTTTCTTGATCAGGCCTTTCATTGGTAGGGACGCCGCGCTGCGGCGTCCGCCGGTTGCGCCTCCGATTCACCATCCGCCGGACGCCGCGGCGCGGCGTCCCTACCTTCCATCTCGCGCAACCAATCGCGGTAAATATCCGGCGAAATCTCCGAGGGCTTGATCTCACTTCGGCCTCCCCAAAAAACATTCGTGTAGGAAACGGGAATGCCGCACGACTCCAGGTGACGATCGATCGCCGCCTTGTGCTCGAGGAGCAGCGCCTTGTCGGTCCCGTGCGCGACGGCCATAATGTTGACGTTGCGGAATTCCGGTCCGGCCTCGCGCCAGTAACAATGGGTGAGAATATGATGCCGCCCAACTTCGCCCCCGGCTTCCATTTCGCGGCCCGCCGGCACCGCCCAATGAAAAAGGGCGTTGAACCGCGTCACGCGCACGCCGGTCGCGGAAGGCTTGACGTGCTCGAGAAAAGTCGAGAAACGGCCGACGACCTTCCGCGCGTTGAGCGATTCGGCGATCCGGCAAAATTCTTCGAGTTCCAGTCCGGCTTCCGCGGCGCGCGCGCGCCACGGCGACGGCGAGATTTCGTGGATCTCGAATTCGCGCTTCAGCGCCACGAGCACCTTCCACTCGAGCGGGCTAAGCTCCGCCACATGGACCGGGGCCATCGTCGCAGGCACGTCAGCTTTGCTCCCGGGCTCGATTGTTTTGCGGCGAACGTGACCCACGCCCAGCGTAAAGATTCCTTTCGCCGGCATCAGGCGGAAATGATCGGCGCCAACTTTGTCCGCGAGCAGCTCTCCGTGATGCTGGAGGGAGAATCCGCGGGGAACTTTCAGCGTTGTCCAGAGTTTGTATTCCGATCCGGGAGTCACCGAATCGGTCGAGCGTAAAACGACGTGGCCCGAAAAGGGATCGCATTGCGACATGTAATCGAAAGCGGCGTCGATTTTCTCGGGCGCAACTTTCCAGGCCACGAGCGCGCCGTCGGCCAGATTTGTGGCCAGAAGCGTTTGCCGCACGCGGCGGACCGTACCGGCTTTCAGCATCGCGGCGATGCGCGCCATGACGGTTTCAACCGGCACGCCGGAACGGCGCGCGATTTCCTCGAACGGCTCGCGGACGAAGCCCTCGATCTTGTCCTCGGAGATGGCGAGGATCTTCGCATTAGTCGGGTCGTTGTGTTCTACCGGTAACATCGCAGTTGGGATGCACGGTTGTAGCCACGGCCCTGTGGGCCGTCAGTAGCAAAACGCGCGAATCAATAAAACACCGCCCCCCGGGCCCTGGCTACAACGGAGTGGGGCCGCATTCAGGCCACGCAGGAATAAACGGCGCAGAAATGGCACGAGGTGCCGGCCAGCACGAAGAGGTGCCACACAAAATGATTGTAGCGGACCCGCTCGTTCACAAAAAAGATGACGCCGGCGGTGTAGGCGATGCCTCCGGCGAAAAGCCAGAGGACAGCTTCCGGCGGCACCGATTGGACGAACGGCCGGAATGCGATCAGCACCAGCCAGCCCATGCCGAGATAAAGGGTTAGCGAGAGCCTTTTCCATTTCACGCCGCTTCGCATTTTCATGACCACGCCGAAGATCGCGAGGAGCCAGACCAGTGCGAAAATCGTCCAGCCCCAGGCGCCGCGCATCGGTCCGAGCATGAAAGGCGAATAGGTCCCGGCGATAAGGAGAAAAATCGCGGAATGATCGACGATCTGCAAAACGCATTTGAGCCGCGTTTGCGGCCAGGCGTGGTAAAGCATCGACGAGAGATAAAGAAGCCACATGGTCGAAACGAAAATGATCGTCCCGGCGAGAAACGCGGGGTTCTCCTGGCGCGCGGCGGCCGCGCACAAAAAAGGCGAGGCGATGAGCGCCGCGGCCAGCCCCAGGGCATGGCTGACGCTATTGGCGATTTCTTCGCCCAGGGATTGCGTCCATTTCGGCGCGGCAAAGAGTTCGTCGATCGCTTTCATGCGGCGCTGCGAGGAAACATCGCTGTCTCATAATCGACCGGTCTGGACGTGAAAAGCTAAAAGCGCGAGGTTGCGCGCATTCCCCAACCAAATCGCGTGTTCAAGACCCTCTTTTTCGATGCCGCCGGGACCCTGATTTACCTGCCGAAAAGCGTCGGGCATCATTATGCGCTCGTGGGCGAGCGAGTTGGGCTGCGCCTTGACGCCGCGGCGCTCGATCAAGCCTTTGCCGCTTGCTGGAAAGAAATGCCGGCACGCCCGGCGATCGACGGTCCGCGCGAAGATGACGACAAGGGGTGGTGGCGCGAATTGGTGAATCGCGTTCTCGACCAGGTCGCGCCCGGCACCGGCGAGTTGGATCGCGACGCGTTTTTCGAGGTGGCGTATTCGCACTTCGCCGAAGCGGGCGTGTGGGACCTTTATCCCGAGGTGGCCGACGTTCTCCAGGAGTTGCGCGGGCGTTTCGACCTGGCTGTCGTCTCGAATTTCGATGGACGCCTCCGCATGATCCTGGAGCATTTGGGCGTTTCGCAATTTTTCTCGCATGTCTTCCTCTCGAGCGAGCTCGGCGCCGATAAGCCCGATCCGGAGATTTTCCGCCGCGCCTTGCGCTTAAACGACGCGCGGCCCGGCGAGACGTTGCATGTCGGCGACGATCCAATGCGCGACTGGGAGGCGGCGCGCTCGGCTGGCCTGGCCGTCTTCCAGCTCGACCGTCCGAAGAATTCGTTACGCGATTTGTCAGCCTTCCTGGAATAGCGCCGCCCTTCGTGAACCCAATCGATCGAACTCCGGCTTGGAAAAAGGCGATCGACGCTTTGCCGGAGAAAATCCGCGCCGAGGTCGACCGCGTCTGGGACAATCGAGGAATTCTTTCCGCCAAGACGGTCGCGCGGCTGGGAATCGCGCAGTCCGAAATCGGCACCCTGATGATGCAGTTACTGCCGTTGGCGCGGCAATACGCCGTCGTGCCGGTCTCGAATTTTCCGGTGGGCGCGGTCGCCGCCGGCCTGCCCAACCCCGGCACAGGCCTGCGCAATTTATATCTCGGGGCAAACTTTGAGTTCGCGAACGCGGCGTTGAGCTTCACCGTCCACGCCGAACAAGCAGCGACGAATAATGCCTGGCTGAGCGGCGAGACCGGCATTCAGTCGCTCGCGATCAGTGACGCGCCCTGTGGCTACTGCCGGCAGTTTCTCTACGAGCTGGCCACGGCGCCGCAGCTCTCAATTTTGCTTCCGGCGAAGCGCGATTCGCTGACCTATACCTCGACCCCGCTCACGGAACTTTTGCCCCGCCCGTTCGGCCCAAATCATCTCGGCGTGATCGGCGGCTGGATGGAGCCCCGGCTCTGTTCCCACAATCTCGCACTCGAAAGCGGTGCGCCCGCCGATCCCGTCATCGCGGCCGCTCTCAGCGCAGCCGCCGGAAGTTACGCGCCCTATCCGACCGGTGAATCTCACGCTTACGCCGGCGTGGCGGTGCAGCTGGCCGACGGCTCGATCTTCGCCGGACGCCATGCGGAAAACGCCGCCTACAATCCGAGCCTGTCGCCGTTGCAATCCGCCTTAACCTTCATGAACATGGCGCGGCCTTCCGCCGCTGTCGCAGACATGAAGCGTTGCGTGCTTGTGGAAGTGCCGACGCCTGCCAGCCAGCGCAGCGCCACTCATGCCGCACTCGCGGTCTACGCACCAACCGTGCAACTCGAGTATTTCACCGCCGGATGAAGCAGCGCGGCGTTGCGCACAGCGAAGCCGCTACCTTTGAGATTTGGATTTTACCTGGGATTTGGGTTTTGGGATTTGGGATTTCCAGAGGGAACGAGCTAACAGCTTGTTTCTTTATCGGCCCGCCGCCTTTTCGCATCGCTCGAGCAGCCGCGGCGCGTTCATCCGCTCCGCCCACGCCGCGAACGCCGGCGTCGCGCCGCGCCAGCGCAGCGTCTCGACAGTCTTGAAAAGTGGCGCATCGGTGCGCAACGTCGCGAGCTTCTTGAAAAGCAGCGCGAGATCGCGCTGTTGCCCGAGAATGTCTCGCGGAAAGCTCTCTATCGGACCGTGGCGGTTCAAAAGCTGGGCGGCGGTCTTCGAGCCGATCCCAGGGATGCCGGGGTAGCCGTCGGCCGCATCCCCCACGAGCGCGAGCAGGTCCGGAATAAGCGGCGGATCGACGCCAAACTTCTCGCGAATTCCGGCCGCATCTCGAATGATCTTGCGCCGCCCGTCGATCTGCACCACCCGCGTATCCCGGACGCATTGCGCGAGATCCTTGTCAGGCGTCCAGATCGCGACTCTCTGGACCTGTTTTTTTCCGGACGCAATATGCGCCGCCGAAGCGAGCGCATCATCAGCTTCGAGCTCGATCATCGGCCACACCACAACGCCCATCGCCACGAGCGCCTCTTCGAGCGGATGGAACTGCGCGAGCAACGCGCGCTCGATGCCCTCCCCGGTCTTGTAGCCCGCCCAAAGCCGGTTCCGAAACGACTCGATCACGTGGTCGGTGGCGACGCCGATATACGTGTCGCCGCTCTCGATCATCAGGAGCACCCCCTGCAACACGCCGACAACCGCGCCGTACGGCCGGTCCACACCTTTATTGAACCGGCGCAGCCCGTAGAAGTGCCGGAACAACTCGTACGTGCCGTCGATTAAATGGACCACGTAAAAGCGTTCGCTCACGTGGCTGATTGGTGAGGCTTCGCGACATAATGATCAGAGCCGCGTGGGGCGAAGCCTTTTACGCGGAGATAATGACGTAACTGGGCGCGCAGAAAACGCCGTCCCGCGCCGCTCTTCAGAAATCTTTCTCGTCCTTCGGCGTCTTCGCGTTCCGAATAAGCCTCGTAATAGATCAGCTTCCAAGGGCCTCGGGATTTCGTCGCGAACGAAGCGCCCCGCGTATGTTCCGACAACCGCCTCTTCAAGTCCGTCGAGTACCCGATGTAAAACCCATTGTCCTTCGTGGAATGCAACAGGTACACGTAAAACATCCTCTTTCTTCTACTGCCACAGCCGCGTGAGGCGAAGCCTTTTACGCGGCGCTCTTTCTACCCGCCAGCCGCGTGAGCCGCAGCCTTTTACGCGGCCACCCCGACAGCCGCGTGAGGCGCAGCCTTTTACGCGGTTATCGCACCATCTTCTCCGGAAAATCCGCGTCCCTTTCCCGCCGCAGAATCCGCTGCTGGCGCCAGCGCAACATCGGGCGGGGCTTCGCCGGATCCCATCCGTTCGGATTCGGCCGCGAAAAAACGCCCGCGGCGTTCTACGCCGCTGGGCCACGCGGTCGAGCAAGCGGTTCTCGCACGAGATAGTGTCTGAGTTGTGCTTTCAAAAATCGTCTCCCTGATCCACTTTTGAGATACCTTTCACGCCCCAGCGCGTCTTCCTGGTTCAAGTACGCCTCGTAATAGATAAGCTTCCACGGACCGCAGGATTTCGTGGCGAATGAAGCGCCGTTTTGATGCTGCCTCAACCGCGCGCGCAGGTTCGTTGAGAACCCAATGTAGAAACCGGAGTCGCTCTGCGACCGCAACACGTACACATAGAACACCCGTGAGAATACAGCGATGGAACCGTGTGAGGCGAAGCCTTTTACGCGGAATTGCACTACCGCCACCTGCATCGCCGGGATGAGAAGCAAAACCACCAGCACGATGAGAATCATTTCCAGCGACGGATCGAACCGCGTGGGCGAAGCCTCTTACGCGGCCTCACGTGGCTGGTTGGTGGGCTGCCCGAACACGTAATTGGCGCCTTGGACAGTTGGTACGGGGAGCAACGCGTACACATAAAGCACCCTGCAAGAATAATGCTGAGACCGCGTGAGGCGAAGCCTTTTACGCGGGCCAAGAGACTGCGGTGGCGACCCGAGCGCAACCGCATTTTCGCAAATCCGAAATTCTTTGAGCTTTCCCTTGCCAACGCTCCACCGATATCGATAAAAAGACTCGCGTGTTCCCCAACGAGATCTCGATTGCGAGATCCCAGACTGACCACTTTTACTTCTTTTATGCACCGTAGTTATCAGTTCGCTCCTTAGCGGGATGACAGCCGATCGCCAGCGGGTGCTCTCTTTGGAACAGATCGCGCCCAGCATCGGGAGCGTCCGAATCACAGTTCATGCCTCGGTGCCGATTTCATCAGTCATTGAGGATTTGATAGATTGCGAGCCGTTTCAGCGGCTTCGTGGCGTAAAGCAACTCGGGCCCACATGCTTCATCTTTCCCGGCGCGCACCACACTCGGTTTGAACATTCCATAGGCGTCTACTCGTTAAGCTTACGCTATATTGAAAAGCTACTCGGGAATCCATTGCTTTATCGATTCCATGAAACCGCGACCGAGATCGCCCGAGCGACTGTCACCGCAGCCTTGTTGCACGATATCGGGCACTATCCATTTTCTCATCTAATCGAAGAGATTGATGAATTACCCGGCGTGGCTCTTCAGCACCACGAGCAGCGCGCTCGACAGATACTGGACCGGCCCGATGTCGAAAAAATCCTGAAGCGCTGGAAGCTGACGCCAAATCTCATCGCAGATCTAATTGGAAAAGGCGCAACGGAGGGAGGCTTCGCAATAGCACGGAGTATCATCGATTCAGACTTGGACTGCGACAAGCTGGATTACCTACTCCGAGACAGTTTGCATTGTGGGGTGACTTACGGACTCGGGATCGATGTGGAGCGTTTTCTTTCAGCACTCCACATCGATGACAAGAATGAAACGATTTGCCTAAACACTCGCGGACGCACCCACCTTCTCGCGCTACTCGGTGCACGGAACATAATGTATCAAGACGTGTACTGGCACAAAACCGTGCGTGCGTGTGGCGCAATGTTCAAAGCTCTGCTGTATCGAGTCCTTGAAAAGGGCAAAATTAGCACGGACAAGCTGCATGCATGGCTGCTACTGCCTGACGAATCGTTCATCCAGCGGTTGATGGACCATGCCGAAACTTTGAACGATCCGTCGCTTCTTGATTTAGGAGAGGTGTTTACGTACAAGAGCCGAAAGATTTTCAAGCAGGTTTATTCATTCAACGCGAATGACGCAACCGGCGGCGCTTCGGCCGCGCGCTTCTTTAAACCATTGCTGAAGGACAACCGTCTGCCGCCTACGAAGCTCTGCTTGGAGAGTGCGGATGCGCTGGGCCGGCAACTCGCAAGACAAGCTGGGCACAGAACCGCATTCCGACTTCTAATAGAAGCCACTCCGGTAAAGAAAGGGCACGACCTGTTCGACGTCTCCAGCTCGCGAATGTGGAATTTGCGTCGTAACCGGTTTGAGGCGTTACCCTTCAATTTGGAATCCGTCGATAACTTCCTGCGGCAATATCGGTTGATTTACGTCTTCGCACATCCTGACGATGAGGAGGCGCTAAAACACCTGAGCGCATTAACTTGGGAGAAGGCATTCAGGGCTGTCGCGCCCGGCCGAACGGAGATTTCGAAACGACACGGATCGAACAAATGACTACAAAAAAAGAACAGGAAGTTAAGATTCAGCCTCAGGCTAATTTGCAGTTTAAATATACAAATATTGCGACTCCCGAAGCATTCTCGAGGCGTGCGGAGTCGCTCCTGCGAATCATAGGACTGGAGGCAACGCCAATGGGTACAAAGGCAATCGTAGACAATTATTATGATTTTGCCGACTACCGACTCCACCGCGCAGGCTATTCGCTAAGAATGCGGCGCGGTGAAGACGAGAGCGGAACTTGTAAGGTCACGCTGAAAAGCCTCGGCAAGGGCGCCTTCTCACGTGGGATGCAACGTGATGAGACCGAAATCCTGTTGCCCGAGAAGCGGCGGAAGGGAAGCGGGCCCAACGCGTGGAAAACCCTCATTGGAAATCCTGGCAAGTTATTTGCAGCGTTATTGCCGAAAGCGCCGTTCCCAACCAATGATCGTCTTGCGTACCTGGGATCAGTTCACAACGATCGTAGCCGCATCGATTTTTCGACACGGATGGGCACGTGGCGCATGTCGTATGACCGTTTTTATTACTTCCGCGGGGAGTACGACGACAGCAGCGAGTTCACGCGGTATTTCTCCGAGGTAGAGATTGAATTACTGAGCGGAGATCAACAAGCGCTGCAGCGGGACAAGCAGCTAATGCGAATCGTCGAGGCTTTCGCTGCTCTTTTCGGGATGGAGGAATCTCGCACGACAAAATTAGATCGGGGAATGCAGTGCGAGTGGGGAAGCGAAGCCGAGGTAGAGCATGTTTATGTGGTGGGCTTCGACATTGTAGGATACTCGACGCGAGCTCCGGCCGTGCAGCTACAGCTAATTCAGAAACTAAACAAATGGGTCAAAGACTCTCTTTCAACGGCGAGGCAAAAGAGGGGCGTATCGCCGCTCGACAAGTTCACCGTCTATATTCCAACAGGGGACGGAATGTACGTGGTCTTCGACCGGGAGGAGGATGCAACCTTGATTCCAGACCTGCTGGCCCGTGTGCTTCAGAAAGTGAAAGAATTCAACAGAATGGTTGTCGATGATGAAAAAAGCATCCACTGCCGCATCGGCGTACATGCTGGTCCGGTATTCAAATACTCTGACATAAACGAAGACCTGAATTTTGCCGGAAACGGGTTGAATCTTGGGGCTCGTGTTCTCAACCGCGCTGGAACGGATCAAGTGCTAGTCTCAGTTGCTGCTAAGATGTTCTTGGAGACACTTGTCAGCACTGACAAGGCATTGGTGCGCCTAGGGGAATTTGTGGTGAAGCACGAGGTAGCGCTCGAAATGTGGAACTATTACGATCGCCACAATCGAATCGGAATTTCTCACGAAGCGGCCACACGAACAGCTAAATCATGGCGATGACACCAGGAAAAATGCTGCGCGTTTAGCAAACCGGTGCGGAATTTGGGCGAAGAGCTGAGATCCAAGATAGCTCTGGCGACGAAGCCGAGTTTTCGTGTTTCGGACATCAATGCATTGATCAACGGCGATAAGAACTATCCAATTCCCGTATCGCTCTCGTTTCGCAAAAGTGTATTTCTGTGAAGCGGAGCATTTCAGTGTTGACGATCGAAGCGTCAGATGGTGCGTGCACGGCGCCGCGTCCGCGGCTGGGTGACGAATCGCCGTCTAATGCACTCGTAAGGCATTGATCAAAGGCTGATCCCCATAAAATTCTGATACGTTTCCAGTGCGGAATTGTCCGTCATTCCCGAGATGTAGTCGACGATGAACCGCGCGCGACAAATCCGCTCCTCGCTGTCACTACAAGATCGAGTATCGTGTTGGTAAACCTGAAGCATTCGTTTTGACAGTTGATTAAAAATCCGCCATTCGGTATCCAACCCGCGCCTCTTTAGGACGTCGCCCTTCTCCACAAAGTGAGCAAACTCAGCCCGCGAAAGCAGGAGAAGTCGCCCGAAGTGGTCGAGCAAACCTTCAACAACTCTTGCTCCAGCGATTTCAATGCGCTGGGCCTCGCGGTTTGTGTAAATGAACCGCCGAGCAAATATCTTTAGGCATTTTAGAATTATTCCAGAGGGCAGCACCTCTGTCATTTCAGGGGCGTCGCCGCTAAGATATCGGTCAAAATTTGTTACGAATTCGGTCGCCGCCTCGTGGATGAGAAGTCTCGCTATCCGAATGCCCACCTCATATCCAAAATTCGATATCGGTGTTTGCGGGACAAAACGTTTGTCGTCAACCTCGTTCTCGCTACAGATTCTCCTGAATTCTTCTTTGAATTCCCTTGAGTTGGTAACACCTTTTTCGAAGCTGTCCGTTATATCGCTTAAACAATAACAGATGTCGTCTGCTAGCTCCATCAGATATGCAAGGAAATACCGTCGACCGGGAGCCAAAGAAGCAATCTCAGCGACTGTTTCATAACGTTGCTTCTCGCTGAAAAAGACACCGAGTTTCTTCGGAAAAAGTGCATCGGACTCAATTCGACCGCAGTTAGGGTACTTGATCGACGCAAGAAGAGTCGAGGAGGTGAGGTTAAGTCCGTATTCATCGACTTCACAGTGAAGTCTTGTCGCTATCCGGAAACTTTGAGCGTTGCCGTCAAACAAACGAAAATGATTCAAGCGAAGTTCATCAGTGAGGCCGAGCGGAAGTTCATCTTCTCCCTGCAAGAGTAATTCTATTCCGTGCCGGTCGAACCAATCCTTAATGGCTTCTTCTCCAAAATGGCCAAATGCAGGGTTCCCGATATCATGGAGTAGACAGGCGCTTTCCACGATGGTTTCCATACACTGAACTTCCTCTTCGGAAGCTAGTCTTGCTGACTGAAGGCCCTTGCCGGCGTGGCGCGCCAATGTACGCCCTATATCGGCGACCTCGATGCTGTGAGTAAGGCGATTTCGAACCGACGTATTGGATTCCAGCGAGAAGACTTGGGCCTTCTGCATCAGGCGCCGAAAAGACGAGCAGAAGATAATTCGCGACTTGTCGCTGTAAAAATCTTCAACCTTCCGGCCACGGGTAATTGTCGAGGGTCGTAGGCGAAACGAGAAAAGAGGGAGGTTCCCAATTGGCGCGTCTCGGGCCAACACGAAGGGCGAGCGTGCCAATTCTAGTCGAGACGTGCTGGGTATTTTCTGCGATTTGGGTAAAAGTCGCTTTCGGGAGGCGACGCGTTTGGGAGGCATGATCTGGTACTCTGGCGTTCGGTAATAAGCCCGCAACAAGAACTTTCGACGAAATCAGGTTCTCTCTTGCTGCGACCCGATATCGTTGCCTCCGCGAAGATATCCGGACGTTGCCGTTGCCCCGGCAAAAGCCCTCATACTAAACTTGCTCCATGCCAGCATCCACCGTGACTGAGTATCTTGCCGCGCACCCGGCGGATCGCCGTGACGCGTTGAACGAAGTTCGCCGGGGAATCAACCGGGCCCTGCCACCGGGGTACAAGGAAGGCATCCAGTTCGGCATGATCAGCTGGTTCGTTCCGCTCTCCACCTACCCCGCCGGCTATGGCGGAAATCCGAAGGTGCCCTTGCCACTCAGCAGCCTGGCGTCACAGAAATCTACGGGCAGCCGGCGTTGAGGGAGTGGTTCATCGCGCAATACGGAAAGAGCGGCAGAAAACTGGACATAGGCCAGGGCTGTCTCCGTTTCAAGACGTTGCCGGAGCTCGCGCTGGATGTGGTTGAGAGCACCGTGGCCCGGCTCCCGGTCGAGGACTACACCGCAGGCTATCAGGCCATTCGTGACACCATGGGCAAGGGAAAAGGCAAAGCAAAAAAGAGGAAGTAGAAAGAGCGAGCCGCCCGCCATTTGTCGGAAACACAAAAGCAGCGTTGCCACTTGAATGCTTAAAGCATTCAAGTCCTCTACAACCGAAATTACAGGCGCTGAGGGCTTGCCCCGCCTAGCAGGATGGATCCGGTTGCCAATTCGGGTGTGCGGAAGGCGGTGCGCCTGCCCAATATAGCTGAGGGGGCGCGCCTGCGGCGATCTGGTCGAGGAGGGCACGGAGTTGATCGAAGGGGACGGGTTTGACGAGGTGGGCGGCGAAGCCGGCGTCTTTGGCGCGTTTGACGTCTTCGTCCATGCCATAGCCGCTCAGGGCGATCGCGGCTATAGGCGGGAATACATCGACGGCAATTCGTCGATCTGGACCAACATCAATACTCCGCTTCCGGCCCTCGTTGAGTTTCTCCTGGCTCCGCTCCGCAAGGCGGAAACCTGCGCGCAATTTCGCAAAACGGACCGAATGCGCGACGTTGCTCGCCCGTGAGCGCGATCCCGATTACCGAGAAGCTTCTCTTCAACGCAGGCGGATGGCAGGCAATGAAGCCTGCGCGGGAGCTGCTCAAGAGCGGCCGCGTCTCGGAGGCCAAATACGAGCCGCCCTTGCTGAGCGGGTACGTGCGTGAAGGCGCGAAGAATTACCGTTCCGGACTGCGCATCAAAAGCGCGCTCGACGTCGAGAATATTTGCAGCTGTTGGGAGTCGCGCTCGGCGGGGAAAATTTGCGCGCACTCGGTCGCGGTCGGCCTGGGCTATCTGAATCCGCCGGCAGCCACGGCAGCGGTGGCGGTCGAGCCGGCGATTCCTGAAGCTCCTGCGGGTCCGCGATTCGTCGCCCTCGACACCGCTGACGCAACCCCGATCACGCTGCACCTTATCCTGCCGCCTAACTTCGCGGCCGCATGGCAGCGCGGGCAGGTCATGATCGTCGTCGAAGCGGAAGTTTCTCGTAACCGGACGCTCGTCTCAGCCCTTCCGAAGAACGCCACGTTTGCGGCCGACGAGGCGGATCTCGAGCTAATCGAGGGCTTGCGCGCGGTCCCGGCGATTTTCGAGAGCGGCATGGCGACTTTGTCGCGCGACGGATTTCTACGGCTGCTCCAGGCGTTGCAGAATAATCCACGCGCTACCTTCGGCAAGGCCACTCGGGTGGCGATCGCACCGGTCGCGTTGCGTCCCGAGCTTCTGGTTGAGCGGCGCGGCGACGACGGGATCTCGGTGAAGGCGAACTTTTCAACGAACCGCAGCAAGAAGATCGATCACGAGCTCGCCACGGCGAGTCCGTCCGACGGCGGACACGAGCAAGAAGAGAAGGCCCTCCTTCTCTGGAATGCGACCGATGCGTGGCTGCTTCGGAACAACGAGTTCGTCCGCTGCGGAGAGGCGTTGCCGGCCGGCGCGACGAATCTGATTGAGCGGCCGTTGTTGCTCGAGGGCGACCGGGCGTTGCACTTCCTGGCGTTCGAGTTGCCGCGGCTGCGCCAGGCTTTCGACGTCCGCGCGGGCGAAGGCGTTCGGCTGCCGGAAGTCGCAACGGCGCTGCCAGAGTTTGAGCTGCGGCTGGCTGGCACGCTTAACAGCGTCACTGGTGAGCTGATGTGCAGCTATGGCAATCGCGGGCCGAGCAAAGCCCTGGCCCACGCCCAGGACCAGTTCGTCTTTCGCGATCCACAAAATGCCGATCGCGTGCTGATGCGGAATCTCGACGCGGAGAACGCGGCGGTCGCGCGGCTCGAGCAGACGGGCTTCGCCCGAACCGACGCCGGCGGCTTCGTGCTGCACGGCCAACCTAATGTTGTCCGGTTCTTCGCGACCGATTATCCAAGATTGCAGCGCGACTGGAAGACGGCCCTCACCGCGCAGGTCGAGAAGTGGACCGGCGAAATCGAGCGGGTCACGCCGAAGCTCGAGATTGTCGGTTCGGGACAGGATTGGTTCGAGGTGCGTTACTCGCTCACCACGCCCGGCGGGGATATGTTTTCCAACGCGGAGATCCAGCGGCTGCTTCGCTCCGGCCAGTCGCAGACACGATTGAAGAATGGCCATCTCGCGGTGATCGACACCGCGGGCCTGGAGGATTTCGAGCAGGTGATCCGCGACTGCGATCCGGCGCAAACCCAGCCCGGGCTTTACCGCATCAACCGCGCCCATGCCGCGTATGTCGAACAGACCGCGCGCGAGCTTGGCTCCGCCATCGCCGATCGTCGTGCGGCGCTGAAGAAGTTTATCACCGGCCGCAACGCGTCGCCGGATGCGAAGACGAAACTCGGCCCGCTCGCGGGAACTTTGCGCGAGTATCAACTCGCCGGTTTCGAGTGGCTCACGCGCCTCGCGGCGAACAACCTCGGCGGCATCCTGGCTGACGAGATGGGTCTCGGTAAAACGGTGCAGACGCTCGCGTTTCTCCGCGCCCACCAGGGCGATGGCCCCGCGCTCGTCGTCTGCCCGACATCGCTGGTGACAAACTGGGAAAATGAAGCGCGGAAGTTTACGCCCGAACTGAAGACGCTGGCCCTCGAAGGCGCGGATCGCGCCACGCGTTTCAATTCAATCGCAGACGCCGACATCGTCATCACCAGCTACGCGCTCCTGCGGCGCGACATCGACACGCTGCGGGACTTCAATTTCTCCACCGCCGTGCTCGACGAAGCGCAACATATCAAGAACCCGGAAACGCAAAACGCGCAGGCCGCCTACGCTCTCCGCGCGACCCATCGCTTCGTCCTGACCGGGACTCCAATGGAAAATTCGGTACGCGATCTCTGGTCGATCATGAACTTCGCCCTGCCCGGCTATCTCGGAAATCGCAACGACTTCCGTGAGCGCTACGAGCTGCCGATCGCACGCGGCTCCGCGCCCGAGGTGCAACGCCGGCTTTCGCGCCGGCTCCAGCCGTTCCTCCTTCGGCGGCGGAAACGCGACGTTGCGAAAGATCTGCCGGAAAAAATCGAGCAGGTCGTGCTTTCCACCCTGACGAGCCCGCAGCGCGCCGCCTACGACGCGCTCCTGCGCGAGATCCAGCAAGGTCTCGGCGGCTCCGGCAAGGGTGTGAACGCGGGAGCGCAACGAATGAAGATGCTCACTGGCCTGCTCCGTTTGCGCCAGGTCTGCTGCGATCTGCGTCTCGTCGGAATCGATAAGGAAGAGACCTCAGCTAAACTCGACCTCCTCGACGAGCTCATCGAGGAGGCGATCGACGGCGAACATCGCGTCCTCGTCTTTAGCCAGTTCGTCTCGATGCTGCATATCATCCGTGAACGCCTGGAGAAGCTCGACGTTCCATTCTGCTACCTCGACGGCTCGACCAAACAGCGTCAGGAAATCGTGGATTGCTTCCAGAGCGATGCCGCGATTCCGGTTTTCCTCATCAGCCTGAAAGCCGGCGGCGTTGGCCTGAATCTCTCGGCCGCGGACACCGTGATCCATTTCGATCCCTGGTGGAATCCGGCGGTCGAAGCGCAGGCCACCGACCGCGCCCATCGCATCGGGCAGACCCGGGTGGTGACCGCCTACAAGCTGATTACCCGCGACACCGTCGAAGAAAAAATCCTGCGGCTGCAGGAGAAAAAACGCGCGGCGATCGATGCCGCCATCGAGAGCGAAGAACCGCTCATGACCGGACTCACCACCGAAGAACTCGAGGAACTGCTGGCGTAAGGCTAAATGGGCAGAAGGAGTGGGTTGGGTGGGACTCGAACCCACAACCAACCCCGAAAGCTTTCGGGGCTGCTCCAGGGCCAGTTCTCCAAGGCCCGGATCGCGAGTAAAGGGTTCTTCTTACGTTTCAAGGCAAGTTGGATTCGGCGCGCTTCAAAGACACCATCGACCGTTTTGCTGATGACGACTTCAAGATTCGAACCGAAAGGTCGGGTCGTGTGATTATTTCTACGCCTATGTTCGGCCAATCTTCGCTCCAGATTGTCAGTTGAGCCGATATAATGGCGACCGGAAGATCCTCGAAGAATGTAAACGAAGGCCATATTCAAAGCTGGGTTGGGTGGGACTCGAACCCACAACCAACCCCGAAAGCTTTCGGGGCTGCTCCAGGGCCAGTTCTCCAAGGCCCGGATCGCGAGTAAAGG
>DASQLH010000128.1:0-9427 GCA_035630155.1 Chthoniobacterales bacterium
GCCGCTCTCGACCTTTTCGGCAATGGGCCGAAGATCAGTGGGAATGAGCGATAGATTCATCAGGCGCGCCAAATTTCGAACCATGATGCACATGCTCCCCTTCTGTTGCAACCGAAAGCGCCGAATGAAGGTTGAATCCTCCACGTCCCAACCTTCCGCAACCTTCACCCACCCGCAGCGTCTATAAACCAGATGTCCAACGATGACCCAAGCCCGCCGGCACGAACCGAGGAGGATGCCGAGGATGTTCGCCTGATGGGACTGGTCAGCGCGGGCGACGCCGGCGCCTTCGAGCAGCTCGTGGAGCGTCATCAGCGGCTGGTGGTCGGCACGGTGGCCCGGATGCTGGGGAACACTTCCGACGCCGAAGATATTGCTCAGCAGGTTTTCGTGCGGGTCTGGAAAAGTGCGAAGCGCTATGTGCCGCGGGCGAAGTTCACGACCTGGCTGCTTAAGATCACTCGCAATTTGGTGTTTAACGAACTGCGCCGCCGTTCGCGCCATCCGCAGGTGCCACTCCAGAGTGAAACGGAGGAGGAGGAACGGCCGATCCGGGACGAACACGCGGTCGCGCCGGATGCTTCGCTCCTCGAACAGGAATTGCAAAAGGCGATCGACGCCGCCATTGCCAATCTGCCTGAAACGCAGCGCCTGGCAGTGATTCTGCGGCGTTACGAGGAACTGAGCTACGAGGAGATCGCCGAGACGCTCGAGCAATCTGTCTCCGCCGTGAAGAGCCTGCTCTTTCGCGCGCGGACAGAATTGCGGGAGAGCCTGCAGCGATACCTGTCCTCGTAATCGTGCTCATGCTCGAGCACGAGTAAAAAAACAAAGAGGGCGGACCTCTTGCGAGAATCCGCCCCCTCTCAACCCCACATCTTTTGGCTGCTTAAAATTGTCGATCCGGCGCGCTGCTCTTGAAGTCGATCGACCTCGTTGTCGTGGTCGTGGTCGATTCCGTCCGCGCCGGCGCGGGAGGTGTTCCCGGCTTCGGGTAATCGGCCGCCACATGGCGGTTGGAAGTCGGCACCAGCCGCACGGCGCCCTTGGCGTTGTTCCGCCATCCGTTCGGATCCGAATACTCTTCGCCGGCATGACGGACCCCATCGACCTGATCTTCTAGGCCGGTGCCATAATGCTGGTCGATGATAGTCGGCGTTACGAAGACGAGCAGATTGCGTTTAACCCGTTGATTAATACGATTTTGGAAAAGATATCCCAGGACCGGGATATCGCCCATGATCGGCACCTTGGTGCGCGACTTGGAAACTTCATCCTGGAGAAGTCCACCAATCGCCAACGTGTCACCGCTCTTAATCAGGACATTGGAATCAAGCGAGCGAGTGTCGATGACCGGGCTCAGCACCGTCGCGCCCGCGAAGGTGAATGTTTGGTCTCCCACCTTGTTGCTGATTTCTGGCTTAACCGCGAGCGTGATAAAGTTGTCCTTATTCACGGAAGGTTTCACGACCAGCGTGTTGCCGAATCTCTTGTCCTGGAATCCGCCGAAGATCGCGGTCGCGGTCTGTTCGTTGAAATTGAGTTGCGGCACCGGCTGGTTGCGGATGATTTCGATTTTCGCCTGCATGTTGTCGGCGGTGACAACGCGAGGATTTGCCAAAAACTCTGCATCAGCGTCTTCGTTCAGGGCCTGAAGCGTCAGCGACATCTGCGGCACAGTAAGAATGGCGAACTGACCCAGGGCCAGCTTGCCAAAATTGCCGAGAACACTGCCCTTGGTCGGGTCACCCAGCGCGAAGCCGTTGATTGGCGGGTTTTCGCCCGGTTTGGGAGCTTGCTCATTTGGCGCCCCGTAACCGATGGTCTTCGGTGAGTTGGCGCCTCCAACAACGCCCGACCAGTTAATGCCGTAAGCTTGCCGCGGGTTCGCGGTGACTTCGACCAAACGCGCTTCAATCATGACCTGCTTGGTCGGCTTATCGATCTGGCTCAAAAGCTTGCGGACGGCGTCCATATTGCCGCGGGTCTCCCGGAAGAAAATGGTGTTGGTACGCTCGTCCACCTGAGGAGCGTCTCTGCTCGAAAGTTGGGCCGCCACTAGCGGCGCGATCTCTTTGGCGCGGGCATAGCTGAACTGGTAGCTGTCGCTTTCCGTCGGCTCCGCTGTCCGTTCTGCGCCGGTCTTGATGTAGTAAACGTTATCGATCTTATCCATGAACAGCCCTTTAGCCTTCACGATGATCGAGACAGCTTGCAATGCGGAAACGTCTTCCAGCCGCATAGTAACGGTGCCGACGACCGCTTCGCTAACTACCATGTTGATCTTGGCCTGGCGGGCGAGAAGGCGCAGCACCGCGCCAACGTCGTCTCCCTGAAATTCACGAACGCCGACGCCGCCATTGTCGGTCATGCTCTCGGGTTCCACGGGTCCTGAAGCCGTGGTCTGGGTCGTCGTAGTTGTCGTCGAGCTGGATGGGGCCACACTGGCCGAGGGCGCGGGATTCACCGTTGAAGCCTGCACCAGCAAAAGAGAGCTGTCGTTCTTGGTTGACGGCGCCGTGGGAAGGGTCGGCGCGACCGCCTTGGGGCGGGTTTCGGCGAGCGGAGCTTTTTGGAGGGATTCCTCCGTGCTCGTGGAAGGCGAGCTAGTCTGCGCTTTTACGAGGGTAAGAGCGGCGAAGACGGCCGCCCCGGCGCAGATAAAAGTTTTGAAACGATTAGCCATAAATATGATGTGAGGTTGAAGAGTGCAGCAGCGTCTAAAGCAGGAAGCAGACCAGCCCTCCTGCGCCATGTGCGGCATCATGGAAGGGAAATTCGACCGGCCAGCCGGCTCCTCGACCACCTCTAAAGGCTCTTCGCGGCCACGATGAACGCCCGCATGCGCTCGTGATCCTTGCGGCCGGCTGAAGATTCCACGCCACTGGTCACATCGACGGCAAAAGGCTTCACGACGGCGACAGCTTCGACCACATTTTCCGGCGTCAGGCCGCCGGCAAGAACCACCCGCAGCTGGGGATTGGCTTCCACAAACTCGCGGGCGATCTCCCACGGGAAAGTCCTGCCGCTCCCGCCAAACTCGCCCGCGTGGCTGGAATCGAGCAACACCGTGCGCGTGGAGAACGAGGGCAAGTTCTTTACAGAATCGAAAGTGGTCACCGGCAGCGCCTTGGCGAAGCCGATACCGCACTCAGCCAGTCGCCGGCAAAAATCGGGCGTCTCAGCGCCATGCAATTGCAGCGCGGTGATCCCGGGCAATCTCGATACTCTGACCGCCTCCTCCCAACTTGGATTTACCAATACTCCCACCTTCGGTATTTCTGCGGGCAACGCCGCGATCCAGTCCCGGGCGGCGTCGATCGGCAGGTATCGCTTGCTCCCGGGGAAGAAGTTGAAGCCGAGGGCGTCGGCGCCAAATTCTACCGCGGCGTCAGTGTCTTCCGGCGTGGTGAGGCCGCAGATCTTGACGCGCAGCCGAGCGACCGGACCCTCGTCGTCGAACATCGGCCTTCCTCCGAAGCGTCTGGGCGGCTACGCCGCCGTGGCAAAGCCGAGCGCGGGTTTGCTGAAATCCGGCGCCGGCATTTCGTTCACGAGCTTCACGATGCCGTCCTGCCATCTCTGGCTGATGGTCCGGAGGTAAGGATCGTTCTCGTCCAGATGCGCGCGCAGCCTGGCCTGGAGCGAGTCGGTTTCGTAACACAAGATGTCGATCGGAGGGCCCACCGCCACGTTGCTCGTCATCGTCGAATCGATCGAAATCATGCCGACCTTCACGGCGTCCGCCAAACCGGTCTCATAAGTAAAACCGCGATCCAAAATCGGCTTGCCATATTTCCGTTCGCCGATCTGCAAAAACGGACAATCGCGCGTCGCATGAATGCTATTGCCCTGGGGATAGACCAAGTGGACCTCCGGAGCGAATCCGGCAATTTGTCCGCCCACGATGAGGTGGATATTGAAATCGAAGCCGTCCGCCTCCAGCGCCTCGCGGTCTCGTTTTTCCACTTCCCGTACCTTGGAGCCAATGTAGCGGACGGTTTCGTAGAGGGTTTGCCGGTTCGTGATTTGCTTGCGTGCGCCATCCTGCGCCCCGAGGTGAAGATCCTCGTCGATCAACGCGATGGTGGCCTGCGTCAGGGAAAGGTTCCCCGAGCTGAGAATGCAGATCACGCGTTCGCCCGGCTTCTCGTAGATCCGCATTTTGCTGCACATGGTGATGTTGTCCATGCCCGCGCTCGTGCGGGAATCGGAGAGAAACACCGCGCCAGCGCGGCAAAGCATTCCAAGGCAATAGGTCATTCGATTCTGCTTTCCGGTTCGATCACGCGCCCCTGCACGTGTTTGATCTGCGTGTGATGAGTGAGGACATGGACGCGGCCGTCGCTCCCCCGAAAGAATGCGCTCAAGATCCAGCTAACAATGCCGATCAGGATTGCTCCCCAAAACGCGCTCCCGAAGCTGTCCACGTGAAATCCGCTTATCAGACCCGGCACCCAATACAGCATCAGCGCGTTTACGATCAGAATAAAAAATCCCAGGGTCAGCAAAATGAGCGGCGCGCCGAGAATTAGAAGCACGGGACGAACGAATGCATTAAGAATGCCGAGAAGCAATGCCGCGGCGATCAACGCCCCTGTGCTGTCATATCGGATCCCGCTGATGAACGCCGCCGCGACCATCACAGCCACGGTTGTGATCAACCAGCGAAAAACAAAGTGCCGCATGGCCGCACGGTAGGCGAAGTCCCTCGCTTCACGCAACCGCTTTGCAAAATCCACTTGCAACACCGGCGCACGCGGGTTTCGGTGCGCAGTCAGCAAAAAGCAAAGATTGTGGCTAAAAAATCCAAAACCGAACCTGAGAAGAAGGTGACCGACATGGCGGAAGCAAACTCTGCCGCCAACGGAAGTTCCGTCGCCGTCCCCAAAAAGAAATCACGCTCCGCCCCGGCCAAACCCAAGGCCAAGAAGCCTGCCGCGAAGAAAACTGCGGCGCCCTCTTCTCGTGCGTCATCGAAGAAAGCTTCCTCATCCCCGGCCCTGCGCGAGCCGACGGACGAGGAAATCAGGATTCGCGCCTACTTCCTCGCCGAGCGGCGCATCCAGCTCTCGTTGCCCGGCGATTCCGCCCACGACTGGATCGAAGCCCGCCGTCAACTGATCGAAGAAGCCGGGCCATAGGCGTAGCCCAGGCATCTTGCCTTTGCGGCCCGCGGACATCTTGTCCGCGTCTTGGGCGACGGAACATAGGCATTCTGCCTGTGCGCCCAGCGGACATTCTGTCCGCTGTTTTTCCTAAATTTGAATCGGGCTACAAGCCCGCTTGGCACACAGGCCAAAAGCCTATGTTCCACCACCCACCGGCTCAATCCCCGGCACGCATTCCTTCACCTTCTCGATCAGCCGGTTGATCGCGAACGGCTTCGGCACCAACCCGCGCACACCCGCTTCCTGCAACAATTCCTGCGCCCGCTTCTCGTCCCCTTTTCCGGTCACGAGAAGCAGCGGCGGAACAATCCGCGGCGGGACGGAGTTGTTGTAAACCTTCCCAATGAGAAAAAAGAGCATCGCTCCATCGATCATCGGCATCTGGAAATCGAACAACATCAGGTCGTAAGTTTTCTTCAGCGCCAGTTCGAAGCCGTATTCCGGCTTCGGGGACGTATCCACCTCGCAACGCAGAAAAGAGGTCAGCGCCTCCCGCATCACGCGCATCAACCCGACATCATCATCTACGATTAGAATTTTCTTCGGCGCTGCCTCGCTCATAACGGACGCTTGCGCCAAAGCCCCCCACGTTTCAAGCTTTTCCGATGGACAAAATCCTCACCGACCTGGCCGCAGCCCTGCGCGAACGCCTCGCCGTCATCGCCGACGAAGAAAGCCGCCGCGATCCAGAGCGCCATACCGAACGCTTACGCGCGGTTTCCGAGCAAATCGAGGAACTCGAACGACGCTTGCCGCCAAAGATCGATCCGGAGCTGCGCCATTTTCTTCAGCGCCGCAGCTACAGCAAAGCGCTCGAACTGCTTACGGCCACCGACGGATAATTCACGGCGTGATCCGGTAGCGCCAATAATCCGGGTGGCGGCGATGGTGCTTGAAAGCGAGAACGCGAAGCTCGTCGGGATGCGCGCGATAATAAATGGCATACGGAAACCGCCGGATCAGGTAGCGCCGCACGTCCTTCTCAATTACCGCCCAGCGGCCGGGCGCGGCTGATATCACCGAGATCGCATGGTCGACGCCGTTTAGAAACTGAGCGCCCAGCCCCGGTACCCTCCTTTGGTAAAACTTCGCTGCTTCGATCAGTTCCGCTTCGGCGTCCGGGTGGTAAATTACTCGCATCCGATGGCGCGCCGCGCAGCCTGCATGACCTCGGAGTGCGCGCGCCCCACAGCGGAGCCCGAAGAAAGTTCTTCGTCCCGCTGAATCGCCTCAGACGCCGCGGATTGTTCGTCGGTGTCAGGCAAACCCGCCTCGATGCTTTCCCAGAGCGCTTGCGCGAGAGAGACTCGTTCTTCAAGAGGAAGAGCCATCGCCTCGGCTGTGAGCTGATCAGCGGACATTTCCAAAACTTAAGAAGAGAGTTCCTATCGTCAATGCAAGGCCAAACATTGGTTCTTCCTCGTTCCGAGCTCCAGCTTGGATGAGCCGCTTCGATTATCTGTCTCTTGCGCTCGGCTGCTCTTCGCCTTTTCGGATTGCGAGGTCGTGCAGTTCTGAAGACTCGATCTCCGAAAGGGCCGAAGAGATTCTGCGGCGAAACTCGTCGACCGTCGGCGCGCCCGATGCCTTTGATTGCATAGCATAAAGGTCGTCCTCGGCCTGCCGGATAAGTGCACGAAGGCGGTGTGACCTGCCGAGGGCTCCACGAAGTTGGATGTCAGGCCGGAAGTGCTGATGAATAAGAGATGAGATGAGGACCAGGATGCCGAGGATACCAACAATCCCTCTGTCGAGTGATTGCTGGACGAATGATGAGGCAAGCACAGCCCCGACGACATACTGACAAAAAGTAAGGAGGCCACTGATCCATCGGTTGGTTCTCGCGACGGATGTCTGACGCACCAATGCGGTTTAGGCATTATTGAGACGGTTGATAGCGGGCTGTAGTGGGTCTTTGGATGATAGCCTCGCCGCGTTAGCGGTTGACATAAACTCCGCCCTACTGCGAAAAAAGAGTGCCTGTATGGCGGCCGCAATCACATTCTTGGGCGCCATACTCACAATCCCGATGAGCGCTGCGACAATACTCAAGCCGGCTGTCAGCGCGGCCGTCTTGTTTAGAAGGTCGAGATCCATGTGTGGGTAGACACTTAACTACAATGCGAGGAAATCATGTTTCGAGGGGAACGTCGTGGTAGAAAAAGGAGCGTGTGCGACGAGCGTAATTCAGCCGTTTGCGCAAACACGCTGGATCGCTACGAGAACAGACATCGCAGCGCGCGATGTCCGTGGCCAGAACGTTTATCCTGTGAGCAAACCCGCTAGCGCGAATACAACTCGACGATCAACTGCTCGTTGACCATCGGCTGCATTTCGTCGCGGGTCGGGATGCGGGAAACTTTGCCGCTCAACGCATCGCGGTTGGCGACTAGCCAATCGGGCACGGGCGCGATTTGGGTGAGCTCGAGATTGCGCAAGGCGAGCTGGCGCGATTTCGGTTTGTCTTTGACCATCACTTCGTCGCCGGCTTTGCAGTTGTAGGAAGCGATGTTCACGTTACGACCGTTCACCTGGACGTGGCCGTGGGAGACCAGTTGCCGGGCGCCGCTGCGGGTGTTCGCGAGGCCGAGACGGAAGACGACGTTATCGAGCCGCGTCTCCAAAAGCTGGAGGAGGGTCTCGCCGGTCACACCGCGCTTGCGCAGCGCCGTCTGGAAAATCCGGCGGAACTGCTTTTCGAGCAGGCCGTACTGATACCGAAGCTTCTGCTTCTCGCCCAGGGCGATCGCGTAATCGGATTGCTTGCGGCGGGAGCCTTTCGGCCCGTGCATTCCCGGAGGATAATTCTTCCGCTCAAGCGCCTTGGCTGGGCCAAAGAGCGGCACGCCATAGCGGCGGCTGACTTTTGTTTTCGGTCCGGTGTATCTGCCCATTTGGGAAAGTTGAGAGTGGTTAGTTGAAAGTTGAGAGGATCAGACGCGGCGCTGTTTCGGCGGACGACAACCGTTGTGCGGGACGGGGGTGACGTCGCGAATGACGGTAAGATCGAGGCCGATGGCTTGAAGCGCGCGGACGGCGGATTCGCGGCCGGCGCCGGGACCGCGGACGAGGACTTCGACCTCTTTGAGGCCGTGTCCCATCGCCTGGCGGGAGGCGTCCTGCGCGACCATCTGGGCGGCGTAAGCGGTGCTTTTGCGCGAGCCTTTGAAGCCGACTTTGCCGGCGCTCGACCAGCCGATCACGTTTCCTTTGAGGTCGGTGATGGTGACGATGGTGTTGTTGAACGTGGAAAGCACGTGAGCAATGCCGGTGTGGACGTTCTTACTTCCCTTGGCCTTGATGATCTTCGGCTTCTCGACGTCGTTCGGGTCGAGCGAGAGATTCTCTTTCGGGGGCTCGGGCGCGGCGGGCTCTTCCTTCTTGGCCTTGGCGGGTTTCTTCGCGGGCTTCGCTGCTGGCGCCTCGGCGGTTGCTGTCACCGCGGCTGGAGTTTCCTCAGCCGGAGCGGCGGGGGTGTCCGAAGCTGGAGCTGAGTTTTCCGCGGCCGGGGCTTCCGCGGCTTCCGTTTCGGCCTTCGCCTTGGGTGCCTTCTTCGGCTTGTCGTCCGCTTCCGGTTTCTCGGATTTCTTTTCGTCTGAATCAGCCATGGTCAAAAATCTTTAACGTTAAACCTTGCCGGCTTTCGCATCCTTGTTGCGGATGACGCCGACCGTCTTGCGCGGCCCTTTGCGAGTGCGCGCGTTAGTGGAAGTGCGCTGGCCGCGGACCGGCAACCCACGCCGATGCCGGATGCCGCGATAACAATTGATGGCCTGGAGCCGCTTGAGATTACTCTGCAATTCCCGGCGCAGATCGCCTTCGATCAGCATTTTGTTGCCGGTGATGGTCTGGATGATCTCGTTGATCTGATGCGGTGTGAGATCCTTGGCGCGCAGATTGGGATCGATATTCGTCTGTTCGAGAACGCGCTTCGCCGTGCTGGGCCCGATGCCGTAAATATAAGTCAACGACGCTTCGATGCGCTTGTCCGCCGGAATTTCGACTCCTAGTAATCTGGGCATATCAAATCGCTGGTTATCCCTGCCGCTGCTTATGGCGCGGGTTCTTGCAAATCACGCGGACAACGTTCTTCCGCTTCACGATCTTGCACGCTTCACAAAGTCTTTTTACTGATGGTCGCACTTTCATAACTGGTCGATTCGGCGAGACGAAAAACGCGGAGACGGCTCCGCGTTGTCACTTCTGGCGGTAGGTGATCCGCCCCTTCGACAAATCGTAAGGGGAAACCTCTAGCA
>DASQLH010000129.1:0-7645 GCA_035630155.1 Chthoniobacterales bacterium
AACTTACCGGACGGCTGACCGGCGACGATTTTAAGTTAGAGAGCTGGCTGCTGAATATCCCGCGGGGTTTAGCCTATTTCCTGCCGTGGACATTGCTGCTGCCCTTGGTGGCGAGGGCGAGATGGGAGACGCCATCCGAGCGTCAGCTTGCGCGCGCGCTTGTTTGGGGCGCGGCCGTGCCGTTCCTGATCGTGAATTTATTGCCGGGCGGTTTGCCGCGCTACGCGATGCCCGCCCTCGTTCCGGCTTGCTGGCTAATGGCGATGACCCTGGCCGCTCCCGAGGTCAGATGGTGGCGCGGGATGGTCTCATACCGCTGGCGATTTAGTTTTGTGGTTCAAACGGCGGTTTACGCCGCCCTTCTCTTACTTGTTTACGGTTTTGGGCTCGTACCCCAACTGCAAAGCCGATCGAAAGTGCGGCCGCTCGCGGCCCAGATCGATGGTCTCGTTCCCGATGCAGAGCCGCTTTACGCCCTCGATCCTGATTTCCAGCCTTTCCTCTTTTATGTCAGATCCCGCCTTGTTTACGTGAACCGGCTCGAGGAAGTGCCGGCGAGCGCGCGTTATCTGCTCGTGCAACCGGCGAGAGAACGAGAGGTCCTGGAGAGCGAACGCTGGGCTCCGCTTCGGCCCCAACCGCTCACCCGCGTGACCGATTATCGAAAGCAGACGGTCGTTTTGATCAGGGTAGGGGAGGGCTGAGTGCGGGCGCAGCGGTAAAGCTGCTTGGAATTGTTGTCGCGAGACGCGCAGACCGCGGGGGACCCTGCAACCGACGTGCGGATCACCTGCGCCCCGCAACGCTGAAGGCAACGGCGCGACCTTGGCTCGAGACCGCTTTGGGTGAACCAACTGCGTCAAATATCGGACACGCTTTTGTGGATTTCTCCTGGCCACACGGGTTGCTGTTGGCTGGAAAAATCATGAAAACCCTATCGACATACAGACTATCGACTTACAGACGAGCGACATGTAAACTATCGACATGAAGACTATCGACGCAATAAAGGCAGGCGCGTTCGGCGTTCACTTCACTCTACGAAGACTCATTGGTATATCTTGTTTCCTGGCGCTCCTGGCCTTTCCAGGCGGCAGCTTTGCCGCGTCTCGAATGGCGAATGTCTCGACCAGAGCAAACGTGGGGACCGGAAGTAATAACGTCATTCTCGGGACGATCATTGTCGGTTCGGGTTCCGCGACCCTGGTTTTTCGCGGGATTGGCCCAAGCATGGCACCCTACTTTCCAGCTGGGACGACTCTGGCAAATCCCAATCTCGAAATCAAAAACGCGAATGGAGCGACCATAGGAGCGAATAACAATTGGCAGGACGATCCTGGTCAGGCGGCAGCGATTCAAGCCGCCGGATTGGCGCCAAGTAACGGATTGGAATCAGCGTACCGGATCGTGCTGGGCCCGGGCGCTTATTCTGCCGTTCTGAGTGGCGTGAGTGGGGGTACTGGTATCGGTCTGGTTGAAGTGTATGACATCACGTCGCAGCCCAGCTCCATCAAATTGGCCAACATTTCGACCCGAGCAAATGCGGGAACCGGAAACAACGAGGAAGTTTTCGGCGTCATCATACAGGGCGGCAATAAAAGCCTGGGCTTGCGCGGAATCGGGCCAAGCCTTGCTCAGTACTTCTCAGGTACCCTGGCGAATCCCGCGCTTAGCCTGAGGACGAGTGGCGGTTCTCAGTTGCAATACAACCAAAATTGGAAGGATTACCAGCAGAACCTAATCTCGGCCTATGGATTAGCCCCTTCCCAAGATCTTGAATCAGCCATGATAACTGGGAATCTAAACGGATCTTACACTGTCGTCATGGACACTTCCGGAGGATCGGGGATCGCCTCGATCGAGGCGTATGATTTAGGTGAGCAGACCGCGGTCGGAGGTGGAAGCGGAACCATCTATTGTGCGCCGTATCCGAATTCAATACTTGCGGAGTCAGGGTCTTTCAACCTTCCCGCGGGAACACCACTAACGTTGCGTTTTGGGGGACATGCTTCGCACGTCGGCCAAGGGTGTCCCCAATGCTCTCAACCAGGGGGGCCGGGATGCTCGGGTTCATCTTGGTCTATCGATGCCGTTCTGGTTGACAATAGCAACACAGTAATTGGCGCATTTCCGCAAGGAGTCGGTGGTTTTGACCAGTGTAATGTTCATTCTGTAACGACAGCGAGGTCAATTCCCTTCGGTTTTACGCCACCGTACAGACTCCGTTTGAGGGCAACTTCCAGCACCTTTTGTCCGCCAGGTACGGGTATTTATGCAGACTACTATATTCTCAATGCGCCCTGAAGCGGGTGCATTTGGCGGCGGACCAATTTTGCACCCCTTCGACAGTGCGACTTAAATAGGAACGGTCATTTCCGGCTCGGAATTGTTTAAGAACATCTTCGCGCCGCACCCGAACACGTAGAGTTTTGCGATTTGCGGCGAAGCTCCTTGGAAAAAAGCTTCCCCGGATCGGCGGAGGGTTTGAACAGTTGCGGCTCGGCGCTGTCACATAGCTGTCATTGACAACTCCGCCGAACGAGCATTCGTTAGCACGCTAACCATTTTCGGCCCATGCCTTCGCCAAATATTAATGAACTGGGTCTCGTGCTTTTCGCCACCGCACGGGCCTGGCGCACCAAGCTCGATCAGCGCCTCCGCCCTCTCGGCTTGAGTCAGGGCAAATGGCGCACCCTGGTTCAGCTCTCCCTGGGCGGAAACAAACTCACCCAAAAGGAAATCGCGGAGAGGATGGGAATCGAGGGACCAACCCTGGCCGGATTACTCGACCGTTTGCAGGAGGATGGCTGGATCGAGCGCCGTGGCTCGGCGGAAGACCGGCGCTGCAAGATCGTCCATCTCCAGCGGCGTTCGAAAGCAGTCCTCGATAAAATTTTCAATGCCGCCCACGACTTGCGCAAAGAACTCATCGAGGACATTCCGCAACGTGATCTCGAGACGTGCATTCGCGTTCTCGGTCAGATCAAGGAAAAGGCGGAGCAGCCGGTCGACGGCCTGGAGAACGGGCATCGCGAGCTGATGAAAGGGGCGCGTCTATCATGACCACGATGGCTAAGGCGAATGTCATCACGCGGCAAGCCGTCGGAAAACTCGAGCATCGTTTCGGGCGCAAGGGCCTTTACCTGGGCGGCGGGGTAATCCTGCTGGTCGTGCTCGCGCTGACGTTGCGTGGATTCACCAGCAAAGAGAAAACGCCTGCTCGCCCCCCGCCGCGGCCGGTGGCGGCCGCCAAGGTCATCACCCAGGACGTGCCGCTTTACATTGACGAGATCGGGACGTGCGCTGCGTTTGAGACGGTGCAGGTGCAGGCACAGGTGAACGGCCAGATTATTGCGCGCGAATTTAAGGACGGCGACGACGTGAAGAAAGGCGATCTTCTTTTTCGGATTGATCCGCGGCCATATGAGGCGGCCCTGGCCCACGCCCAGGCGGATCTGGCCTTGAATCAGGCGAACCTGAAACGGCAGGAGACGCTGCGCTCGCAGAACGTCACCGCGGGCCAGGAATTGGACACGGCGAAGGCAAACGCGCAAAAAGCGGAGGCCGCGGTCAAGGCGGCCCAGGTGAACCTCGACCATTGCTACATCAAATCGCCGATTGATGGCCGGGTCGGCTTGCGCAATATCGATGTCGGGAACGTTGTCGGCCCCGGCAGCCCGGCCCTGGTCATGATTCAGGGAATGGATCCGATCTACACCGACTTCACCGTGGCCGAGCCCGACCTGCCATTGGTCCGGCGCTATTTGAATGGCGAGAAGCTCAAGGTGTTGACCGATGCGGAAGACGATGACCTTCCGCCGCGCGAGGGAGAGCTCACCTTCATCGATAATTCGCTTCAGCCGGGAACCGGAACCATCAAGGCCCGGGCCATCACGCCGAACCCCGACCGCGCGCTTTGGCCTTCCCAATTCGTGCACGCTCGCTTGATCCTCGAAACCTTGAAGGATTCGAAACTTGTCCCGAGTAGCGCGGTGCAGATCGGCCAGAACGGGCCGTATGTCTTCGTGGTCAAGGAGGATTCGACCCTGGAACTCCGTCAGGTCCGACCGGGCCAGCGGCATGGAGACCTGACGGTCGTGACCGAGGGAGTAAAAGAGGGTGAGCGCGTCGTGGTGAGCGGTCAGCTCCAACTGGCGCCGGGGGCCAAAGTGACCGTGCAGGAAGTTGAATCCGTGGCGCCAAGCGCGCAGCCCGCCCTCAGCAACTCGTCCAAGTAATTCCATGGCTGATTCGGAAAATAACGGCGGCGAACTCGACTCGAGAACTGACAGTCCCGATTCGGCCGGCGAACAGGGCCATCAAGCCGCCGGCGTGAACCTCAGCGGCAAGCTCGTTCAATTCTCTTCCGGGCTTTCCAAACCGTTCATTCAGCGGCCGGTGATGACCATGCTCTTGACGATATCGATCATCGTCTTCGGCGTTCTCTCCTACAAACAGCTGGCGGTAAATGACCTTCCGTCGGTCGATTATCCGGTTATCGACGTCAACGTCTCGTATCCCGGCGCCAATCCGGAAACGATGGCGAATACGATTGCCACCCCACTGGAAAAGCAATTCACCCAGATTCCGGGCATCGCTCTCACCACCAGTTCCAGCACGCAAGGCCGGACCAATATCACGCTGACCTTTGATCTCTCGAAGAGCATCGATTCCGCCGCCACCGACGTGCAATCGGCCATCCAGCGCGCGACCGGACAGCTGCCGGCCGATCTGCCGAGCCCGCCAACTTTCAACAAGAATAATCCAAACGATTCGCCGGTCGTGTACATCGCCTTAACGAGCGACACGCTGACAGATGGCGATCTCTATAAGTACGCCACGTCGCAGGTCTCGCAGCGGATCAACATTTTGCCGGGTGTGTCCAATGTGAACATTTTCGGCGTAAAACGGGCGATCCGGATCAAGGCGAATCCCGGCGCGCTCGCGGCGCGCAACCTTACGATCCAGGAGCTGTCCGCGGCCATTCGTTCCGGAACGGCTTATTCGGGCGCAGGCCAGTTTGACGGGAAAGATCAAACCTTCATCCTGCGGCCGGACGGCCAGATTGCGCACGCCGAAGGTTACCGCAACCTGATTATCGGGCGCGGCCCGAAGAACGAGCAGATTTACCTGCGGGATGTGGCGGATGTCAGTGACAGCGTGCAGGACGAGCGGCTCTCGCGGCACTTCTTCGCGCGCGGTTTCACTCCTCCCGCTTCGACCATTGTCATGGCGGTGTCGCGCCAGGCGGGCGCGAACGCGGTCCAGGTCGCGCGTTCCGTCACGGAGCTTCTTCCGCAACTGCGTCTCGAGTTACCCGGCTCCATCAACCTGATTCCGACGTCCGACCGGTCCGCGACCATTGTGCGCTCAGTGCACGACGTCCAAGAGACCCTGTTCATCGCCTTCATCCTGGTGGTCATTATCATTTTTCTCTTCCTGGGCCGCGCCACAGACACGCTCATCCCGGTGGTCGCGCTGCCGCTGTCCCTGCTGATCACGTTCACGGCGATGTGGGCGCTCGATTTTTCGATTAACAACCTGACCCTGATGGCCTTGACGCTGGCGATCGGTTTCCTGGTGGACGACGCGATCGTCTTTCTCGAAAACGTGGTGCGTCGCGCGGAAAGCGGGGAAACCATCTATCGAGCCACCCTGAATAGCGCCGGCGAAATCTCCTTCACGATTTTGTCGATGACGCTCTCGTTGGCGGCGGTCTTCATTCCGCTTGTTTTTATGCCGGGACTGCTGGGGCGCATTTTCTTCGAGTTCGCCGTCACCATTATCGTCGCAATTCTGGCTTCCGGTCTCGTTTCGCTGACCCTCACGCCGTTGATGTGCGCGCGTCTTCTCGGCGAACGCGGACCGGGACATGCGAAAACGAGAACCGAACGTCTCATCACCGGATTTTTCAAACCGATCCTGCGATTTTACAGCCGCTCGCTCGACTGGTTTCTCGATCACGGCTGGCTGGCTGCGCCGATCCTGGCGCTCTGCGCGGTCGGTCTTTGGTTTTTCTTCACGGCCCTGCCGTTCACTTTGCTCCCGACGGGCGATAGTGGGATCATCCGCGGCTTCTTCCTGATGCAGGAAGGCTCGTCGCCCCAGCACCAGAGGGAGGTTCAAGACAAACTGGATCCGATCCTTCAGGCGAATCCCGCTGTCGATAAGTACTTCACCGTGACTGGACGTGGCGGGGCCGCGGGAATTTTCACGATTCTCTTCCTGAAGGATGCGGGAACACGCGCTCCGATCGATGAGGTCGCGGAGCAATTGCGCCAGGCCCTGAGCGCCATCCCGGGCGTAATGCCGAGACTCAGTGCGCAGCCCGCCTTGCGGATCGACATCGGCGGCGGCGGCAGCAGCTTCGGGCGCTATAGCTATGTTCTCAGCGGAATCAATCCCGAGGAAGTCTATGGGGCCGCGGAAAAGTTCGAGGAGAAATTGCGCGGCTACAAGGGCTTCGTCGCTCCGGCGCGTTCCGATCTCTTTCGCAACACGCCCAACGTAGACATCGAGATCGACCGGGACCGGGCGAGTCTTTACGGCATTTCGACTACGAACCTCCAGAGCCTGTTACGTGCAGCTTATTCCCAGAATTATGTCTACCTGGTAAAAGAGCCGGACGACCAGTACCAGGTCATCCTTGAAGCGGACGACTCCGGGCGCTCCGGTCCCGAGGACCTGCGACAGCTTTACGTCAAGTCCGAGACTTCGAACGCGTTGGTGCCGATGCGCGCTCTGGTAAAATCAAAAACAAGCCTTGGCTACCAATCGGTCAATCACATTAACCAATTCACGAGCGTCACCTTCGGCTTCGATGTCAGGCCTGACGTCGCCCTTGGGGACGTCACCGCGTTCATTCAACAAGCGGCGCGCGAAGTTCTGCCCGCGACGGTGAAAGGCGAGTTGCAAGGAGAGGGGCTGGTTCTGCAAGTGCTTTTCCGCGCGCTTCCGTTCCTGGTCCTCGCGGCGTTGTTCGTCATGTATGTCATCCTGGGTATTCTCTACGAGAGTTACGTGCATCCGATCACGGTGCTTTCCACCTTGTTCCCGGCGGTCGTCGGCGGCCTGCTCACGCTCTGGCTCTTTAACTCCACGCTCTCGCTTTACTCGGTGATCGGCTTGTTCCTTCTCATGGGCATCGTGAAGAAGAACGGCATCATGATTGTGGATTTCGCGCTGCACCGCATCGACGAAGGCTACGACTTTCGTTCGGCCATTCACGAAGCCAGCGTCGAGCGTTTCCGCCCCATTATTATGACCACGCTGGCCGCCTTGATGGGCGCGGTGCCGCTCGCGCTCGGTTACGGCGCGGATGGAGCGTCGCGCCGCCCGCTGGGCCTGGTCATCGTCGGCGGGCTGATCATTTCCCAACTGATCACGCTCTACATCACGCCGGTGATTTATCTCTGGTTGGAGTGGTTCCAGGAGAACGTGCTCGACCGCGTTCCTTTCCTGCGCAGCGGCCACATGCATCACGAAGGCGATGCGGGGAAGCCTACCATTGCTGCCGAGCATCCTGAGCCGGTCGTCGGCTAGCTCTAACTCTTCTTGACGAAGCCGGTTGCGCCTCGGAGTGCACTTGGGGTTGAGACACAGAACTCTCGCGGCGGTTCGGCACATACACGCGTATGCCGCGCGC
>DASQLH010000130.1:0-9888 GCA_035630155.1 Chthoniobacterales bacterium
GAAACCAGGCGAAGCTCAATGGCAAGTTAGCGCTCGCTCCGGCAAATGCTCCGATGGCGGTAAAGCGCGCGATCTGGGCGGCCAACCAGTTGCGGACCAAGCCGTATCGTTTTGGCGGCGGCCATAAAACTTTTCACGACAACGCCTACGATTGTTCCGGCACGGTCTCCTACGCGCTGGCCGGCGCCGGCCTGGTGAGCATTCCGATGAACTCGAAGGAGTTTCGAGTTTACGGAAGCCGTGGCCCGGGAAAATGGATCACCATTTATGCGCGGAACGGCCACACCTTTGCGGTGATCGCCGGGCTGCGTCTGGATACGACTTCGCCGAATAATCCTTCGCGCCGTTGGGCGCCTCGGTGGCAACCGACCGACCGGACGCCGCGCGGCTTTGACGCCCGCCACCCGGCCGGGTTGTGAATTTTCCTGTCACTCTTGCTTGACGGCGTAGCACAGGCATCTTGCCTGTGCGGCCGGCGGGCGTCCCGCCAGTCCACGAAGAGAATGCAACAGGCTGGAAGCCTATTGGCCCCACAGGCAAGATGCCTGTGCTACGGCAAAAGCGGAAAACTTGTGGCAGTCGCGCGGCTCCGTTTTAAGCTGCTCGACTTATGGCTCATCCGATTCTCCGGCACTCGCTCGTCGCTCTAATCGCAGTCGCCGCAGGCATGGCCTCCGCTTTCGCCGACGAGGGAATGTGGCTCTTCACCAATCCCCCGCTCAAACAGTTCAAGGAGAAATACCAGTTCGAGCCGACGCCGCAGTGGCTCGAGCATCTCCAGAAATCCAGCGTCCGCTTTAACTCCGGCGGAAGCGGCTCGTTCGTTTCCTCAAACGGGCTGGTGATCACAAACCATCACGTCGGGCTCGATACGCTCCAAAAGATCAGCAGCGAAAAGAACAATTACGTTCGCGATGGATTCTACGCGAAGGCGCAGAAGGATGAAGTTAAGGCGACCGATCTCGAGCTCAACGTGCTGATGTCGATCGAAGATGTCACCGACAAGGTGAAAGCGGCCGTTCAGCAGGGCATGTCCGGCGAAGATGCCGGCAAAGCGCGCGGCAACGCCATTGCCCAGATCGAGAAGGAGTCGCGCGAGAAAACCGGGTTGCGCTCGGATGTGGTCACTCTCTATCAGGGCGGACAATTCCATCTCTACCGCTACAAGAGATACGACGATGTGCGGCTCGTCTTCGCGCCGGAGGAACAGATCGCCTTTTACGGCGGTGATCCCGACAATTTCGAATACCCGCGCTACGATCTGGATGTCTGCCTGTTTCGCGCCTACGAAAATGGCCAGCCGGCGAAGGTCGAGCATTACCTGAAATGGAATGCGAAAGGGCCTGCGGACGGCGAGCTGACGTTTGTGAGCGGTCATCCGGGCCGAACGGATCGCCAGCTCACGGTGAGCGACCTGGCGGAATTGCGCGACCAGGAGGTGCCCTATTTGCTGAACATGTATTACCGGCGCGAAGCCTTCCTCCATGCGTGGGCCGCGCGCTCCTTCGAGAATAAGCGGCGCTCCCAGGACGGCGTCCGCGGGGTCGAGAATAACCGGAAGCGTTACGACGGCTATGCCGCCGCGCTGCTCGATCCGGAGGTCTGGAAGTTGATCGAGCAACGCGAACAAAAACTGCGCGATGCGATGAACGCCAGTGCCGAATGGAAGGGCACGCTCGCAGCGTATGACAAAATCAAGCAGGCGCAGGAAGCGGCCGCGAAGGTGCTGCCGGTTTACAATTACTTCGAGCAGTTTCGCGGCAGCCCCGCGGCAGGATACCGGGCGCCCCGCGCTTTTTACAGCACGCTGTTTCAGCACGCGCGCCGCCTGCTCCGGCACGGCGACGAAATGTCGAAACCAAATGGAGAACGGTTTCCGGAATTTCGTGACAGCTATAAGGAATCGCTCGAGCTGGAGCTGTTTTCGTCCTCACCGGTTTACGAAGACTACGAGATCGTGAAGCTGACCGATTCGCTCACCGATATGGCGACACGCTTCGGCCCGGATGATTCGCTCGTGAAGCAGGTGCTCGCGGGCAAGTCGCCGATCGATCGCGCGACCGAGCTGGTCACCGGAACGAAGCTGAAGGATCCCGCGGTTCGCAAACAGCTTTACGCCGGCGGCCCTTCTGCCGTCTCCGCGGCCAAAGATCCGATGATCGAGCTGGCGCGGCTCGTGGACGGACCGGCACGCGAGGCGCGCAAGACATTCGCGGCCCAGGATGAAATCAAGCAACAGGCCTACGCCGAGATCGCCAAGGCTCGCTTTGCCCTGGAAGGCACGAATTCGTATCCCGACGCCACTTTCACTTTGCGCCTGTCGTATGGGCCGGTGCGCGGCTACGAAGAGCAAGCCAAGCCGGTCGCGCCGTTGACCAACCTGGCCGGCCTTTTCCAGCGCGGCACCGACCACAATAACGAGCCTCCGTTCGACATCCCCAAACGCTGGCTGGATCGCAAGTCGAAGCTCGACCTGAGCACACCCTACAACTTCGTCTCCACTGCCGACATCATCGGCGGCAACAGCGGAAGCCCAGTCGTGAACAAGGCGAACGAATTCGTCGGCATCATCTTTGACGGCAACATTCAATCGCTCGTGCTCGACTGCATTTACACCGAGAAGCAGGCGCGCGCCGTGAGCGTCGATTCCGCTGCGATCACCGAGGCGCTGCGGAAAGTTTACGATGCGACCGCGCTGGCGGATGAGCTGGGCAAGTGAAGGTAGGGACGCCGCGCTGCGGCGTCCGCGAATTTCTATTTTATTACGCTTCGGGACCTCGGGCGGACGGCGCAGCGCGCCGTCCCTACCAGGGATCCGCGATAAACACGTAGGGCCAGTCTTCTAGTTTTTGGACCAGTCCAGCTCGCACTGGATTCGCGAGAATGTAGTCGGCCTTTTCGCGAAAGCTCTCCTCCTTGCGCAGGCGGTGTTCGAAGAAATCTCGTTACCACTCAATCTGGAGGGACTTTGCGGTCCACTCCTTCCATTTGCTCACGATGGTTTGCATGCCTTTGCCAATCTCGGGGAATGACAGAATCAGGTGCACATGGTCTGGCATGAGAAGGGCGACGTGCGCATACCAGACTCCGCGAGCGCTTCTGTATTTAATCGTTTCGATCAAGGGAAATCCGATAATCGGATTCGCAAGATAGTTTCGACCGCGCTGCTCACAGCAAATGGTAATGAAATAATCTTCCTTACTTGGATCGACCCAGAGCGGCACGTCGTGCGTTAACCGTTTGCGAACCGGCCTGGTAGGGACCGGCCTGGTAGGGACGCCGCGCTGCGGCGTCCGCAAATATTTATCACGCTGGGGGGACATCGTGCGGACGGCGCAGCGCGCCGTCCCTACCATTTACAATTCCTTCAGCAGCGTCTTCCACCGCGCCCAGGCGTCTTCGCGCGCCTTCTTATTCTCAGGCGTGCCGGTGGGCGATTCGCCGTCGCGCATAAAGCCGTGGCCGGCGCCTTTGTAAATGAACGGCTCGTATTTCTTGCCCGCGGCTTTCATTAACTCCTCGCCTTTGGGAATGGTCGCGTTGACGCGCGCGTCGTTCTCGCCGTAGAAGCCGTAAACCGGGCAGACGATCTTCGCGGCGTCCTCGGCATTCTCCACTGCCGTGCCGTAGAACGAATACGCGGCCTTCAATTTCGGGTTCACCCCCGCGTATTCAAAGGTCCGGGCGCCGCCCCAGCAAAATCCGCTGACCGCCAGCGATCCGCTCGCGGCCGGCATCTTGGTTAGGGCGTAATCCGCCGTCGCGTTGAGATCCGCGGTCACCTGTTCCTTGGGTAAAGCCGAGATCGCTTTCCGCGCTCCGTCCACGTCCGCGAAGGTCTGGCCACTTAGCATGTCGGGCGCGATCGCGATGACGCCCGCCTCGGCCAGTTGGTCGCAAACGCCGCGCACCCAGTCGGTCAGCCCGAAAATCTCGTGAATGACAATGACCACCGGCGCCTTCTCCTTGCGCTCGGGATAAACCACGAACGCCTTGATGGTGCGCTCGCCCGACTTGTACTCGACCCACTCGCCGTGCCGCGACGATTTTTCCAGCCGGGCTTTGGCCCAGTCCTGCGCGAACGCGCTTTGGGTCAGACAGAGAACCGCGAGAGCAACTACTACGATGCGTGGCATATTCATCATTACCTCCGGTTACACCGCCACCGAATCCACCGGGGCGTCCTTGCGCATCATGGAATCAATCGCCCAACGGCCCGGTCCGTAAAAGAAAATGTAGAGAAAAAGCCAGCAATAAACCACCGCGAGCTCGCCCCGATTAACGATTGGGACCCAACCCGTTCCCGTGGCCTTGAAGTGCGCCATGAAAAAGGCAACCGCCATCATGCCGCTGGCGATAAAGGCGGCGACGCGGGTGAACAGTCCGATGGCAATGAGGATGCCGAAAACCAGCTCGATCCAGCCGCCAATGGTGCCGAGCGTATCGAGCTGCTGGGGCGGTCTGCCTGGGACAGCGAACCAGCCGAGGATTTTTTGCGCGCCGTGACACGCAAACAACAAACCGACGACCAGGCGCATGATGCAATAAACTGGATCAGCGTAGCGCTTCAGTGAGTTCATCAGCGCAGGCTGTTCAGCGAGAAGGGCGATGTCAAGATTCGAACAAGGAGCGGCGGCCTCCAGAGCCGTCTGAAGAAATGGGCGGTTTGGAAAGCGCCCCTCCTTGATTGCAGTCTTGCCTGCACCACGCTATGCCCATGCAGGTTCACGTCGGTTGCTCAGGCTGGTTTTACTGGCATTGGCGCGGGATTTTTTATCCCGACACCAAGCGCACCGATTCCTGGTTCAAGCATTACACCTCCACCTTCAACACAGTGGAGCTGAACGCACCGTTCTATAGCTGGCCAAAGCTGAGCACGGTGAAGAGCTGGCGGCGCAATGCTCCGGAAGGCTTCCGCTATTCCGTTAAAGTGAATCGCCTGATCACACACGAGAAACGGATGGTGCACACTCGGATGCTCGTGGAAGAGTTTTACGGCATCGAGAAAATCGTGGGGGAGAAACTGGGCTGCTTTCTCTTTCAGTTTCCGCCGAGCTACCGTTACACTCCGTCGCGGCTGGCGAGCATTTTGCGGCAGCTCGATCCGCAATACCGGAACGCGGTCGAATTCCGGCACAAGAGTTGGTGGCGTGAATCGGTCTATCGCCGCTTCCGCGAGCGCGGTCTCAGCTTTTGCACGGTCAGCGCGCCGCGCCTGCCGGACGAGCTCATTCGGACGTGCGACGTAATTTATGCGCGGCTGCATGGGCGGAGTCGCTGGTATCGCCATGACTACACGGCCGAGGAATTGAGTGATTGGGCAAACAAGATCGCCGCCAGCGGCGCGCGGGAAGCGTGGATCTATTTCGATAACGACCGGGAAGGCTTCGCGATCAAAAACGCGCAGGAACTCATGCGACAGCTTCGCGAGCGCGGTCTCGAGGTGATGTAACGGTGGCGGAGAAGATCGCGATCATCGGCGGCGGGGCGGCGGGTTTCTTCGCCGCCATCGCCTGTGCGCGTGCGAATCCCGCAAATGAAGTCTCGATCTACGAGCGCGGCTCCGAGTTCCTGACGAAGGTGCGCATCTCCGGCGGCGGACGCTGCAACGTCACGCACGCCTGTTTCGATCCGCGGGCGATGAGCGAGCGCTATCCACGCGGCGAGCGCGCGCTCATTTCCCCTTTGCACCGTTTTTCGCCGGGCGACACCGTGGGGTGGTTCGAAGAGCGCGGCGTGCGGCTGAAGACCGAGCCGGATGGCCGCATGTTTCCGGTGACGGATTCTTCGCAGACAATCATTGATTGCCTGGTGGACGAGGCGAAAGCGGCGTGCGTGCGTCTGTTCGCCCGCAAAGCCGTTGAGCAGGTGCGACCAGCGTCGCCGCGCGGATTCGAGTTGAGATTCAGCAGCGATGAAGTTGTTGTCTGCGACCGATTGCTCCTGGCCACGGGCGGCTCCCGCTCGCCACGCGGCGCGCAGATCGCGGAATCGCTCGGGCACACCATCACGCCGCCGGTGCCGTCCCTCTTCTCGTTTCATGTGGGGGCTCCCTGGCTGCGTCTGCTCCCGGGCGTTTCAGTGCAGGACGTTGAAGCATCGGTTCCCAGCACGCCGCTTCACGAACGGGGCGCGCTTCTCATCACTCACAATGGCGTGAGCGGTCCCGCGATTCTCCGCCTCTCAGCCTGGGGCGCGAGAATTCTGCACAGCCTGGACTATGAATTCAGCCTGCGCGTGAACTGGGTTCCCGATCTGGGTGACCAGCAAATCCGGACGCAGCTTCAGGCGTTCCGCGAATCGAATCCTAACCGCCGCGTGGCCAATTCGCCGATCGCTCCCCTGCCCGTTCGTTTGTGGGAGCAACTCGCGCTCGCTGCGGGGATTGATCGCGAGACGCGGTGGACCACGCTTTCACGAGCGAGCGCGATTGCCCTGGCCCGTTCCCTCACTCGCACCGAACTGAAAGTGAGCGGCAAGTCCCTGAACAAAGAGGAGTTTGTCACTTGCGGCGGCGTGAACCTGCGCGAAATCGATTTCAAGACCATGGAAAGCCGAATCACGCCCGGGCTCTATTTCGCCGGCGAGTTGCTCGATCTCGATGGCATAACCGGCGGGTTTAATTTCCAGGCGGCGTGGACCACCGGATGGATTGCCGGACATGCGATGGCGGAACGCAGCTTATGAAATCGAAGCTCGAAAGGAACGCTCTCGATGAAGTACGCCAAGTTTACGCGGATCTGGCGGCGCGGCCGATCGACCGCAATTGCGTCCGCATAAAGGAATGCTGCCACTTCAAACTGACCGGCCGCACGCCTTACCTGACGAAAGGCGAAGCGGTCGTCGCCGCTAGAGCACTCCGCGCCACGGGGCGGAGGCAACTTCCGAAGAATTCGTCCGGGGCCTGCCCTCTGCTCGAGGAGGCGACTGGCAACTGTCTCATCTACGACGCGCGTCCGTTTGGTTGCCGCACTCATTTTTGCGCAGCCGCGGGCGGACCGTATGCGCGACGCGAGGTGATTGATCTGATCCGAAGGTTGGAGGCGGTGGATGAATCGCTGGGAGGATCCGGGCCGCGGCTGTTGCAGAGCGCCATCGACAACGCGTTGCGCGCGCAGTAGGTCCGGGGAGCGCACGCGCCTCGCGTGCTGGTTTCGGCGCCTCGCCGAAACAGTCTTTTGCGGGAAAGTTCGCGATGGCGGGGGCGCCATCGCCGGCACGCGAGGCGCGTGCGCTCCCCGGAATTGGATTATGCCGCCTTTTTGTGAGCCTTCGCCTTCTTCGGCGCGCTCTTCTTCTTCGAGCCTTTCGCCTGCGCGAGGCTCTCTTGCAGCACGGCCACCAGATCGATCACCTTCGTCGAAGGCTTCTTCTCCTTCGGCTTTTCCTCGATCTCTTTGCCGCCCGCCTCCACTTTCTCCTCGATCACTTCCATGAGCGCTTCGCGGTAATCGTCGTGGTATTTTTCGGGGTCCCACTTCGAGCTCATGCTCTTGACCAGCGCCTCGGCCATTTCCTTCTCGCGCTTCCCGACCTCGAGCTTCTTCGGCACGTTCAGTTTCTCGGCATCCAAAAGCTCCTCCGCGAAATGCATCAACTCCAGCACGAGGGCGTGTTTAAGCGCTTTAACGCCCGCCAGATATTGCCGCGTTTTGATGACGACCTTGGCGATCCCCACCTTCTTGCCGTCGGCCAGCGCTTCGCGAAGCAACACGTAGGCTTTGTCGCCCCCTTTCTGCGGTTCGAGATAATACGGTTTGTAAAAATACATCGGATCGATCTCGTCCAGGTCGACGAAATCCTGGATGTCCACGGTCTGCGTCGCTTCGAGATCGACGCGCTGAAAATCTTTGTCGTTCAGGACAACGAACTTCCCCTTTTCGTATTCGTAGCCCTTCACGATCTCGTCCCAGGGGACCTCCTTGCCGTCCTTCTCCGCGACCCGCTTGTAATTGACGGGGCTGTGATCTTTCGCCCGGAGCAGCCGGAACTTGAGTTCTTCCCTTCGCGTCGCCGGGTAGAGGGCGATGGGAATGTTGACGAGGCCAAAACTGATACTGCCCTTCCAGATTGCACGCATACGAAGAGACTTCGCGGCTGGGGGCTCGAATGCGCGCGTCTTTTGAGGTAGGGACGGCGCGCTGCGCCGTCCGCGGACGCCGCAGCGCGGCGTCCCTACCTACGCCGCCGCTTCGAGCTCTTCGCGCTTGATCCCGCGAAGCTCGTAGAGACGGACGAGCGTCTCTTCGATCAGATTATTCGGGCAAGACGCGCCCGCCGTAATGCCGACGACGACAGGGCCAGCCGGCAGCCAGTCCTTCGCCACGATTTCCTGCTTTTCGTGCAGGTTGTAATGCAGGATCTCCGTCGCGGACAAAAGCCTCGAGGCATTGCGCACGAAATAGGTCGGCAATTTCTCTTCGCCCATCTCGGCGAGGTGAGAAGTGTTCGAGCTGTTGTAGCCGCCCACCACGAGCAGCAAATTCATCCGCACATCGAGCAGCTCGCGCAACGCATCCTGCCTTTCCTGCGTCGCCCCGCAGATGGTGTCGAAGAACCGGAAATTCTTCGCCGCGCCTTCGGGTCCGTCGCGGTCGGTAATGGCCTGGCGAATCCGGCGCTGCACTTCTTCGGTTTCGCCGCGCAACATCGTCGTTTGGTTCGCCACGCCAATCGTGCGCAAATGCAGATCGGGATCGAACCCGGGCGAATGCGCGTTGCGGAACTTTTCGAGAAACGCCTGTTTGTCCCCGCCGTGGCGGATGTAATCGCAGACGTAATCGGTGTCGGTGAGCGTAAGCACGACGAGGTAATGCCCCTTCCCATCGCCGAGCGCGCGGGAGCTGGTCGCCTTCGTTTCCTCATGCTCGGCTTTGCCGTGAATGATGGAGGTGGCCGATTCGCTGGCGTATTTGCGGACCCGTTTCCAAACGCTCATCACGTCGCCGCAAGTCGTATCCACGATCTGGCATCCGCGCTCCTTGATCTGTTGCTGGATGGAAAGCTCGGTGCCGAACGCCGGCACGATAACAACATCTTCGGGCTGCAAATCGGCGATGTCGGCCTCCTTGTTCTTTCCCATCAGGTTCTTGATGCCTAACGACGAAATCTGGTCGTTCACCTCGGGGTTGTGAATGATTTCTCCCACGATGAAGAGGCGGCGATCGTGGAAAACTTTACGGGCGGCGTAGGCGAGATCGATGGCGCGCTCGACGCCGTAACAAAATCCAAACTGCTTCGCCAGGCGCACCGTGATATCGCCGCAGCGCAGAATGCCGCCCGCGCGGCGGACCTTGTCCACGATATCGCTGCGATAATGCGACTCGACCTGCTCCTGGACAGCCGTCATCACCTCCGGCGTGCGCAAGTTCACCTTCTCGCGCGCCGTCGTCCCGCTGGAGATGAGATTGGTGGTCATGGCGCCTTGCAAAAAACTTCCCTTCCGCGCGGCATCGTTCTCATGCCGGCGATTCCCAAACGGAAGCAGTTTAGGCCCTGAATACCGCTCAGTCTACCAGCAGCGGCCCGGGAGGATCCTGGAACCAGCTCGCGGACATCAACTGCGACCGCGGCGGATCAGGGTCTCTGCTTTGGTCGAGCCTGCGGACCTGGCTGCCGTATTCCTTATCCTCCGGAAGCGTGTGGGCGATCGTTACAGGCGTGCCGACTCGCGTCAGCGCAAAAAGCCGGGCCGCCGCTTCACGATGCAAACGAATGCAGCCGTGCGTGCGCGGAGTGGAATGGACAAAACCCTCATGAAACCCATAGGCCGGTTTGAACTCGCACCAGTAAGCCATTGGATAACCCGCGTCGGGCTGGCTGATACGGCGCTTATTTTTGATCTTGTTGTAGATGGTGAACTTGCCCGACGGGGTCACGGAACCCGGC
>DASQLH010000131.1:0-23301 GCA_035630155.1 Chthoniobacterales bacterium
ATTCAAGGAAGTCGAGACGTTCATTGCCAGCGGGAATGTTGTCTTCAACTCCGACGCTCCTGATGTGCGCAGCCTCGAGCTCGCCATTGAAGATCGTCTCCGCGCAGCGCTCGGCTATGAGGTGAGCACGTTCATTCGCACGGACGAAGAACTCGCCGCCATTGCGAAATATGAGCCGTTCAAGAAGTCACATCTCCAGGACGTCACAGCGCTCAATGTCGGATTTCTCGTCGAGCCGCCCGGTCCTGCCGCGAAAAAGGTGATCACGGCCTTCAAGTCGGAGATTGACGACTTCCACGTGCGCGGCCGCGAAGTTTACTGGCTCGCCCAGACAAAGCAGAGCGATTCGAAGTTCAACAATGTTCGCTTCGAAAAAATGCTGAACGCGCGCGCGACCTGGCGCGGCATCAACACGATCAAGCGGCTCGCCGCGAAGTACGGATTGGTTTGAAGCGCGAGGGGATCTCCTTCATGGTTTAATCGCTCCACGGATCAGTCCCGTACTCCCTTCGTGGGTCATGTTGCCGTTCATCCAGCCATCGTTCCGATAGAAGTATTGCTCGTGCCGCCAAAGCAATTCGAGCGTCGCGCCGGACTGCTTCGTCCAGACCATTTGATGATAACGGTGCCGTTTCCAGGAGGGCGCATGGCCGGTCATGAAATTGAACTCGAATGGTGTCGGCCAGCTAAGAAGACTGTGACGCACGGTGATCGAGACCGCATCCCTCTTGTCGGGTCGAAGGGCAAAAGCGGCTACGCTCTCCGGAGCAGCCGGCAAGAGATCGCCCAGCGGAAAAGATTTCCCGGAGAGAGTGAGGATCACCCGGTTGTTCGGGTCGGGCACGACACTCAATGGTAACGGATGATTGTCGGGTCCCGTAATACTGAGCAGGATCGTGCCCATCCGGAAATTGCCTCCGGGCTCATAACTCAGCTCGGTGATTGGGAGTCGTTCGACTTCCGCGGTTCCGAATTGATCGAGCAGCAGAGCCATCTGTCTTCCGCCGAAAATCCAAATCAGGCCGAACGCACCCAGGCAAGTTACGACCAACAGCGTTCTGAGAAACAATCGCCTCATTAATCGGCACGATGCGCATTGGAAGCGCCGCAAAGCAAGTTTTGGGGAGCGCAGGCTGCCAGCCTGCCGTAGCCGGCAGCTTGCCGGCTACAGTATGGGTATGGCGATAACTTGGCGTTATTCATCCCGGCAAGCTGCCGGGATGTGCAGGCTGGCAGCCTGCGCTCCCCAAAAGAAGAGCCTTCGCGCATAACTGGAAATAACCTACGGTGGCGCACTCCATGAAAGTCCTTGTCGTCGAAGATGACCCGCGCATTTCGGATGTGCTGGAGTACGCGCTCAAGGCGGAGGGTTACGAGGTGCAAACGGCACAACGCGGAAGGGAAGCGACCGAGATCGCGAAGCGCTCGCCGCCGAGTCTCATCGTGCTCGACGTCGGCCTGCCGGACATCGACGGGTTCGAAGTTTGCCGCATCGTGCGCAAGTTTTCCGATGTGCCGGTGATTTTTCTTACCTCGCGCAGCGACGAAATCGATCGCGTTGTCGGGCTCGAGATCGGTGGCGACGATTACGTCGTGAAGCCGTTCAGCCCGCGCGAGCTCCTGGCGCGGATCAAGGCGATCCGCCGGCGCAATGATCGCCCTGCGGCAAAGCCTTCAATCACTCCGGGTGAAAACGAACTGCGTTACGGACCGCTCACAATCGATCCTGACAAATTCCGCATTCATTGCCAGGGCCGGGAGATCATCCTGACCGCGCAGGAGTTCAAGCTTCTCGAACTCCTGGTCACCCATCCGGGCCGCGTCTTTACCCGCGCGCAGGTGCTTAATCGCGCCTGGGGCGACGGCGGGCTGGTGACCGATCGCACCATCGACGTCCACGTGAAGAGCCTGCGCAAAAAGTTCGGCAAGTTCGAATTCATCGAGACGGTCCGCGGGATCGGCTATCGGGCGCGGGAGTTGTAGATGCGCCTTCCCGGTCTGCACAGCATTCATTGGAAGGTTTTCGTCTTTCACCTGGCGGTGCTGATCCTGCCGCTCACTTACATTTCGTGGAAGGTGCGGACCAGCATCGAGACGAGCTATCTCCATTCGACGGAGGAGGGGATGATCGATACGGCTGCCGTGGTCAGCGAGCTGTATGCGCGGCTCCATGGACAATTCGGAGCGGACTCGGAAAGGGTCGCCGCGGAGTTGTCGAGGGTCTATTCGAACCTGAACCAGACTTACGAAATCAAGGCGCGCCTGTTCGGGTTCACGAAAGCGGAGGTGGATACGCGGCTCCTGGTTTACGATCCAGCCGGGCGCGTCATCTTCGACACCAAGGGCAGTGTGACGGGCCAGGATTTCTCGCAGTGGACGGATGTGCGCAAGGCTTTGAACGGCCAGTACGGTTCGCGCTGGGAGCTCGATAAGCCGCATCAGCGAGTGAACATTTACAGCACGCTGCCGGTCTTCGTGGAAGGCAAGATCGTCGGCGCCGTCAGCGTTTCGAAATCGACCAATCGCATTCGCAACTTCATTTCGCGCTCGCTCCAGAACCTTGTCGTCCCGGGATTGATCGCGCTCGTCCTGGCGGCCGCGATGGCCTACGCGCTCTCGGCCTATATCACTCGCATCATCTGGGACCTCGCCTCGCGTGCCGAACGGATCGCGGCGGGCGAAAGCAACGTGCGCCTGGAAACGTGGACGCGGAGCGAGCTCGGCGTTCTCGCGCGCGCGGTCGGCCGAATGCGGGAAAAACTGGAAGGCAAAGCCTACGTCGAAGAGATGGCGACTAACCTTTCCCACGAACTAAAGACGCCCCTCGCTTCGATTCGCGGATCCGCCGAGCTGCTGGAAGGGCCCGCGAGCAACGATCCGGCCGCGCGCGCAAAATTTCTCGGCAACATTCAGAGCGAAGTGGAGCGACTCGACCGGATCGTGAGCGAGTTGTTGAAGCTCTCGCGAATTGAGGCGCATCCGGCGGGCGCGGAAGCGACGCCGATCGATGCCGCGTCCACAGCGCGCGAGATCGCGGAGATCTATCGCAACCGGGCGGCGGATGCCGGCATTGTTTTTCTCGCCGAGATTGCGGACGGACAGTTGCCGGTCAGGATCGCGGAGCTGCAATTGAAACAGCTTCTGACCAACTTGCTGGATAACGCGTTCCAATTCACCGCCGCAGGACGTGAGGTGCGTTTTCGCGTGGCGCGGCAGGAAAGCGCGATCGAATTTCAGGTGTCCGACGACGGTTCGGGAATCGAGCCGGAGTTGTTGCCGAAAGTCTTCGATCGTTTCTTCACCACGGAAAATCCGCGCACGGGCAATCGCGGCACCGGCCTGGGGCTGGCCATCGCAAAATCGATCGTAAGCGCGAACGGCGGGAAAATATCCGTCGAGAGCGAGCTCGGGCGTGGTAGCACCTTCACGGTGAGTTTTCCGGTCGCCTGACAACCGAAACTGTCTACCTCTCCTCTCTCCGACGGAACATAGGCTTTTAGCCTGTGCGCCCAGCGGACATTTTGTCCGCTGCTGCGGACCGAACAATTGAGCGGGTTGAAAACCCGCTCGGCACACAGGCTAAAAGCCTATGTTCCGTGGGAGATTCAGAGAGGGAGCAAGAGGAAGAAGATGGAATTGAAACTTCATTGAAGTTTCACGGGCACTTCATCAAGGCTTCACACACCGGCACGAATCTAGGTGCATGGTTAAATACTTTTCCGCGCCGCTGGCGGCCCTCGCCTTTGCCACGCTCACCTTCGCCGCCGAACCCGTTCCAGCTCCGGACCTGACCGATGCGCGGGTCACGCTCCCTTACCCGGAGTTGAAAGCTCTCTGGCAGGCCGCGCAACGGGAGACGCCCGAAAAACGCAAGCCGCCCGTCGAGGCTGCGCTCCTCTCCGCGCGCTACCAGCTCATCCTCAAGGGGGACCAGGCGAGCGGCGTGGTGGACTACGAAACGCAAAGCTTCACCGACGAATGGACGGTCATTCCACTTCTCGGCGCGCAAACCCAGATCGACGAAGTCGAACCGGCCGATGTCCAATTGATCACACGTGAGGGGCACTACGCGCTGGTCACGAATCGACCCGGCAAGCAAAAGGTCCGCATCAAATTTGCGGCAAAGATGACCGGCACCACGGAAGGCACCCACTTTCGTCTCCCGGTTTCGCCCGCCGCCATCAACACGCTTTCCGTCGCCGGCATTCCGGAAAAACAAACGCTTCGCCTGGCCGACGCGACTCAACTTTCCGCGGAGAAGGATCGCGCCAGCTTCCGCTTGCCGGCGCGGGAGCAATTGGATTTCGATGTCGTCCCGGAGAAAGCGGTGGCGCCGCCGCTTCCGAGCCGCTGGAATCTCGACGCGCAAGCGCTCGTCCAATTCCGCGATGGCAAACTCAATTACACCGCGCGGATTGCCGTCCATACCGACCAGGGCTCGGGCCTGACCATGGAGCTGGAATATCCGGCAGGCGTGGACGTCACCAAAATCACAGGTGCCGATCTGGGCGATTGGCAAATGACGACCGCGGAGAATCAGACCCGGCGCGTGCATTTGCGCTGGCAGACGCGCGACATTTTGCGGCGGGAACTGGATGTTGAATACAACTTCCCGCAATCGCTGAGCGGCGGTGAATGGCATCTCAAATCTCCGCGGCTGCTCGAGGGCGAAAATAATCCGCCACTCTATGTCGTGGTGCCCGAGCAGGGGCTCGAGCTCACAGCCGCGACGCAGACCGCCGTGCCGCGGCAATTGCCGTCGTGGCTGCTCGAGAAGGCTGAGGGGAAAAATTATCTGGTCTTTCTGGGCGACGCACCGGTGACGGCGAAGTGGTTGCCGCTCGTGGAAACTGCCCAGGCCGTGGTCGAGACCGCCACTGCGAAAACGCGGATTGTTTCGGATGGCGCCTTGCTGACCGAGATCGATTACACCATTCGCCACGAGCGCGCGTTGCGCTGGGAAGTCAATCTGCCGGAAGGGTGCGAGCTGCTCGCGGCCAGGATCGAAGGCCAGCCGGTGAAGCCGATCGATCGCGGAGAGCACGTCCTCGAATTCTCGCTGCCGAGCGGAAAAGCGGTGAGCGCCATCGCCCTCTCTTACACCGCGAAGAAGCCGGCGTTTAAACCGGTCTCAGGGCAGTTGGCCGTCGAGCTGCCGCAAACCGCACTCTTAATCCACCGGATCGACTGGGAGCTGCGGATTCCAGTCGCCTACGAAATCGCGGCCTTCGAAGGCAACGTCGAATCGGCTCCTCGCGGCAAGACGGATGCGACTTCGCGAGCCATCCAGTTGCACAAGGAGCTGTGCAAGAACGAGCGCCCGCGCGCCGAATTTTTCTATCAGAAACCGCAACCGGACAAATAATCCAATGAGACTCACTCACATCGAAAAACGGCTCGAGCGCCTGCTCGCTCGAGCTGCCCGACGACCTCGCTCGTTACCTTCCAAGAAACACAAGCTCCGCAAAAGAAAGGCTTCCCGCTAAATGACTCTCAAAAGACTTATCGCTATCGGTTTCATCGTCGCCTGCACGGCCATCGGTTGGTTTATCCTGGGCACCAGTGTGCTGGTCCGGTCTGGTGTGTCGTTGAACAGTGGTGGTTCGGAAGTGACCGGGGGCTGGGGACCGGTCATGACGCAACCGCATCCGACGATATATTATAACTCGCCGGGCAGCGCGAACGGGCGTCATCTCATTCAGCCGTCGCAAAGCGATGTCTCGGTGGCGTTGCGCTACGAGCCGAAGAAGAAAGGGCTGCTCTGGTATCGAACTTATCTGGTGGACTTTCGCGGCGATTACAGCCTCCAGAACCCCACCCAGATCACGCAGACGATTTATGTCCGCTTCGAGTTCCCTGCGTCGAACGCCAGCTATAGCGATTTTTCCTTCGCGATCGACGGGACGGCGGCGACCGGAAACAACAAGACCGCGGAAGGGATGACGGAAGCGGTCACGCTCGCGCCGGGCCAAAGCGCGAAGTTTAGCGTCGCCTATAAATCGCGCGGCACCCACCGATGGGGCTACTCGTTTGGCGATACTACCCGCATCCGGAATTTCCGGCTCGCGATGACGACCGATTTCTCCGAGTTCGATTTCCCGGCCGGCACCGGCTCGGCGACTGAGCGCGCCCGGACTTCCAAGGGCTGGAATTTTGTCTGGTCGTATCCCGACGTAATCAACGCCCAGGCCATCGCGATGAGCATGCCGTCTGTCGCGAACCCGGGACCGGTGGCTTCGCGGATGTCTTTCTTTGCGCCGGTCTCCCTCCTGTTTTTCTTCGCGGTCCTGGTGCTGATGGGAATGGTGTGGCGAATCAGCCTGCACCCGATGAATTATTTCTTCCTCGCGGCCGGGTGTTTCGCTTTCCAGCTTCTCTTCGCCTATCTCGTCGATCTCATTCCGATCGCGCTGGCCTTTGCGATCTCAGCGGCGGTGTCGCTCGCGCTGGTCTCCGGCTATTTGTTTGCGACGACCGGCCAGCGGTTCGCGCAACTGGGGCTCACCGCGCAATTCGCCTACATGGTCCTGTTCAGCTACAGCTTCTTTTTCGAAGGACTTACCGGCCTGACCATCACCATTGGCGCAATCCTGACGCTGGCCCTGTTGATGATTACGACAGCGAAAGTGAATTGGGCCGAGAAGTTCACTTCGAGGACAACGCTGCGCGGGGTTCCGCCGCCGATCCCGGGGGTGTGAATCAACAAATGGAGACGGCCTGCCCGCAGGCCGTTGCGAGAAGGCGTCCAACACGAAGAAAAGCGCTGGGCTCTCCAGCACGAGGGCGTGACGGCTCCAAGGCTGCAGCCCCTACCTCACGGTCGCCGGCCGCTATTCCTTTTGGAAAAGCCGCGCGCCTTCCACCGACATGCCGTGCGTCAGTTTGAGATGAAGGTGGTCGCTGAGGAACTCGTCGACCGGAATCCAGCGGCCATCGATCTCGATCCGCTTGGTCCAGGCGCAAATCTTGAGCAACCCTTTGCGCAGCTTCGCGATCTCGGCGGAGGCCGCCTCCAACTGCCGCTCGCTCTCCTTGCGGCTGGTGATGTCCTGGATTTGCGAGATGAAGAAGCGGGGCCGTCCTTTTGTATCGCGCACCAGCGAGACGCTCAAGAGCGCCCAGACGATCGCGCCATTCTTGTGATAGTAGCGCTTCTCCATCTGGTATTCGCCAATCTCGCCCGCCAGCATTTTGTGGACATTGGCCAAATCGAGGTCGAGATCGTCCGGGTGAGTGATGTCCTGGAAGGAGCGCTCTCGAAGCTCCTCCTCGCTGTAGCCGGTGATTTCGCAGACGGAACGGTTCACGCGCAGCCATTTCCCATCGGGCGCCACCAGGGCCATGCCGATGGCGGCGTGCTCGAAAGCGTTCTGAAAAAGAGAATCACCGGATAAGGGCGAAGGAGAATCTGGGCCGGACATTTGTGGTGGAAAACGGAGAAACTAGCGAGCGAACTGGGATGTGTCCACTCAGATTGGGACGGTTTTCCCAAGGATAACCGAAAGGCCGCCGATGAACTTGTGCAGCGCGCGCGCGTGCTTAGTGTCGCCCTATGTCGCATCGCAAATTGTTCCTCGTTGTTGTTGTCTTTTTGACGGTATCCGGTCTCGCTTTCGCAGCCGAGTGGGAGACCGATTACGCCAAGGCGCTCGAAACGGCGAAGGCCCAAAACAAGCGAGTGCTGCTCGATTTCACCGGCTCGGATTGGTGCGGCCCGTGCATCCAGCTCAAGCAACGGGCCTTTTCGCGCCCTGAGTTTGGCAGTTACGCCGAGAAAAATCTCATCCTGGTGGAGATCGATTATCCCCAGCGGAAAAAACAGTCGCCCGGGTTAGTGAAGCAGAATGAGCGTCTGGCCAAACAATATGGCATCGAAGAGAAAGGTTATCCGACTCTGGTGCTGCTCGATCCCGCCGGAAAGATCGTGCGCGAGCAGAGCGGATATGATGGCGAGAATGCCGCGGACATCATTGCCTGGATCGAGGGCAAAGGGAAAAGGTGACCGCGGCGATCCGGGCTGGATATCTCGAAGCGCGGAGCGACACCTGAAGCGTCGCGGTTGACGAAGGCTGCCTTCCCGCCGTTGTATTCAGATCATGCCCGCGGCTTCCTTGCGTGCCCTGCTCGACAGCGCGATCGATTACGCCGGGCTCTTTCCGCCCGCCAATCTCGCGCTCGCGCCGGCGCTGGAGAACTATGCCGAATATGTCCGCCTGCCGGACGCCTGGATGCTGGGCGGGTTCATCCTTCCGGTCGCTGAATTCGACGCCGCCGGGCGGAGTCTCTGCCAATTCGATCAGGAATACGCGCTGCGGGTTTCCGCGCTCGGCCCTCGGACCGAAACCGCGGAGGCGTTCGTTCAATCGCTCTGCGCGGCCACCGATCTGATCGCTGTGTTTTCGAAAACATGTGGCCATTCTGCTTCCATCGATCAATTGGAAATGCCCCTGCCGGCCGATTTTGATGCGGAGCTCCTGCAACGGATGCGTGCGGTCCTGGCCCATTCGAAATTGAACGCGTTCTGGGAAGCGCCGGCGAAACAGGCTGCACGCGCGATTGAATTGATCGGGCAAAGCAATGCGACCCATCCGGCGCGCAAGTTCGCCTTCAAATTGCGCACGGGCGGCGTGACGGCGGAGGCATTTCCATCCTCCGCTGAAATTGCGGCGGCGCTGGTAGCGTCAGCGAAACACCGGGTGCCGATCAAGTTCACGGCGGGGCTGCATCATCCGGTGCGCCTGTTTCACGAGAGTGTGCAAACGAAGATGCATGGGTTTCTGAATGTGCTCGGCGCCGGTGTCCTGGCGGCCGAACACGGCTGGAACGAGGAACAAACCATGCAGATGCTCGACGACGAATCGCCGGACTCCCTCTCTTTTACCGATGAATTTTTTGGCTGGCGCGAGTGGAAAATTCCGACCGGGCGCATTTCTGAGCTGCGCAAATTGGTGACGTCGCTCGGGAGCTGCAGCTTCGACGAGCCGCGGGAAGATTTGCGCGCGCTGAAACTCTTGTAAGGTAGGAGCGCCGCTCCAAGAGCGTCCCCGAATATGAAATCCTTTATCGACGTCGCACCCGACTCCCACTTTCCGATCCAGAATCTTCCGTTCGGGATCTTCAAGCCGGCGCAAGGCGCGGCGCGGGTGGGAGTGGCCATTGGCGATTTCGTGCTCGATCTTTCTGTGCTCGAGGAGCTGGGCCATTTTCGCTTCCCGGAATTCCAGGGGCGCGCGGTTTTCTCGGAAGAGGCGCTTAACGCCTTTCTCGCGCTGGGGCGTCCGGCCTGGCGCAAAGCGCGGGAGATCATCCAGGATTTGCTTTCCAGCGAGACCGCGACGTTGCGCGATGACAACGCGTTGCGCGCCCGCGCACTTCATGCGCGGAAAGAGGTGACGATGCAATTGCCGGCCAGGATTGGCGATTACACCGATTTCTATTCGTCGTATCATCATGCGCATAACGTCGGCACGATGCTGCGCGGACCGGAAAACGCGCTGATGCCGAATTGGAAGTGGCTTCCCGTGGCCTACCACGGTCGCGCCAGTTCCATCGTCGTGAGCGGGACGGATGTCCGGCGGCCGCATGGCCAGACCAAGCCGCCCGACCCGCCTCCGCCCGGGACGGGCTCCGCCGTGGCGAGTGCCGCCGCGCCCACTTTCGGCCCGAGCCGCAGCTTCGATTACGAACTGGAAACGGCTTTCCTGGTGGGTCCCGGGAACGCACTCGGCTCCTCGATCCCGGTAGATAAAGCCACCGATCATATTTTTGGCCTGGTCTTGATGAACGATTGGAGCGCGCGCGACGTGCAGGCGTGGGAATACCAGCCGCTCGGCCCATTCCTGGCCAAGAATTTCTGCACCAGCATTTCGCCATGGGTGGTGACGCTCGACGCCCTGGAGCCATTTCGGAAGCCGCTCCCGGCCCAGGATCCCGAGCCGCTTCCTTACTTGCGCACCGCGAATGATTTTACCTACGACATCCAGCTCGAAGCGCATTTGCGGACGGCCACCATGGATTCTCCGCACGTCATCACGCGCAGCAATTTCCAAAATCTGTATTGGAGCATCGCGCAACAACTGGCGCATCACACCGTCAACGGCTGCAACCTTCAGCCCGGCGACTTGCTCGCGAGCGGGACGATCAGTGGACCCACGGAAGAGTCGCGCGGCTGCATGCTGGAATTGACCTGGCGCGGCGCGAACCCGCTCACGCTGCCGAACGGCGAAACTCGCAAATGGCTCGAGGACGGCGACGGTCTGACTATCACCGGCTGGGCCCAGGGCGATGGTTATCGGATCGGCTTCGGTGAAGTGACGGGGCGCGTGTTGCCGGCGCTGTAGCAAATCTCCTGCTCCTGATCATGATCTTGCTCATGATCCTTTTGCAGAGCGATGTGTTACGAAAGGAGTATGATCATGATCAGGAGCAAGAGCAGGAGTAATCGCCTGCTCGTCACAGGCGCGACACCGTTTCCACCATACGCTGTCTCGTCTTTGCATCGGGGAGATGCCCCACGCCGCCCTGCATGTTGTCGGCAAGGTGGCGCGCCTTGCTGGTGGCTGGAATCGCGCAAGTCACCGCGGGGTGTGCGATGATCCACTTGAGAAGAAATTGCGCCCACGACTGACAATCGAATTCGGCGGCCCACGGCGGCAACGGTTTCTCGCGTACGCGGGAGAAGAGGTTCCCACCGCCGAAGGGGCGATTCACGAGAACGGCGACGCCGCGCTCCTGCGCGAGCGGCAGGATTTCTTTCTCCGCCTCGCGCTCGAGCAATGAGTAGTTGATCTGTAGGAAGTCGAATTTTTCGCTGCGCAACAGCCTGGCCACATCGCCGTAGGCCCTCGAAGCGTAGTGAGTAATGCCGAAGTAACGCGCCCGGCCTTGCTCTTTCCACTCGCGCAAGGTCTCGAGGTGCGTCTTCACATCGATGAGATTGTGGACCTGCATCAGATCGATGTTCTTCGTCTCAAGTTTGGCCAGCGACTTTTCCATCGAGGCGATGCCGGCCTCTTTGCCTGTGGTCCAAACTTTCGTGGCGAGAAAAAGCGAAGCGTGAAGATCGAGCTTCTTCGCGATATCGCCGACGACTTGTTCGGCACGCCCATACATCGGCGAGGAATCCACCACGCGGCCGCCGAGCTTGACGAAAAGGGAGAAAACTTCTTCGAGCGGCTGGCGTTCGTCTGCGCCGGGACCCACATCGAAGGCTTGCCATGTCCCCAGACCGACGACAGGAAGCTTTTCGGTCGAGGAGGGGATGGCTCGCTGCAACAAAGGTAGTTTTCCGGCGGTTGGTGTTTCGCCCGCAGCCAGAGCGGTTCGAGTCAGCATCAGGCCAGCGGCGCTTTGCGCCAGAAGACGCGCCGCTTCTCTCCGCGACATTTTTTCAGGGCTCGATTCGCGAGAATCAATCCCGGAACTCATAATTCGCGCCAGAAAGGTTGCCCACGTGGGTGAGCCCGCCGGGCATGATCACGTAGCCGCGCAGTTTCCGCTGGTCACGTTTCGAAACAAAGATGCCCCCATCGTGCGGCAGCCGGCCCGAAAAAGAGCGCTGGTAAACCTTTCGCGGGGCCCGGTAGTAATAGCCTTTGCCGTCTTCGGAATCGAGCGTGTAAAGCCCAGGCGGGAAATGCAGGGTTCCGGCGGAGATTTCCGAACGCAGTTCAATGAATTGCGGTGTTGAAGCCGTGGCCGCCGAATTGACCGAATGGCGGCGATCGGTCCCGCCACAACCGGTAAGAAGCAAAGCCGTCAGTAAACCGCCTACAATCGCAATTGCACGCATGGCGTCACTCTACTTCCAACCGTGCAGAATGCCGCCGATAATCGCGCCACCGATCGTGCCGATGATAAGGATGGGCGCATAGGCCTTGGTGATTAGCGCGTCGGGTATACTCAGGAGCAACCCGAAGACGACCCCGATGAGCCAGCCCGGCCAGGGCAATTGCACGCAGCCAATGACCACGCCCAGACCAAAGCGACTGATGAACGCCGCCAGCAATGCCATGGTCTTATCCGGAAATTGCATCGGCAACATCGTTCCCACGACCACTGCGCCGAAGACCAATCCGCTGATGACTCCGCCAGTTAAATTTCCCATGACGCCGATTCCAGCGTCCCGTCTCAGATGTCGTCAATCCTAAATCGGTAATGGAGCCGGCCTGCCCCTCAGGCCGCTCGCAGCCCCGCCTATTATTAACGGCTCGACGGCGAGCCGTCTCCAGTTGCGCGGAGCGAAAACGCCGATCATGGTCTCAGTTCGCATGACATCCACCACTCGAAGAAATTTCATCAAGGTCTCGGCTGGGGCCGGGGGAGCGTTAAGTCTCGGAGTTCTTTCGAACGCCAGAGCGCAGGAGAAACCAAAGCCAATGAGCATCTTGATTTTGGGCGGCACCGGTTTTACCGGGCCGTTTCAAGTTAAGTATGCGCTCGAGCGCGGGCACAAGGTCACCGTTTTCAACCGCGGCAAAACCCATCCCGGCGAGACCCCGAAGGAAGTCGAACAACTCATCGGCGATCGCAACGGCCAGCTCGATGCGCTAAAAGGCCGCAAGTGGGATGTCGTAATCGATAATCCAACTTCGGTGCCGGTCTGGGTGCGCGATGTGGCGCAGATCCTCAAAGGAAACGTCGATCGTTACGTTTTCATTTCCACCATTTCGGTTTACGCGGACACGAGTAAAGCGAACACCGACGAGAGCGCGCCGCTCGCGAAATACACCGGCGAAGATGCCATGAAGGAGTCGCGCGAAAGCATCATCGCGTCGAAGTTCATGCTTTACGGCCCGCTCAAGGCAGCCGCAGAGCAGGAGGCAGAGAAGTGGTTTCCCGAACAGACGCTAATTATCCGGCCCGGTTTGATTGTGGGCCCGCGGGATGAGACCGATCGCTTCAGCTACTGGCCGGTGCGGATCGACCGCGGCGGCGAAGTGCTGGCCCCGGGCGAGCCGAGCGATCCCGTGCAGTTCATTGATGGGCGAGACCTCGCGGAGTGGACCATTCGCATGGTGGAAAAACGTGAGACCGGCGCCTACAACGCGACAGGCCCGGACAAAACGCTCGGAGTGGGCGCGATGCTCGAAGGAATCAAGGCCGCGAACAAGTCGAACGCGAATTTCACCTGGGTGAACACCGAATTCCTCGAAGCGCAGAAAGTAGCGCCTTGGGGAGACATGCCCGTATGGGTGCCGCCGCGCGGCGAGGAAGGGGGAATGGGACGCATCAGCATCAAGCGCGCGCTGGCCAAAGGCCTGACCTTCCGTCCCCTGGCCGATACGGCGCGGGACACCCTGGCGTGGTTCAAGGCTCAGCCTCCCGAGCGGCAGAAGTTGAAAGCCGGGATTTCAGCCGAGCGCGAAGCGGAAGTACTGGCCGCGTGGCATAAGCGGGAGAAGTAAGCGAAACTTAGACTTAGCTGGGATTTCCTAACATGAAACACGTTCTTGGCATCGGGGGGATTTTCTTCAAAGCACAAGATCCCGAAAAACTGGCGCAATGGTATCAGCGCCATCTCGGCCTTGATGTCGAAGAGTATGGTGGTGTCACCTTTCGCGAGGGCGGAGCGGACGATCCCACTCCGCGGCGCCAGGCCCATACAGTCTGGTCGCCCTTTGCCGATGATACCGATTACTTCTCGCCCAGCGAGAAACCGTTCATGATCAATTTTCGCGTCGCCGATCTGGACGCCTTACTCGCAAAGCTTCGCGGGGAAGGAGTAACGGTTGAGGAACGCACCGAGAAATCCGAGTTCGGTTACTTCGGATGGGCGATGGATCCGGAAGGGAACAAGATCGAACTTTGGGAGCCACCGCTGGCCTGAGCGTCATTGTTTTCTGTGGGGTAAGAGTGGGCGGTGAGGGTTTCGAACCCCCGACCTACTGGGTGTAAACCAGCCGCTCTACCACTGAGCTAACCGCCCGGAATCCGCGCACTATAACTACAGCCAAGTCGGCGCGCCTATACTTATTTCGGATTTTCTTTACGTCGATTCAGTAACTAACGCGGGTCCCGAGGCACTTTATTGTTGGTATTTCACTTGCAGTTCCTGAGGGCAGAGTTATCTACTGGGCCATGGACCTATCTCTTCAAAAACTAACACAAGCACTTTCCCTTAGGCAGCAGATCTCTGCGCTCGAGGAACGTTTGTCCACTCTCTTTGGTGGCTCTAGCTCTGGCGGCGCCAAGCGCTCCCGCCGCTCCCGTGGCGGACGCCGCCCAATGTCGGCCGCGACCCGCGCCAAACTGGCTGCCGCGGCCAAGGCGCGTTGGGCTCGGCGCAAAGGAACAACAACCACCAGCAGCTCCGCCGCGAAACCGGCTGGGAAAAGCAGAGGTGGTCTCACTGCCGCCGGCCGGAGAAAGCTCTCCGAAGCCATGAAGGCGCGGTGGGCGGCACGAAGGAAAGCGGGCGGTGGTAGCTCCGCCGCGAAGTCGCCTGCCAAAAAAGGCGGCGGTCTCACCGCCGCTGGCCGCAGAAAGCTTTCGGAAGCCATGAAAGCCCGGTGGGCGGCCCGCAGGAAAGCCGCCGGCAAGAAGTAACGGCTTCTCTATTTCGATTTTGCATCGGCGCGAGCTCTCTTTACGGGGGCTCGCGTTGATTGTTTTAAGCGCCGTGACCTGGCTATGTTTGCCCGAGCCAGGTGGCGGGCGCTATTTCCTCCCACCGGTCACGGATAGCTTGGAACTCCGCATCACTGAGCAGACCGGCCTCGACTAATTTCGCGTTTTCCAGCCAGCGCTCCGGCTTGGTCGTGCCAACAATGGCGGTACCTACGCCGGGAACGCTGAGGGTAAAGCGCAGGGCATGCGCGATCGATTCCTCCAGCGGAAGATTCCGGATGAATTCGTAATTGAGCTTCGTCAGCCGGTCCCAGTAGGCGTGATGATAGGAATCGATCGGCTTGTGGTTCTCCTTCCAGGCTGCGTTGGCGATGGGGCGTTTGGCGATGACGCCCATTTGCTTCTCCCGCGCGAGAGGCAAGGTCAGATCGATAGCTTCCTGGTCCGCGAGGTTGATGGAAGTCTGCAGGGTATCGAAAGTTCCGGATTCCACCGCATACCTGGCCGCGACACTGTCGCCGCTATAACCGATGTAGCGCGCGTAGCCCTTCTCTCGCGCCGTCTGCAAGGCCGCGATGGCGTCGCCTTTGCGCAGGACAGCTTCCGAACAACTGTGCAGTTGAATAAGATCGAGCCGCTCGGTCTTAAGCCGGCGCAAGCTGCGCTCGATACTCTCGAGCAAAGAAGCGGGCGTCCAATCCTCGCTGCCAGTCCCGCGCGGGTGACCGCACTTCGTGAAAAGATAATAATCAGCGCGCCGATCACTGACCGTCTTGCCGATAAGTTCTTCGCTGCCTTCGTAGCACTCGCCCGTGTCGATCACATTCAGACCGGCATCCAACGCGCTCTTGAGGAGGCGCTCGACCGTCTCTTCAGTCGCGCCCTGAAAACCGATCTCGGCGCCGCCGAAACCGAGGACCGACACCTGCATGTCTGTCTTGCCGAGCTGCCGTCGTTCCATGGGTCAATTGTAGGGCGTTTCTGGGAAAGGCCAATCCGCGAGCTTGCTAAAACGTGAGTCGGGTTTGTCCCCGGCCGCGCTCGATCTGTCCGATGCGTTTCGCTTTTAGAATCGAGATAGCCCTAGCCGCGTCCTTCTCCGCCACGATAGCCACCATACCGATGCCCATGTTAAAAACCTGAAACATCTCCGTGCGATCGACTTTGCCATGGCGTTGCAGGAACTCGAAGATCGGCGGGATCCGCCAGCATTTCGTGTCGATGGCCGCATCGCAATTCGCGGGAAGAACGCGCGGCAGGTTGTCGATCAATCCTCCGCCGGTGATGTGGGCGAGGCCGTGAATCATTCCGGAAGGCACCTTCGCGAGGAGAGGCTGATAGTTCTGGTGGACGCGAAGAAGCTCGGCGCCGAGCGAACGCTTAAGGCCGGCGATTTTCGATTCTGGCTTCAGCCGCATCTGCTCAAAGAGAATCTTGCGCGCCAGCGAGTAGCCGTTGGTGTGGAGGCCATTTGAGCGAAGTCCGAGAATAACGTCGCCGGGCCTGATCGCGCTGCCGTCGATCATTTTGGAACGATCGACCACTCCCACAATGCAGCCGGCCAGGTCGTACTCGCCCTTGCGATACATGCCGGGCATTTGCGCTGTCTCGCCGCCAATCAAGGCGCAGCCCGCGGCCCGGCAGGCCTTACTGAAGCCGGAGAGCAGTTGATCGAAGACGCGAGGCTCCAGCCTCTCCGCGCCAATGTAGTCGAGAAAGAAAAGTGGGCGCGCTCCGAGGACAGCAATGTCGTTAACGCAATGATTGACCAGGTCCGCGCCAACGGTGTCGTGCCGGTCCAGAGCAAAGGCGATCTTCAATTTCGTGCCGACGCCATCAACGCTCGCGACCAGCACCGGCTCGCGCATACCGGAGAAGTTCGGCGCGAACAATCCTCCGAACCCGCCAACTTTTCCCAGGACCTCAGGGCCATGCGTGTTTTTGACGCGCGCTTGAATCCGGCGTTTAACCAGGTTGCCCAGGTCAACGTCAACGCCTGCGCGCGCGTAAGCCTTCTTTTTGTTCTCCGCAGATTTCACAGATTTTCGCAGATTAGGGTGCAGGAAAAAATCTGTGTCAATCTGCGTAATCCGCGGATAGCTGCCTTACTTCAAGTTCGCGAACAAATCCGGATGCGCTCCCTCCGCGGCGAGCGCTTTCGAGCGGCCTTCGCGTTTCTCCATGATGTATTTGTCGAGCTCCGGATCGACGGGGAGGGGATAGTTGCCGGTGAAACAGGCGAGGCAAAACTGGTTTACCGGTTTGCCCGTCGCGCGGACCATTCCCTCGACATCGAGGTAGCCGAGGCTGTCCACGCCGAGATATTTGCAGATCTCGTCCATCGGCATCTGGTTCGCGATTAACTTCTCCGGATCGGGGAAATCGATTCCGTAATGGCAGGCGAACCGGTGCGGCGGACAACTCACGCGCATGTGCACTTCCTTCGCGCCGGCTTCGCGGAGGTTGACCACGCGGGCGCGCGCCGTCGTTCCGCGCACGATGGAATCATCCACCACCACCACGCGCTTCCCTTCCACGGCTTCCTTGATCAGATTCAATTTCACCCGCACATCGAAATCGCGGATGAGCTGGCTCGGCTGGAGAAAGGTGCGCCCGATGTAGTGATTGCGCACGAAGGCGTGCTCGTAAGGAATGTTCAGCTCATGGGCGAATCCCAGCGCCGCATAATTCCCCGAATCTGGCACCGGCACCACGATGTCGGCTTCGACCGGGAACCGGCGGGCGAGCTCGCGACCCATTTCGGTGCGGACTTTGGCGACGTTCACGCCCCCCATGATGCTATCCGGCCGCGAAAAATAGACATACTCGAACATGCAAAAGGCCTGCTCCTCCTCCGGGAACGGCCATTCGGAGCGAATGCCGTCTTCGCTGATGATGACGACTTCGCCCGGTTTGACCTCGCGGATGTATTCCGCATGGACGAGGTCGAACGCGCAGGTTTCCGACGCGAGAATGTAGGCGTCGTCGAGCTTCCCAAGGACCAGCGGGCGAAAACCAAACGGGTCGCGGACGCCGATGATCTCGCGCTCGCTCATAATAATAAGGCTGAAGGCGCCCTCGAGCCGGCGCAGCACGCTCAACGGGCTGCCCCCATTTTTCGAGGGCTGCGCGAGCAGGTGGGGGATGATCTCGCTGTCGGCGGTGGTTTGGAAAATGGAACCTTTCCGCTCGAGCTCATCGCGCAAAACGGCGGCGTTGATGAGATTGCCGTTGTGCGCCACCGCGATCTGTCCGCGAAAGCAATCGACCACGAACGGCTGCGCATTTTTCAATGTGCTCGAACCGGTCGTCGAATAGCGGGCATGTCCGAGCGCGCGGGTGCCTTTCAAGCGCTCCAGCTCTTCCGCGCCGAACACCTGCGAAACCAGGCCCATGTCACGATGGAGCTGGAAGGTCGAGCCCGGCCCCTGGCTCGTGACGATGCCGGCGCTTTCCTGGCCGCGATGCTGGAGCGCGAACAGTCCGTAGTAGGTGAGCACCGCGGCGTTCGGGTGGCCGTAAACCGCAAAAATGCCGCACTCGTGCTGCGGAAATGGGTGCGTTTCCGGCGTTCGAATTTGCCTCGGGAAATCAGCGGACATCTGGACAGTACAATCCATCAAGCGGGCCTACGTTCAATCATTCCTTCAAACACGCAACCGCTCGCAGCCTCAGCCGAGCACGTTAGAGCAGCCTCTGTCAATATGAGGCTGGCCCGGGCGCCAGTTTTCCATTACCACAGAAGCCATGAGCACTGATTTTACCCCGGTAGCGGTCACCGCTGCGATTGTCACCACGGGACAAAACTGCTGGCAAATCGGAAACTTCTACGTGACGGCGCAACCGACCGAATCGGGGCTCGCCGTGGCCGGCGGACTCGGGATCAAGTCCGTCATCTGTCTGCGGGACGCCACGGAGCCGGCCAAACCGCCGTATCCCGCTTTTGATCCTCAAGAGGACACGACCCTCCTCGGGCTCGGGATGAGTTTTGCCAACATCCCATTTCCTCATGGCATTTCGCAGGACCAATTCGACATCCGGGCCGGGGCGGTGCTGGCCGTCCTGAACCAGCTTCCGCAACCGCTTTTGATGCATTGTTCCAGCGCCGATCGCGCCTCGTCCTTGTGGGCGATTCATCTTATCGTGGATTGCGGGCTGACCAACGACGAGGCGATTACCTATGCGACGCAGAGCGGCCTCGATGCCTTTGCTACCTACGTCGAAGGTTACTCACCGCAATCGTAAGATCACAAGCTGCGGACCGGTTCCGCCTCGCTTTCGACGGCGCGGCGGATGGAGTTGAACCAATCGTCGTAGATCGTTTCCACCGGCCAGGATAATTCTTCGCCGGATGTCTTAATCGAGAGCGTGCTCGCCGCGACCTGGCCGAGCCTCTGGTGAGGGACATTTTTCGCGCTCAGCATCGAGAGGACTTTCTCAGCATCACTCGGAGCGCAAGAAATCACGATGCGCGACTGAGATTCGTTAAAAAGCACTGTAGTGGCGGGCGTGTCGCCCGCTTTATCGCTGGGATTGCGGCCGACACGGCCGCCGCTACAGAAATCGATCTCCGCGCCGAGCAAACCGCTGGGATTGAAACACGATTCCGCCAGCGCGACCGCCAAACCGCCCTCGGAACAATCGTGCGCGCTCCGCACCAGGCCGGCGCGGATCAATTCGCGCACGGAATTCTGCACGGCGATCTCTCGCTCCACATTCAGGCGCGGAGGCAGGCCTTCCTTGCGCCGATGACAAACCTTCAGGAAATGGCTGCCACCCATCTCGTCGCCGATTTCCCCCACAAGAACGATCGCGTCTCCCGCCGCCTTGAAAAACTGCGTCGTGATATGGGCTTCATCATCGATCAACCCGACCATCGCCACAGTCGGAGTAGGATCGACCACGCCCGCCGGGCTCTCATTATATAGAGAGACATTCCCGCCCACCACCGGCGTGCCGAAAGCGCGGCAGGTTTCGGCGACGCCCTCGACCGCTTCGCGAAGCTGCCAGAAATTCTCGGGCTTGTAGGGATTGCCGAAATTCAAATTGTCCGTGACGGCGAGGGGAGTGGCGCCGGAGCAGGTGAGATTGCGCGCGGCTTCGGCCACGGCGATCCGTCCGCCTTCTCGCGGATCGAGCCGGCAATAGAGCGAATTGCAGTCGGTCGTGGCGGCCAGGATCTTATTCGCCGCGCGCACGCGGAAAACGGCGGCATCCGAGCCGGGCCAAACAACGGTCCCGGTCCGCACCATGTGATCGTATTGGCGATAGACCCAGTTCTTTGACGCAATGGTGGGGTCGCGCAGCAATTGGCGCAGCGCTTCCTTGGTATCGATTTCGGGAATCGTGGCCAGATCGACGGGGACGGGCATTGGCGGCGCGGTTGCTTCCCGGGAGTAGAGCGGCGCCTCATCCGCCAGGGGCTTCGCCGGTATCTCCGCGGCGAGCGAGCCGTTGTTGCGCACACGCATCATGCCGTCATCGGTCACCTTGCCGATTTCCGCGCAAGGTACGTCCCACTTGTCGAAAATCTCCCGGACGACATTTTCCTTGCCGCGCTTCGCAATGATTAGCATCCGCTCCTGCGATTCGCTGAGCAAAATCTCATACGGCGTCATGCCCGGCTCGCGCTTGGGCACCTTCGCCAAATCGATCTCGACGCCGGTGCCTCCGCGGCTGGCCGTTTCGCAGGTGGAACAAGTCAGCCCCGCCGCGCCCATATCCTGGATGCCGGCGACTGCATCCGTAGCGAGAAGCTCGAGACACGCCTCGAGTAAGAGCTTTTCCTTAAACGGATCGCCCACCTGCACCGCCGGCCTGTCCTGGCGCGATTCCTCGGTCAGCTCGCGCGAAGCGAACGCGGCCCCGGCGAGTCCGTCGCGTCCCGTCTCGGCGCCAACATAAAAAACTGGATTGCCGACTCCGCTTGCCGCGCCCCGGGCCAGTTGTTCGTGCCGCAGCACGCCCAGACAGAAAACATTCACGAGCGGATTCCCTTCGAAACTTTCGTCGAAGTAAATCTCCCCGCCGATGGTCGGGACGCCGATGCAGTTGCCGTAATGCGCGATGCCCGCAATCACGCCGGTAAACAGACGGCGATTCTTATGGATCTGCTCTTTCCGGTTTCCGGTATCCGCAATCCGCGATTCCGTAATCGGCCCAAAACGCAATGAATTCAGCAAAAACTCCGGCCGCGCCCCCATCGTAAATATGTCGCGAATGATTCCACCCACGCCGGTGGCGGCGCCTTGGAAGGGCTCGATCGCGCTCGGGTGATTGTGGCTTTCGATCTTGAAAGCGACTGCCCAGCCATCCCCGATATCGACAACGCCCGCGTTTTCTTCGCCGGCTTTGACCAGAATATTTGGCCCGGTTGTCGGAAATTTTTTCAGCTCACGGCGCGAGTTTTTGTAGGAACAATGCTCGCTCCACATCACCGAGAAAATCCCCAGCTCGGTGAAGTTCGGTTCGCGGCCGAGGATTTCTTTGATGCGCTCGAACTCCTCCGGCATCAGGCCGTGTTTCGCGACGAGCTCGGGAGTGACGATCGGTTCGGCCGTGGGCATTGTGCTCGAACGTTAGCCGACACGATTGGGTTGCACAATTCCCGCCGCTCAACGCCGCCGCATCACGACGAGGTCCTGATATCCGGCAAACGCCCCATCAATCACATCGACGATTTCGAAATAGCGGGCCCAATGCTCGTAGATGTAGCGGCGACTGTGGAAAACGTTTTTGTAATACTCCCTCTCCTTTACCTCCGGCAAAACGTCATCGAGATCGGGGCACCGGCCATAAATGTGCAAGCCTGTTCGCTCCAGCGCGTGGAACCGCTGAAAATCGCCGTCCACCCGAAGGAAAGCGATCTCGCCCTGGATCGACATCAGCACGGCTGCGCCCGGTTTGGTGATGCGTTGCAATTCCGCGAGCCACCGGTCCTGATCGGTTTCGGAAAGATGGGTGAAGACCGAGATGCCGTAAACCAGATCAAAACTTTCGCTGGCAAACGGTGTCGGAGGATGGAGACCGATCGCCGCGAACTCTGCCTGCGGGATGTTTTCTTTGCACCACTGAATGTTGTCGGGATCGATGTCGGCGCCGGTTAATTTTCCGGGCGCCAATTCCGTGACGAAACGCGCCACTCGGGCGCAGCCGCAGCCCCAATCCAGGATTGCCTGGCAGTCCGCATAATCGCGCTCGAAATATTCCTGAAGCGCCCGGCGCAGGGTGAGGGAGTCGGTCACTCCCATCGACTCGAAAAGGATCGCGTCTTCGATGCCCGCGGTGCGAAGGCGGCGTTCCTTGCTCGCCTGCAATCCGGGCGTCAAGCGCACATACCAATCCTGGTAAGGCGCCAGTTCACGGCCAGCGCCCGGGCGAAATTCGACCCGAAGATTGTCGGCAGGGCCGAGGCGATCCATCGGCACGACGCCGCGAAACGCATAACGGGTGGAATCGCCCTGCAAACCGTAACGTTGCACGACATCCTCCACCGCAGGGTCTGGCGGTTGTTTGAGCACGAGACATTCAACCCCATTAACGAAGAACCGCAGCTTCATCGGCAGGTCGCGCGGCGGAATGGCCCAGCCATCGAAGCGGAGTTCGCCCTTCTCTTCGCGCACCAGCCAGGAAGTCCAGAGACCGCGTGCGAGCAATCCATTCCGCGCGATGCGGTAAGTCTCCTCGAGCATCCTGCGCACGTTAGCGGCTGTGACGCACGGCTCAACTCGGGAAAGATTTTACGGGGGTCCGCGAGATTCTAAATTCATTGAATACGGCGCGCGCCAGGGCAGTCCAACCTTGGACCGGGCAGGGCCTCTCTCAGGCCGCCTGGATGGCGGTTTGGAAACGATTCTTAAACCGCCATTTCAACATCAAAATTGGAGGGAACTATTATGAAAAAGAGCATGCTCATTCTCGCTTGCGCCGCGATCGCGCCTTTTGCTTTCGCGCAGACAAGCACAACCACCACCGAGTCGACGACGACGAAAAAGCCCGTCGCGACTGAAACCACTACCACCACTACGACCTCGACCGAAGGCACGGTGACGACTTTCGAGCCGGGCAAAACGATCGTGGTTCGCAAAGTGGGCGTGACCGACCCGATCAGCCATGTGCTGAGTAAGACGGTCCGTTTCGTGAACAAGGCTGGAGCGACAATTGAAGCCTCGACGATCAAGCCAGGGGCGCGTGTCCACGTTTATTATGACGGCGATGGCGATGCCCGCGTGGTGAACCGCGTGGTTGTCGACGACTAATCGACCAAACCAATAACCAGGAAGCCGCAGGCGTCCGTGTGATGTCTGCGGCTTTTTGTTGTCGGCGCGGCGGGTGGCTGGCGCCTTCGGCCGGCAATGTAGTATTCTGTTCTCAAAGTGTTTCGAACTGTTCTCAAACTGTCTGCTTGGCGGGGCGGGCCGCTTCCGGTTAGAGATAGCGCGTTGCTTTGAACAACCCCGCCCCTCACTCGATCCTTACCTCACTAGGCCTGTTCCTGGCGCGTCTTTGCGCGCATTATCGGATTGGCCTTCTGCTGCTCGTTGCGGCCCCCGCCGCGGCTGCTTTCACTCTGCATGGTTATAAATGGCCAGTCGGTTCCCAGATTAGCATGCACCTGCAGCTGAGCGGGCCTTCGGCTGTCCTCCAGGACGGGAGCGCTTCCTGGAACGCGTCCGCGGCCGCTGCGCTCGCCACTTGGAACCCCTATATCGTCACCGTTTCTTTCGTGGAGGG
>DASQLH010000132.1:0-3116 GCA_035630155.1 Chthoniobacterales bacterium
TCCATCATCGCGTCCGCGACCTTGAGGAAGCCGGCGATGTTCGCGCCGTTTACGTAGTTGCCCGGCGTGCCGTACTCCTCGGCGGTTCGGAAACAGACCTTGTGGATCGCCTGCATGATTCCGTGAAGGCGACGGTCGACCTCTGCACGCGTCCAGGTTATGCGCATGCTGTTTTGGGCCATCTCCAGTCCGGAGGTAGCCACGCCGCCCGCGTTCGCCGCCTTGCCCGGACCATACAGGATCTTCGCGTCCAGGAACTGGTTCACGCCCTCGACCGTCGTCGGCATATTGGCGCCTTCCGAAACGACATAGACGCCGTTGCGGAGGAGGTTGGCTGCGTCCTGGCCATTGATCTCATTCTGGGTCGCGCTCGGGAAGGCGCATTGCGCTTTGTGGTTCCAGAGAGGGTTATGATCGAGCGCGGGATTGAAAGCCGTATAAATCGCGTCCTTGTATTTATCGGCATATTCGGCAATCCGCCCGCGCCGGACATTCTTGAGATCCATGATGAATCCCAGTTTCTCGGCCGTGATCCCCGATTCGTCGTAGATGTAGCCACCCGAATCAGAAAAGGTAACCGGGCGCGCGCCCATATTAATGAGCTTCTCCGCCGTGTACTGCGCGACGTTGCCGCTGCCGGAGATGAGGCAGGTCATTCCCTCGAGACCTTCATGACGCGTCTTTAACATTTCCTCCGCAAAATAAACCGCGCCATAGCCGGTCGCCTGCGGCCGGATGAGCGAGCCGCCCCAGCTGAGGCCTTTGCCCGTAAGGACACCGGTGAATTCGTTGCGGAGCTTCTTGTACATCCCGAAGAGAAATCCGATCTCCCGACCGCCCACGCCAATGTCGCCCGCCGGCACGTCCCGATACGGTCCGATGTGTCGATAAAGTTCGGCCATGAAAGACTGGCAGAAGCGCATCACCTCATTGTCGCTCCGGCCTTTCGGATCGAAGTCGGATCCTCCTTTGCCGCCGCCCATCGGCAAAGTGGTCAGCGCATTCTTAAAAACCTGCTCGAAGGCCAGGAACTTGAGGATGCCGAGATTGACCGAGCGATGAAATCGCAACCCCCCCTTGTAAGGGCCGATCGCGCTATTCATTTCGATCCGGTATCCCCGATTGACATGAATCTGGCCGCGATCGTCCTCCCACGGCACGCGAAACATGATGACCCGCTCCGGCTCGACGAGCCGCTCGAGGATCTTTGCTTTCCGATATTCCGGGTGACGATCCAGAACGACGGAAAGAGATTCGACCACTTCCTGGACGGCCTGATGAAACTCCGGCTCGGCCGGGTTCTTGGCCTTTACGTCGGCCATGAACGCTGAAACGTAGTCTTCCATGTGATTTCTTTTGCGAATGCGCGCTGCTGCCCAGGCGCCGGTTTTTAGAATGCAATCCGGCCAGCGAAGCCGGAAAAATTGGCGGCGCGCCTCACGTCGCCCTCTTGCGCCAGTCAGGTTTCATGAACGCCGCCCAGCGTATGCCGGATGCGAAACGAAACAGAAGCAAAATCTTTGACTGGCGAATCGGAATCGTACTGCGATACACCATGCCCCTCAATTTACCTTCGAGCGGGTGATTCACGTCACGGGGTCGAACAGCAGGCCCGGCTTCAGCATCGAATGACCGACAGTCCCGTCACCCGAGAGAAATGCTCGTCCCGGGCGAGGATCGGGAGCCGCGCTTCAATGGCTAACGCAGCGATCCAAATGTCATTGATCGGAATCATTGCTCCGCGCCTCTCGAGATCGAAATAAATGCGCGCGTAAATAGCTGGCGTGACAGTGGAGACATGAAACATCAGGCAATTGCCAATAACGTCCTGAATCCGGGCCCAAGCTGCCTCGGGCCGGGTGGCCTTGAGCACGCCAAGGCTCAACTCCGCCAGCGTGATAAACGTAATCGCAAAGTTCTTGCCGATGATATTCTTTTCGACAGCTGCGTCGCGGCGAAGGACACCAATGATGGCGCTGGTGTCTGCGATGAAGTCGATCCGCGCCGCCATTAGGAAACTTGTTCGAAGGCGTCGGCGACGTCCTTTTCAAACTTGTCCCATTCTTCGGCAGTCATCTCCCCCCCCACTGTCTCCTTACCATTGCGCCTTGGTCTGATTGAAAACAGATTGGGACGTCCCTCGACGGGCGTGAACTCCAGACCCTGTTTGAAATCTTCTACAAACGATGCGCTTCCCATCGCTGAATCGTAGTTTTCCGGCCTTCAAAACACAAGACTTGTCTCACTGGGCTGAAATAGCAAAACAGCCGGGCCCTTTCGAGCCCGGCTGCTGTTAATTGCTTTAGCTAGCGAGTAGCGGTTCGGCTTAGCCCCGAAAGGATTCGGGGTTTCGGCCGAGACGGCCTCAATAGTCCATGCCCCCCATGCCGCCGCCCATTCCACCACCCATGCCAGGAGGCATTCCGCCGCCTTTTTCCTTTTCAGGCATTTCGGTGATGATGGCTTCGGTGGTGAGGAGGAGGCCGGAGATCGAAGCCGCGTTTTGCAGCGCGCTCCGCGTCACCTTGGTCGGATCGACGACGCCGGCTTTCACCAGGTCTTCGTATTCGCCCGTGGCCACGTTGTAGCCTTCGGCGCCTTTGCGCTTCTTCACTTCCTGGACGATGAGAGCGCCTTCCTGGCCCGCGTTGTTCGCGAGCTGGCGGAGCGGCTCTTCGATCGCGCGGCGAATAATCGCAGCACCGACCTTTTCGTCGCCTTCGAGCTCGAGCTTATCGAGCGCTCTCTGCGCGCGAATGAAAGCCACACCGCCACCAGGCACGATGCCTTCTTCGACCGCGGCGCGAGTTGCGTGCAACGCGTCTTCCACGCGGGCCTTCTTCTCTTTCATCTCGGTTTCGGTCGCGGCGCCAACATTGATGACGGCAACGCCGCCGGCCAATTTGGCGAGGCGCTCCTGGAGCTTCTCGCGATCGTAATCGGAAGTCGTCTCTTCGATCTGACGTCGGATCTGACTGACGCGGCCCTGGATGTCGGACTGCTTGCCTTCGCCTTCCACAATGGTGGTGCTCTCCTTGTCAATCGTGACCCGTTTTGCACGGCCTAAGTCCTCGAGCTTTACGTTCTCGAGTTTAATACCGAGGTCTTCGGTAATG
>DASQLH010000133.1:0-2143 GCA_035630155.1 Chthoniobacterales bacterium
TCTCCAGGCGCTCGCCGATCAAAAGCATTGCGGTAATAAGTCAGCCGCAATCCGGGAGGTGCTGTACAAGGAAGCGGGAATGCAAGGCAAGCTTCTTCGGCTCAACGAAAAGAAAGATAGCGATTCGGTGGCCAAGGCCGAGAGCCGCTCCGTCAAATACGGCTCTCGCAAAAAGAAAACGAGAAAATGACGTTCGTCCGCGCCAGCAATAGACGCTGCGCGTGATGATTGAGTTGAGGCCGCTTCTAGCCGCCACGAATAAGTGAATGGAACAGGCCGATCGCGCCGCCGGCGATGATCACCGGAATGACTCCGAGCTTCCAGCGAATCAGGGCGATGAGCGCGGCGAGCCCAAGGACAATGGCGAACCAGTCGAGCCCGCTCTGAGGATGCACAACATGGAGGCCGAACCAGACGGCCAGATTCAACACCACCCCGACAACCGCCGCGGTCACGGCGGAAAGCGCCCTGGTGATTTTTTTGTTGCCGCGGAGTTGCTCGATATGCGGGCCGCCGAGGAAGATCCAAAGAAAGGATGGGATGAACGTCACCCAGGTGGTAATCAGGGCCCCGAACGTCGCCGCCATCAGGGGAGAGAGGTGGCCCGGCTGGTTCCAGCCGCCCATGAATCCGACGAATTGAAGGACCATGATGAGCGGGCCGGGGGTTGTTTCAGCCAGGCCGAGGCCATCCATCATCTGTCCCGGCTGGAGCCAGCCAAAATCCTCCACGGCGTGTTGGGCGACGTAGGGCAGAACCGCGTAGGCGCCACCGAAAGTAATCATCGCGGCTTTGCTGAAAAAGATCCCTTCCCGAAAGATGGTGTGACCGGTCCCCAAAAGAACGGCAGCCAATAATACCGGCGTCCACCAGATCGCCAGCCAAATGCTGGCGACTCGAACGCTGCGCGCCAGCGACGGCTTCGCATGTTCGGGCGGCGCGTGTTCGTCATCGATAACGGAGTTTTCCCGGTCGAGTTTGATGCCGCTCGGCTGCGTCGAGATGACGTCGAACTTCGCCGGCCAGATTCGGCCTCCGATTAGTCCGAGCAAACCCGCGGCGATGATGATGGCGGGAAACGGGGCCCCGAAAAAGAAGATGGCGATAAACGCCAGCGCGGCGATGGCCCACATGACTTCGTTCTTCAAGGTTTTGCGGCCGATCCGAATCACGGCTGCGGCCACGATCGCCACGACGACCGGTTTCAATCCGTAAAAGATCGCGGCGATCCATGGGATGCTGCCATAGGTCACGTAGATAAAACTCAGCGTCCAGAGGACAACGATCGATGGGATGACGAAGAGCGCGCCCGCCACGATGCCTCCCGCTGTCTTGTGGAGGAGCCAACCGATGTAGGTCGCGAGCTGCTGCGCTTCGGGCCCAGGCAGGAGCATGCAATAATTCAGGGCGTGAAGGAACCGCGCCTGGCTGATCCAGCGTTTCCGTTCGACCAGCTCGGTCTGCATGATCGCGATCTGTCCCGTCGGCCCCCCGAACGAAATGAAACCGAGCTTGAGCCAGAAACGAAATGCTTCGCCGAAAGCGGGCTGAGCGACGAGGGGATTGGCTCGCCTTCCCGCCGAAGGGTTTTCAATTCGATTGTCCAAGGTTCTTCATAAAATGCGCGAAACCTCTGCGCGAATTCAATCTTGTCGGAAAGGAGCGATCGATCCCCCAAGGACGACCCCCACGAAACATTACAAAACCGTCAGAAAAGTATTGTCTCTATCGCGTCAGCTGTGCTTTGCTGCGCGAAATGTTTTCCGAAAATATTCGCCGCCGCCTTTCCGAACTCGTGGCGATTGGACTTCTTTCTTTGTCCGCGCCGACTACTCCGGCAGACGAGATCCCTCCCTCGCCGGCTGACGAGCGAGCTGGGGCGGCGGAGATGGCCAACGCGGTAACGCCAAACGGCGAACGGCACCCGGCCGAAGATCCGCTGATCATCGCACAAGTGAGAGCGGAGCCAGCGGAAGAGTCTCCCTTTCCCGACGAAGCTGAGTCGGAGCGGGTCGTCGTGACCGGAACAAACATTAACTCCAGCGATTCGCCGCCGTTCGTGCCCGAAACAATTGTCAGCCGCGAAGCAGTCGAGCGCACCGGGTCCCGGTCGCTGGGCGATTTCTTTCAATCGCTGCCCCAA
>DASQLH010000134.1:0-8672 GCA_035630155.1 Chthoniobacterales bacterium
ACCAGAGGACGAGCGTGCTGGCGAAACGAAAAACAAAAACAGAGCGCGGCGTGGACGGTTTTGCCGCGGTGACGCGCTCGAGCGTCTCGGACATTCGCGCACAATCCGAAATGATGCCGCGAAAGGCAAGCGCAGAAGGCCGCCTGTTTCGATGGAGACTTTGACCGCGGATTACACGGATGGCGCGGATTTGCCGATGATCACTTGATCCCATCCGTGTTATCCGCGAAATCCGCGGTTAAGAAAAAAGATCGAACCAGAACAGGATTGCGCCCCTCGCCTGCTCAATTAGTTTGAGCGCGGTGAGCAAGACGATGCAGGCGCTGGTCAAACGCAACCCGGAACCGGGGCTCGGCCTGGAGGAAGTGCCCGTTCCCGAGATCGGGCCTAACGATGTCCTCATTCGCGTCCGGAAAGGATCCATCTGCGGGACGGACGTACATATATATAACTGGGACGCCTGGGCCCAGAAGACGATCCCGGTGCCGATGGTGATCGGGCATGAATTCGTCGGCACCATAGAGAAGGTCGGCAGCGCCGTGCGCGATTTTAAGGAAGGCGAGCTCGTCACCACGGAGGGGCACATCGTTTGCGGGCATTGCCGGAACTGTCTGGCTGGGCGCCGGCACCTTTGTCCGAACACGAAAGGGATCGGCGTCAATCGCCCCGGCGGTTTCGCGGAATATGTTTCGGTGCCGAACACGAACCTCTGGCGCTGCGATCCAAAGATTCCTCTCGATGTGATTTCCTGCTCCGACCCGCTCGGGAATGCCGTTCACACCGCGCTCTCGTTCGACCTCGTTGGAGAAGATGTGCTCATCACCGGCGCGGGCCCGATCGGTTGCATGGCCGTGCCGATCGCGAAGATGGCGGGCGCGCGCAAGGTCGTCATTACCGACGTGAATCCTTACCGCCTCGATCTCGCGCGCAAGATGGGTGCGACGCTGGCCATCGATGTTCGCGAGCGCAATTTGCAGGATGCGATGCACGAGCTGGAAATGAAGGAAGGCTTCGACGTCGGCCTGGAGATGTCCGGCAATCCGAAAGCGTTTACCGACATGCTCGACGTGATGGTTAACGGCGGCCGCATCGCCATGCTCGGCATCATGCCCGGCAGCGCCGCGATCGACTGGAACCTCGTCGTCTTCCACGGGCTGACGATCAAGGGAATTTACGGTCGCGAGATGTTCGAGACGTGGTACAAAATGACCGCCCTCATTCAGAGCGGCCTGGATATTTCACCGATCATTACGCACCGCTTCCCTTACACGCAATTCCAGGAAGGCTTCGAGCTAATGAAGTCGGGAAACTCTGGGAAGATCGTTCTCGATTGGGCGGCGTGATTTCTTCCAAACCGGGAACATAGGCATTCTGCCTGTGCGCCCAGCGGACATGCTGTCCGCTGCTGTTTTTCAACGGAGTTCAACTCCGCTGGGCGCCCAGACTGCAAGTCTATGTTCCGATCTCAGGTCCGGCCCGACGCTGCTTGCTAATCCAACCTCGCCGCAGCGGCTTCGTCGCCCTGAAGCTCGAGGACCATGCGGCGAATGTGGCGGTAACCCTGATGTCCCTGCAGCAAACGCAGACTGGCAGCGGGATCGCCCCATTGCAGAATCTGGATATTCTCCTCCCGCGCGCCCCAGGAATTCATCGCGCTGCGTGTCGGCATATAGAGATCGATCGTATTCCGCCCGGCCAAAGCCCATCCATAATCTTCCACCCGATAAACCTGTCCGGTGGAAATTAGACGAAACACTGTTCCCGCCGGCCAGCGCGACCAGTCCGCGGCGGCGCTGCCGATCTGCGGCTTCGTTGTAACCGTGATCCGCTTCTTCTTGCCGCCTTTCGTCTTCACGATCTTGGTCGTCGTGGTTGGTTTCAGCGAAAACTTTTCGAGTCCCGCCCCTGAATAGGAGGCGCGCCCGAAGCCGGGATCGTCTCCCGCCACGGGGATGGCGCGCGGTGTGTATTCCGCGCGGCGCACCGCGCCAGTTGCTGCGCGCAGCCGGCCACCGAGCGCCGTGCGGTTGCCATATTTCACATGGTCCGCCTCAGTGTGGGTATAGGCAGTCGTGCGTACGTTTTGAAAATCCCGCTTGGCCATCGGCGGCTCATACTTCGGAAGCGCCGTCGTGCGACGGGTCGGGGTGGATTCGCAAGCGCCCAAAAACAGGGCGCAAACGGCGACGCAGAGAAGGAAAAAATAGTCCCGGATACGCAACGGCGACGTTATTAACAGTTATTCACAACCACATGCAAGGGTATTTTTCTGGGAATGAATCAGCGAGAACAACTAAATGCGGGTGAAGCTTTGTCATGGAGCCGCGCAGACGGCGAGAGATGACAGGGCATCTGGTTCCTGCGCTCAGGCTGATTAACTTTGTCGATTTGCGCGGGCTCTCGTATTCTCAAATCATGCTCGCGGAATTCGATCAGAGACTCTCCAACACGCTCGCCGAAATCAGGTCGCAAGGCCTCTACAAATCCGAACGCATCATCACCACCCCGCAGGACGCAAAGATCGGCATCGCCGGCGGCCGCCGCGTTCTCAATATGTGCGCGAACAATTATCTCGGCCTGGCCGATCATCCGGCACTCATCGCGGCGGCGAAAGAGGCGCTTGATACCCACGGCTTCGGGATGGCCTCGGTCCGGTTCATTTGCGGAACGCAGGACATTCACAAGGACCTCGAAGACGAGCTGACGCGATTCCTCGGAACGGAGGACACGATCCTTTATCCTTCCGCCTTCGATGCGAATGGCGGCTTGTTCGAGACCATTCTCGGTCCGGAAGACGCCGTGATTTCCGATGAACTCAATCACGCTTCGATCATCGACGGCGTCCGCCTCTGCAAAGCGCAGCGGCACCGTTACAAACATAACGACATGTCCGACCTCGAGGCCAAGCTGGTGGAGGCGAAGGACGCGCGGATGCGTCTCATCGCGACCGACGGCTGTTTTTCCATGGACGGAACAATCGCGGACCTCGGCGCAATTTGTGAGCTCGCTGAGAAACATCAGGCGCTCACAATGATCGACGACGCGCATGCCACCGGGTTCCTTGGGAGAACTGGACGTGGCACGCACGAATATCGCGGCGTGATGGGCCGGATCGACATCATCACCGGCACGCTCGGCAAAGCGCTCGGCGGCGCGAGTGGTGGATTTACCAGCGCTCGCAAACGGATCGTCGAGCTGCTCCGGCAACGGTCGCGTCCCTATCTTTTCTCGAACAGCGTGGCGCCACCCATCGTGGCCGCGACCACGAAAGCGCTCCAGCTCTTGAGCCACTCCACCGAGTTGCGCGACAAGCTCGAAGAAAATACCAGCTACTTCCGCGCGGGTTTGACCGAGCGCGGCCTAACGATCAAACCGGGCATGCACCCGATTGTTCCGATCATGCTGGGCGACGCGGCGCTCTCCCAGAAATTTGCCGGGCGCATGCTGGAGAAAGGCGTTTACGTCATCGGCTTTTTCTATCCGGTCGTGCCCCATGGGACCGCGCGCGTCCGCACCCAGGTCTCGGCCGCGCATTCCCGCGAAGATCTCGAGTTTGCCGTCAATGCGTTCGCGGAGACGAATGCGGAGTTAGCGCAGTAATGGCAGGGACGGCGCGCTGCGCCGTCCGCGAACGACGCAGATCCGGACGCCGCAGCGCGGCGTCCCTACCTATGCAACGCGATGCTCGATCCGACCCAGGTCTTCTCCTTGTTGAAATCGACGCCCATCATTTTGCCCTGGCTCATCCGCACGAGGTTATTCACCAGCGTCGGGTCCTGATCTTCTTCCGGCCAGACGAACATCATCCGGATTTCGGCCTTCGATTTCAGCCCATCGGTCGTCGGCACAAATTCCGCATACTGAACTTTCTTTTGCAGAATCCATTCGTGCGGTCTCTCGAGCGCCGTCAACTTTTCCCGCGTCGGCTCCATGTCCACGCCGAGTCCGGCGAAGGAGTAGAGCGGCTTTAAAACATAGTCGTCGATCTTTTCATCCGGCGGGAATTCATTGGCGAAAAACGCGGGCGAAGTGTGCTCGGTCTTAAGAAAGGGCAGCGAATGTTTGCTGATCCGGAAATACCAATTGGGGTGGCCGACCCATTTCACATCGAGATCGTCCTGAAAGCGGAAGGACAGACCGAGATCGGGTCGCCGGATCAACTCGTCGAAAATGACGCGATTATAAATGCGTTCGACGCGCTTCGAGCGCCCATCGCGCTCGTAAAATAATTCCCGGCCGCGCTTCTCCAGTTTCGTCAGGCAAACGGAACGGATGCCGAGCAATGTCTCGGTCGCCGCGAAATCGATCCGCGTCTTTTGTTTCTCGGGCTCGATCTCCAGGAGGATGACGTTTTCGGCCAGCGCGTCGCCGATAATCGTCCGGCGGAGGATTTCGACATAGGCGTCGTCCTTCATCCCGCCAAACGACGAGGTCCAATCACGCGGAATCGCCGGATAAGCTTTCCGCAAACAATGGAGCGCCAGGAGTTGAAAGCCGAACAGGCTGGGAAAGGCCTGGAGCTCAATCAAGCGCGGCACGAGCCGGCCGCCCTCCGTGCAAATGCCGAAATCGACCACGAGAAAATTTGGATGGGCTGATTCGCCGGGAACGGCGAGGCCGTTCGGAATCGCGTCGTGCGCGTGGGCGACGAACTCCGGCGTGCGGGTGAGATCGACCAGATCTCTGGCCGCACGGGTGACTTCATCCGTGAACTCGTCCGTCAAAAAGATCGGCGTTTCCGAAACCCGAAAATCCGCCGGCCACTTTTCGGTTTCATTCACGCAACGCAGAAGCGCCGCGTATTTTTCCGCCGAAAAATCAGCGTTGAACTGCGAGCGATGGTGCGGATCCATGGCGAGCGATCCGCTGGGCGTTAGGCGCCGTTCGGTTGATCAACGATGCTGTTGATATGAAGGGCACCGAGGAGTGCGCTTGAGCCGTCATCAGTTACTACGATCACCCGATTGCCCCGCGGCGTAATGAACACATGATCTACAGTGGGGACTGAATACTCGTGGCCATCCGAGGTCCGGACGGAGAATGGCACGAATGGGACGCGCTCCACTCGTCTGCGGATCTCGTCGATCATCTTCGTACTTTACACCAAAAACTTTCCGCCCTCCATCACCTTCTCGGCGTCGAACCAGATGTCGAAGTCGCGGCCGACGCAATCGATGTGCGTTTTCGAGATCCAATCCGCGCCGGTGTGTTCGGAGTAGGGATGGCCAAACGCGATGTGGATGCCGGGAATTTTCTCGTCCTGCAAAATGTTGCCGATGACGTGCGTGCAGGCCGTGTTCGTGCCGACGGCGAACTCGCCCACGCGGTTGCTGTTTTCATCCGTGCTCGTGTAAGCGCGAAATTCTTCCAGCAGCTCCTTGTTCTCGCACTGCAAATCCACGATCCGGTTATTCTCCACTTCGATCCGGAGCGGCGTCTCCTGAATGTCGCCGTATTTTTGGCACAGGTAATCGCCGACGACGCCATCCACGACGAAGATGCCGCGGGAATTTGCCGGCGACGTGAAAATCTCGCCGCCTGGCAGGTTGCCCCACTTTTCCGGAGTGATGATGCCGCTGGTCTTGAGCCATTTCAGCGCCGGCGAAAACTCCGCTTCGTAATCGGTCCCGGCCGGCGTCCGGCATTTGATGCGCTCGGCCATGCGGGCGCGTGAGACCAGCCGGCCGCTGAGCGCATCGATCGCGCGGAAATCGGCGCGCATTCCTTGCACCATGATCTGGCGAGTGATGTTCACCATGTGCCCGTGCCGGATCCTTTTCCGGTTCACGACATCGCTCATTTGCATCCGGGAACGGAGTTCGCCGCGCTGCGTTTGCGCGCAGAAAATACTGACCTGGGAATTCGCCAGATCATCGAGAACGATCCGCGGCATGTCGGTTAACGGGCGGTCCGCATGTTCTTCCAGGACGAAGACGGAATGTTCCGCGCCGACTTCTTCCACCTCGCACTGAAGCGCCGCGGCAATCTCCCGCGTGGCCTCGTCGGTAATGATCGTGATTCGCTCCTCCGGCTTTACCCGCAGGCAATCCCGGATCGCATTGCGCGCGCCGGGCTGCAGTTCCGAATCGATCTCAATGGTGTGGGCACGGTCGGGCATAAATCAGAAAGCGTTCAGCATTACGCGAAAACCCATGGTCGGCAATCCGCCATCCGCATCGGAATTCTACTCAGGTCGCCGCGGGTCCCGGCGGAGGCACATCGGACCGCAGACCCTCATATGTTTCCGCCACGATTTGGTCGACGACCGCCTTCATGTCGTTCGTCCGGTGAAAGACCTCGAGCTGGCGGTCGGCGCCCGTCCCCTCGCGCATGATCCGCTCGATATGTTCCATCTCGCGCTTGCTCCCCAGCTCATCCATTTCGGTGGAAACGAATTCCAGCAGCTCGTTAAGCAACGTTCGCGTTTCGACTTCCGTTTCCCGGCCGAAGTCGATCAGTTTACCCTCGATTCCGTAACGGGAAGCGCGCCAGCGGTTCTCATCCAGCAAACGGCGGCGATAGACACGGAAGGTCGTGTTGTTCCGGAGCAATTTGTAGAGCTTCGCGATCACAGCCTGGATCAAGGCGGCGATGGCGAGGGTGTCGTCCACACGCGATTGCGCATCGCAAACGCGCATCTCGAGCGTGTCGAAATTGGGATGGAGCCGGATGTCCCACCAGATTTTCTTGGGATTGTCGATGCACCCGGTTTTCACCAGCAGCTTGCAGTAGTCCTCGTATTCAGAGAGCGATTCGAACGCATCGGGAATTCCGGTGCGCGGAAAGCGCTCGAACACTTTGAGCCGGTAACCTTTCAAGCCGGTGTCCTGTCCGACCCAGAAGGGCGAGTTCACCGAAAGCGCGTAAAGGTGCGGCAGGAAATAGCGCGCCTGATTCATGACGTGGATGGCGGATTCGCGGTTCGGGATTCCCACGTGCACGTGCAGCCCGAAAATGAGATTCGCCCGCGCGAGCTGCTGCATGTCCTTGACGATTTCCTTGTAGCGCTCGCCTTCGGTAATGAGCTGGTCCCGCCAGTGCGACAAGGGATGGGTGCCGGCGGAGGCAATGCGCAGTCCCGCCTTATTGGCCAGCGAGGCCAGCTTGCTCCGAAGCTCGAGGACGTGCTCGCGGGCGTCGGTGATCGATTGGCAGATCTCCGTGCCGAGCTCGACCACCGATTGATGCATCTCGGGCTTTATCTGTTCCTTCAGGAGAACTTTGCCGCCCTCGAGGATTTCCTGGATGTGGGAGCGCAACTCGCGCGTCTCCGGATCGACGATCGCGAATTCCTCTTCGATGCCGAGCGTAAAAGTGTGGTTCGTGGCGGGCATGGTTACAAGAACCGCCAGCCGGGCAGCGTGCGCAACTTACTCATGCTCCTGATCATGATCTTACTCCTGATCCTTTGGGCCAACGTCGCGCTCGGGAAGATCAGGATCATGATTAAGACCATGAGCAGGAATTTTCTTATGCCAGGTCACCCAATGCACCTTTAGTCACCGCGGCTTGAACGAACTTGCCCCAGCTCAAATTGTCGCGGCCGGGCTGGTGCTCGACGGCTTTGCGAATGGCCATGTCCGAAACGGCTTCAACCACCCATTCGAAATTCGCCTGGCCGACACTCGCGGCTTCCGCATCGGGCGCGGGGTTGCAGAAATCGATCGCCACCGGCACGCCGTCCCGAATTGCGAACTCCACCGTGTTCAGGTCGTAGCCGAGATATTGATTCAGCGTCAGCACGCCTTCCTCGACCTTTTCCAGGATCTCTTGCGGCGCCTGCCACTCGGTCTGGTAACGCAAATGATAAGGGTGCCGCGGCTCGTAGGGCATGATGCGCACGCTCCGCTGGTCGATCGAATAGCAGCGGAAGTACATGTCGAATTTCACTTCCTCCTGCAACATCATGACGAGCTGCCCGGTCTCATTGTAGGCGCGGAAAAATTCCTCGGGATTGTGGAGGCGATAAACGTTCTTCCATCCGCCGCCGGCGAACGGTTTGAAGAACGCCGGCCAGCCGACGTAATTGAAAATCCCTTCCCAATCGAGCGGGAAAGCGAGGTTGCGGAATGAATTGTCGCTCGTGTCCGGCGGCAGTTGGTGCGACGGCAGCAGAACCGTGTTCGGCACGGCTACGCCGATCTTCGTGGCCAGCGCGTTGTTAAAGAATTTCTCGTCGGCGCTCCACCAAAACGGATTGTTCACGACGGCCGTGCCGGTGAGCGCAGCGTTCTTGAGCCACGCCCGATAGAACGGCACATCCTGCGAGATGCGATCGATCACGACGTCGTATCCGCACGGCTCGCCCTGGATCACTTTGTCCATCCTGACGAACTCGGCCATGATCTCCTTGCCGCCTGTTTTCTGGTTCACCCGCTCGACAAACGCCGGTGGGAAACTGCCTTCCTGTCCAAAAAGGATTCCGATTTTTTTCATAGTATTATTCCTTACTCCTGTCATCCCGAGTCCCGCAGGGGCGGAAAGGGACCTCTAACTTTGACGAGCGTTAGCGAGGGTCAAATTTTCGCCAAATACTGCGGCAGCATGTCGCGCCAATAATTCCAATCGTGACCGCGCCACTTCCCGTCATCGAGCCAGTGCTGGATGCCCTTTGCGTTCAGGATTTCCGACAGGCGATAGGATTCGTGCCGCGTGTTATCCCATTCGCCGGT
>DASQLH010000135.1:0-6800 GCA_035630155.1 Chthoniobacterales bacterium
GGGAGGCGTGAAATCGAGAGCCGGTATGCTCTCCGGAGCGGCGGGCGAGTGGGCTTTGAGGTCGGAGAGTACGATGCGAGCGCTGCGCTGATTATCGATCCGGTGCTGGAGTATTCCACGTTTCTCGGCGGGAACGCTGCCGACCAAGCCAGGGCCATCGCAGTGGACTCCGCCGGCAATGCCTATGTCGCGGGATCGACCTCCTCGACCGACTTTCCGATTGCCAATGCCCTTCAAGGCACAAATCGCGGTGGACAGGATGTCTTTGTCACAAAGTTAAACGCCGCGGGCTCGGCGTTGGTCTATTCCACCTATCTCGGCGGCAGTGTCCGTGATGTTGCCTATGGGATTGCACTGGACTCGACGGGCAGTGTCTATGTCACCGGTGAGACTCTTTCCAACGATTTCCCGACTGCCAATGCCCTTCAAGCCACGAATGCCAGCGGCGGCCTCGGCACTGACGCTTTTATCGCGAAGCTTAACTCGGCCGGTTCGGCGCTGGTCTATTCCACCTATCTTGGCGGGAGTAGTAACGACGAACAGGGCAATGACATCGCGGTTGACTCGGCCGGCAATGCTTATGTCACGGGGCTCACCCTCTCAACTAACTTTCCGACTGCCAACGCCCTTCAAAACACGAACGCCGGCGGCCGCAGCGCCTTTGTCACGAAACTCAACGCGGCGGGCTCGGCCCTGGTCTATTCCACCTACCTCGGCGGTAGTGAAGGCGATTTCGGCCACAGCATCGCGGTTGACTCCGCCGGAAGCGCTTATGTGACGGGGACCACCGAATCCACCAATTTCCCGACGGCTAATGCCATTCAAAGCACATTTGGCGGCACCAACGGCGAGCTCGGCGATGCCTTTGTCACAAAGTTCAATGCGGCCGGATCAGCGCTGGTTTATTCCACCTATCTCGGCGGTAGCCAGGGCGATGTCGGCAACGGCATAGCCGTTGACTCGGCCGGCAATGCTTATGTGGCGGGCGGGACCGGCTCCACCAACTTCCCGACGGCCAATGCTCTGCAAAGTGCCCCGAGCGAGTTCGGCGACGTCTTTGTCACGAAACTCAACGCGGCGGGCTCGGCGCTCGTTTATTCGACCTATCTCGGCGGTGATCAGTCTGAGAACGCCTATGGCCTCGCGCTGGACTCGAGCGGCAACGTTTATATTACGGGATTCACCGGCTCAACGGACTTTCCGACCCTCAATGCTTTCGATAGCACGTTTGGCGGACCCTTCGCCAGCGATGCCTTTGTCGCCAAGATTAACGCGGCGGGATCGGCGCTCGTCTATTCCAGTTATCTCGGGGGGAATGCTGAAGATACGGGGTTTGGCATCGCAGTAGACCCGGCGGGCAACGCTTATGTCGCCGGATGGACCTCCTCAAAATGTTTTCCAACTACGACCGGGGCTTTCGACACAAGCTTGCATTTGGGCCAGCACGACGCCTTCATCAGCAAAATCAGCGAGACGGCACAGCCTCCGACGCTTACCCCATGTCCGTCACAGTTGCTCAATATTGCTACTCGCCTGCGCGTTTTAGCCGGCGACGGCGCCCTGATCGCCGGTTTCATCATCACGGGGAACCAAGAGAAGCTCGTGGTTATTCGCGGCATCGGACCTTCGTTGACGGGCATTCAAGGCGTGCTCGCCAATCCGACGCTTGAGCTTTTCAATTCGAACCAGGTCCTCCTCGACAGCAACGACGATTGGATAACGAATCGTGAGCGCGTGGAGGACTCGGGGATCCCGCCGACCCACGATCTTGAGTCCGCCATCGTCAGGTCGTTGGCGCCGGGCGCATACACGGCTGTTTTACGGGGACAAAACAACGGCACTGGTGTGGGCGTCGTGGAAGTTTACGACACGGCCCCCGCGGCCCATTCCACGCTGGCGAACATCGGGAGCCGCGGGTTTGTCGGCACCGGGGACAATGTCATGATCGGCGGGTTCATTATCGGAGGAGAAACGGAAGCGGATATGCGCGTCGTGGTCCGCGGCATCGGGCCGTCGCTTGCCGCCTTCGGGATAAGCGCGGCCTTGCAGGATCCCATCGTGGACCTCAAGGATGCCAACGGCACCACCTTGCTGAGCAACGACGACTGGCAGCAAGGCCAGCCGACCGAGATCAATCAACTGAATCTCGCGCCCAGCGACAGCCGCGAATCCGCGCTGGTCATCTCACTCCCGCACGGAAATTACACCGCGATTCTGCGTGGGAAAAACAACACGACCGGCGTGGCCGTGGTGGAAATTTATGACGTGGAGTAATGGAGCCGGCACGCCCTCGTGCCGGTGTAGGAACGGTGCGCTGCGCGTCCGCGATAGACATTCTCGCGAAACTGAAGCGGACGCCGCAGCGCGGCGTCCCTACCTTGAGGGCTGCACCTTGAATATCGCCTCGCCTTCTGGTAGTCGCAGAGGGTGAACCCGCTGCTTTATGCGTTGATCGGATTGGCCGCCGGCGCGGGAATTACGGCGCTCATCTTCGTTTTGCTTCGCCGTGGGAATGACGACGATTCGGAATTCCTCCGGCGCCTCGAGACGTTCGATCGGGCGCAGGAACGGCAGGAGAAAATGTTTCGCGATGAGTTTGCGCGGAATCGCGAGGAATCTTCGAGCTCAGCCAAGGGCCAGCGGGAAGAACTGGCCGCCGCGTTGAAAAACGTGAGCGAGACGACTCTGAAGTCGCTCACCGAAATCAGCGGGATGTTGCGCGATCAGCTCGACCAGGTCACCGGCCAGGCGCGGCGTTTGACCGATAACGTCGATGCGCGGCTCAAGGAATTGCGGGAGGAGAACACCCAGCAGATCGAGAAGATGCGCTCCACGGTGGACGAAAAATTGCAGGGGACGCTCGAGAAGCGCCTGGGCGAATCGTTCAAGCTGGTAAGCGAGCGTCTCGAACAAGTGCATCAGGGACTCGGGGCGATGCGCCAGCTGGCCAGCGACGTGGGCGGACTGCAAAAAGTGCTTTCCAACGTAAAGACCCGCGGCGGCTGGGGCGAAGTGCAGCTCGGCAATTTGCTCGAACAAGTGCTGACGGCCGACCAGTTCGCGCGCAACGTGAGGACGCGCGATGAAAGTGGCGAGAACGTCGATTTCGCGATCAAGCTGCCGGGCGACGAAAACGGCGCGCCGGTCTGGTTGCCGATCGATGCAAAATTTCCGACAGAAGATTACCAGCGGCTGCTCCTGGCGCAGGACAAAGGGGACATCGAGCTGATCGAGGTGGCGATGAAAGGCCTGGAGACGCAGCTCAAGAAAAGCGCGAAGGACATTTGCAGCAAATACATCAACCCCCCGCGCACGACCGATTTCGCGCTCATGTATTTGCCGACGGAAGGTCTCTTCGCCGAGGCAATCCGGCGAGTCGGTTTGGTGGAACAAGTCCAGCGCGATTGCCGCGTCGTCTTTGCCGGACCGACCACCCTGGCGGCCTTGCTCAACAGCTTGCAGATGGGGTTCCGGACGCTCGCCATTCAAAAACGTTCGAGCGAAGTCTGGAATTTACTGGCCGGAGTGAAGACCGAGTTCGGCAAGTTTGGCGAAGCGCTCTCGAGCGTGAAGGACAAGCTGGATCAAGCCGCGCGGAAAATGGAAGACGTCGATGTCCGTTCGCGCGCCATCACCAAGAAGCTCCGCGACGTGGAAGAGCTGCCCGATAATCCCCAGCCGCTCTTGCCGGAGCTTTTATCGGGGACGGACGACCCTGAAACATGACGGCTTAAAGCCGTCATGTTTCATCGCACGAGGAAGATTTCATTGTAGAGCGTCCGCCGCGGCGGACGCCGTTCGACGACGGCGTTTCACAGAAACGCCCTACAAATGCGCTACAACACTTCGCCCCACTTCTCCTTGTCCTTGAGCATCACTTCGCGCAGGAGGCGAATCGGCAGCATGCCGTGGCCGAGCACTTCGTCGTGAAATTTCTTGAGCGAAAATTTGTCGCCTTCCTGCGCCTGGTAATCGGCCCGCAGCTTGAGGATCTGGAGCTTGCCTAACGTGTAGTTACCGTAACCGATATCGAACGTCCCGCGCATCGCCTCGGCCTGCGCCGGCTTTTCTTCGTAGTAGCAATTCTCCTGAAAAAATCTCGTGGCCTCCTCGACCGACATCCCTTGGGTGTGCATCTTGATCGAAACGATCAGGCGGCACAGACGCACCATGGCCGCCTGCGCCTGCACCATTCTGTATTTGGCGGCGCGATGAAGCTCGTCCACCTGCGGTTCCGGGCTGGTCGGCGCGCCAAACCCTTCGTCGATCATCATTTTCTCGCAGTAATGCGCCCAGCCCTCGATGTAGGAAGTCGCCCCGAAAATCTTCTCCGCCCTCGTCGCCTTCGAAGCGTTCAAGAGCAGGTGCTGCACGTAATGACCGGGGTAAACCTCGTGAATGGCGAACAGATCCCCCATGTAATAATTGAATGAGGTCAGCCATGCCTCCTTCTGTTCCTCCGGCCAATCGGTCTCCGGCGGCGTGACGTAGAAATAAGCTTCGTTCGCTCTTTTCTCGAACGGCCCGGGAATGTCCATCGAGGCAAAACTGGTGGCGCGCCGGTCCTGCGGCGTCTCTTTCACCTGGGCATGCAGTTGGGTGGGCATCGCCACCAGTTTGCGGTCCGCCACAAACTTGCGCACCGCCTCCAGTCTCTTGGTGATTTCCGGAAGCAGATTTTCCGCTGTCGGATGATCGCCCTGGATTTGCTTGAAGACGACGGGAGCAGGCCGCGTCTCATCGATCTTTTTCGCCGCCTCGATGAAAACGTCCTGCTCTTTTTTCAGCTCCGACAATCCGAGCTCCAGGAGTTGGGCCGGCGGCAAATCCACCAGCTCGGTTTCGGCCAGAAAGCGCCGGTATTTCTCCTCGCCGATGGCGAATTCCGGCGTGGCCTTGGGGAGCTTCTCCCTTTCCAGCCAGGCGGCGTAATCTGACAGCGCGGTCGCGGCCCGGCGGTTCGATTGCATAAAGGTGTTGCGCAGGTTGTCGTCCTTCAATTCGGCCAGGCCTTCGACAAGATCCTTCTTCAGAAACTCGGAGGCGCCCCGCGCGATCTGGATCGCCAGCTCGACGTGCGGCTTCGGCAGGACTTCGGCCAGGTTCGTTTTCGCCGCGATCATGATGTTCGGCGCCTGGTTTTCGACCACGACGATGCTGCGAACGCGGTCCTCGATCGGCGCGTACTTACGCTTGAGATAAACGTTCACGTCGAGCGCGCGGGCGTAGCTCATCGGGTTGCGCTCGTAGATCGCGAGGTCGTGCATCAGGAACAGCTCTTTCCTGATCGCGGCCTGGAGGAGGCGCAGATCGATGCCCGCGCGCGGGCCGAGTTTTTCGAGATCGAATTTCTTGAGCCGATCGTCGAAGCGATGGAGGCGGGCCAGCTCGGCGTCGATGGCCAGGCGAGTGTGCTCGCTGATGCGGCCATCGTATTCGTGGAAGCCAAGCGCGGTCGCTTCCAGCGGCCGGGCAGCGAGATAACCGCGAATGTATTCGTCCGCGACCATGTCCAGCTCGGCGTCCGGTTTGAGCGCCGGGGTTGGGCGGGGAGATGGCGATGATTTGGGGGCAGGGGAGGGCGAAGAGGTAGCGGGAGAGGGAGAGGATGGGGGAGGGGCGGAAGATCTTGATTTTGCGGGAGGCGATGCCGCCGGCTTTGCGGGCGGAGTGGGTGAGGCGTTCCCCAATGGTTTGACGGGGCCCGTCGGTTTCAGCGGCGCGGCGGGCGTCGGCTTGGCCGCGGACCTCGGACCAGGCGAAGGCGAGGGAGCGGCGGATACGCTCCAAAGCGGCAGGCAAACCACCAGCGCGAAAGTGTAGGAGCGTAATCTCATGAACGATAAGTGGATCGGCCGCTCCGCCGGGCGGTGCCAGCGAATGCGGCTGCGCCGCCAAACTTACTTCGAGGTCACCAACGGCGACGACGGCTCAATCCACCGCGCCCACCTTAGACGACGCTTTGCGCGTTGCCAAAAATTTCCGCATGAGCGATCATCGTTCCGCCCGGAACGGGATTTCCCATGAAGCGCCGCCTTTTACTCAGCACGTTCGTTTGTCTCATCGTGTTCAACGTCCTCCTTGGGGTCCGTTTTTACACGGCGCACGCCGCCGCGGCTGAGGACGACACCGGTTACGCGCAGATCGCCGTGTTCGCCAAAGCGCTTCAGCTCCTGCGCCAGGATTACGTCGATGGCACCAAGACCAGTTACCACGACCTGATTTACGCGGCGATGAAAGGGATGCTCGCATCGCTCGATCCGCACAGCCAGTTCATGGAGCCGAACGACTTCAAGGACATGCAGGACGATACGCGCAGCCGGTTTAACGGGCTCGGCATCGAAGTCGCGGTCAAAGGCGGATTGCTCACGGTGATCACGCCGATGGAGGACACGCCCGCCGCGAAAGCCGGCATCCTTTCCGGCGACCAGATTTTGCGGATCAACGGCAACTCCACCGAGAAAATGGATTTGCAGGACGCGGTGAATTTTCTCCGCGGGACCACCGGGCAAAAGGTGACGCTGACCATTTTGCGGCCGGCGACGAAGGAGATAAAGGACTTCGCGCTGGAACGGACCGAGATCAAAGTGCAAAGCGTCAAGGCGGTGAAGCTGCTCGACTCGGAGCTGACTGGGCCCTTCAAGATCGGCTACGTCCGCCTGATTCAGTTCAACGAGCCGACCGCGGAAGATCTCTCCAAAGCGCTCGACGATCTGCAAAAGCAGGGGATGCAGGCGCTGGTGCTCGACCTGCGAAATAACCCGGGTGGCCTCTTGAATGTGGCGGTGGACGTTTGCGCG
>DASQLH010000136.1:0-16243 GCA_035630155.1 Chthoniobacterales bacterium
AAGCAGAGGGCGCCCCAGAAAAGAAGCCGCGTGCGCGTGGCGCGATAGCCGCGCCAGAGAAGAAGCGCGCAGCCGAAGGAGGCGAGAGCGCAAAGTAAATAAACGATCAGGGCCATATCAATCTTTCCGCACCTTGAACGCATCGGCAAAGCGTTGCGCCGGGTCGACCACCGGAGTGAAAATCGCCTCGATCACCCGAACACGCCACTTCTGATAAGCGCCGGCGGTTTCGTCTACCGCGGCTCCGAGGTTCTCCGTCGGAGCGTAACGAAATGTCGCGGGCGGGCCATTCTCCTTTGCGAGAAATCCGAGCTGAACAAAACTTTCCAGCCGCTCCTCGACCGAAGAACGGCTGCTGCGTACGACTTCGTAAACCTCGGCGGACGTCCAGGAACGATTCGGGCTGTTCCGGAGCAAGAGGAGCACTTCCAGTTGCTCGAGTGAGCGGATATATTTCGACAGGAACTGTTGGACCGAAATTGGAAGTGTTTCGCCAGCCATCGGGATTCACCGCAGATTCTATCACCGTTCCCAGAAGTAAAGGGCCGCAATTAGAAAGATGCGGCCGGCTATCGGCGCGATGTTCTTCGCGCACACCACAGGGCCAACTTAATCGAGTTACAATCCCTTCTCCCCGGCTCGCGCGCAACGGAAAGCCCGCCGGGGAGAGCCGGCGGGCTTTCACTTTAACCTAACCGTCTGCCTGGTTTGGAATTCGCGGTTACTTGATGGGAACGAAGCCGACGCGATCGACAATTTTCTGGCCCGCTCCGCCGGTCGTGAAATCGACGAATTGCTTCGCCAGACCGGTCGGGTCGCCATTGGTGTAATAGAAGGTGGGCCGCGCGTAAGGCCAGGATTTGTTCAGCACCGTCGCCTTGGAAGGCATGGCGCCATCAATCGACACGACTTTGATGCCGCCAGCTTTCATATAAGCGAGGCCGACGTAGCCGATTCCGTTTTTGTTCTTGCCGACTTCGGCGGCGATCTGTTCGTGCCCCGCCATCTTCTGGGAGCCTTTGGCGTAGTCGCGCTTCTTCATCGCGAGCTCTTTCCAATCGGAGTAGGTGCCGGAGGAAGTGTTGCGGGTGTAGATGGAGATCTTCCCGGCGGGTCCGCCGACCGCGCTCCAGTCGGTAACGTCGCCAGTGAAGATTTGTTCCACCTGCTTCTTGGTCAGCCCGGTAATCGGATTGCTGCTGTTCACGATAACGCCGAGGCCGTCATAGGCGACGATGGTCGGCTTCATGTTTTTGCCTTTTGAGGTGGCCGCGGCCATCTCGGCCGGCTTGGCCCGCCGGCTCGACATGCCGATCTCGGCGGTGCCGTCGATGATGGCGGCGAGGCCCGTGGTGGAACCTTCGGCCGCGATGTCGAAGGTGGTCCCGGGATGCTGGGATTTAAACTGCTCCGCAAGCTGCGGCACGAGTTTCGCGCCGAGTGTGTCGGAGCCTTTGATGACGAGCTTTTCGGCGTGTGCGTCGATGGTGACGAACGCGAGCCCGACTGCGATAAAGAGGTGTCTGATTTTCATAGGGTGAGATGTCTGATGGTTAGGTTGGTGTTTGGTTAGAATTTGAAGTTCAGGTCCGCCTGGAAGATCTGGTATTGGCGCAGCGGATTGACGCCGATGTCGCCGACACCCCCTGTTCCGAGCGTGTTATCTATCTGCTCGCCGTAGGCGTAGGTGAGATTGAAGGTGACCGCATCGCTCAGGGCGTAGCCCGCCTGAACGCCGACCCCTTCCATGTTCACGCGGCTGTCAAAGATGTCGGAATCGACCAGGTTTGGATCGAGCGCGAATTGCTCGGCATGCTGCCAGAAGACGTTGAGCTGCCAGTTGCCCTTGGTCCGGATGCGGCCGATGCCCAGGCCGATTTGATAGGCATAACGCTGATCGTCCTTGTCCGGCCGGCCGGCAGCCATGGCGCGGTCCTCGGCGTCCAGATTGACCGCGAAGTCGCTGAAAATCCGGATCGGCAGCTCGCCGATATTGAAGCCGAATTCAGCGGGCATGTTGAAGACGAGCAGGCTGTTGATCCCAACCTGGTTCGGCGTGATGACCACCGGCGGCGTCGCGGTGTTGCGGAAATTCGGCCCGCCGTTGAAGAAGGTATTAAAGTCGTTCCCGTAGCCGCTGTAATGATAGATTGTCGGCGCGAGCTGGAAGTAAGTGGTCGGGGTGAAGTTGAACTTCGCGCCGACTTGGTAGCCAAACATGTAGGCATCGTTTTCCGGCACGCGTCGTCCGCCGGAAACTGGTGGCGCCCCGATTGGGTTCTCCGGATTGTTGTCGTCGTAAACGAACTGCCCGAAATTCGCGAAGAGATCGATGGTCATCTTGCGCGCTTCCGAGGTCACCGCCGCCAGCGCGTTTTTTCCATCTCCAGTCGCCTCGGAGACGATCTCTCCGCCGCCCAACGAGATGTTGAAGGTGTGCTTGTATTGCTGGGAAAAACCTTCCGGATTGATGTCGCCATCCCAGACCATCGGGGTGGTGACAAACGGATTCGGAATCCGGCCGGCCGTGAGCCTGATGTCTTTGAAGCCGCTGTAGCCGAGATAGGCCTGGCCGACAAAAGCGCCATCGCTCGTCTTGCCGAACGGACCCGCGTCATCGCCGAAAGTCACATTGGTCGAGCGATTGCTCGTGCTGGTCTCGAGGCGCAGACCGAAGAACCAATCGTCCACGAGGACTCCGCGGAGGCCGAGGCGCAGGCGATATCGATGCCGGTTACGCTGCTGCGCATCGTTCGGATTGGTGACGAGCGTGCTCGGGGGGCCGCTGTTGCCTTCGCGGACTTCGTAGCGCACGCGCGCATCGCCATAAATTTCCAGCTCCGTGAGCGGCGACGAAAGCTTGAGCTTGCCGGCCGCGGTGGTCGAGACCTCGCGGGTGAGCTCGCCGCGGACCTCCTCGGCTTCCTGGTCGGTGATGAGGCGTTTCTTGACCAGCAGGTCGAGCAGCGCTCCGGCATCCTGGGCGTGGGCCGGGATGCCGCCTATGACGAGACTGGTCGCCAGCGTGATCAATACGAAATATTTCCGTAACATTTGTTCTCCTTATTTCTGCGGTTGGGTTAAGGCCGCAGGAGCGTTGCGCCCGGCGGCATTTGTCTGCACGCGCCGAAGTTAGAGAACGATTGTTACGGACGTATGGCGGCCAGGTGACAGTTGCGTGAATTCAAAACCCGCGGCTTTTCGGTGAACGAAACGATGGGTCGGGCGATTGCGGGAGAATTGGCTTCCAATTCTCCGATGCCGCCAGTTAACCTCTCGTTTGGAGGAAAATCCTAATGGCTCCCCCTGCTCGTCTCGCTTCGCGTTTCGGCCGCCGTCTTTGCCTCTCGCTCTGCCTCATCGCGCTTTTGGCAGGGTGCAAAAAGAAAACACAGCTCGCCGGCCCGCCGCTTGAGCCGCTGGGACCGAACGCCAAGAAGTTTTACGGCTCGACCACGCCGAAGAGCCTGTTCGATCCGCTTTTTGTTGAGCCGTGCAAACCGGCACCTTCACCAACACCCCGGAAGAAAACGGGCGGCGACAAGGAGAAAGATTCCTACCTGGATGATCCGACGCTTCGCGCGTTGACCATCTTGGCGGATATGAGCGACCACCGGTTCACCGGCACGCCGGCGGACCGGACGGCTTACCGCGACGGGAAGCTGAACGATTACGAAACGAACACGAACGCCTATTGGAAAGAGGCCTCCTACGGACAAGTCGACATCGACTTCACGATGCCGGACCGCATCGTCGAGATGTCCGGCGCGTTTGACGATTATTTCAACCGGCCCTTTGCCCCGGCTTCGCTCACCACCAGTGGGCTAACCGGAAAATATCCTTTGGCGCTCGATGGCAGCGCCACCGCCACAATCCACGTCCGCGATGCGCACGATCGCAACAAGGATGTCGTGGTGGCGCCAAATGGGAACTTTCCGAATGCGACCGCGCTGGCCCTGGCCATCGAGAATATTTTCAAAGCCGCACCGGACGTCCCCGACCCGTGGGTGACCTGCGCCGCCAGCGGAGACGAAATCCAATGCAAGCTGACAGATCTGGAAACAAAGGAAGCTTCGTTCATCCGGGTAAAGGACGGGACGAAGCTGGGCGATCTGGGGTTGAACGGCCCCATTGAAAACCCTGGCACTTCCCTCGCGGCGGCAAACCTTAGCGGCAAAGCGGCCACGTTTCCCATCACCGCCGTCGCCACCGACTGGGTGACGATCGAGATTCGCGACAAGAATGAGCATCCGCGCACGCGCCGCTACACGATTGCATTTCCGGCCGGGAACCTGGCGGACCCGGACGCGGTCACGCAATTGATCGTGCCGGCGCTCAACGCGGAATTCAATTGGGCCGAGAGTTTCAATGCCGGCGCGGACCGTATCGGTTTGCGACTGCTCCCGGCGTTTTCCGGCGAGTCCGCCGCCATCCGCGTGGTCGCGGGAACCGGCCTTGCCAAGTTCGGCCTCGATGGCCCGGCACGTGTCGATGGCGTTATCCATGCCGCCGCCAGGGACACCGTCCGCGGCGACCGGACCGCTATCATCTCCGAAGCGCTCTCGCTTTACGTGAAAGGGCGCGCTGCCGAACTGGGCATTCCGATCGACGCTGCGCACGCCGGCGATCTCAAAGATCTCGTGATAAACGAGCTGACGAACTTTGAGTCCTACATGGTGTTGTTCGTGGAGCAAATGGTCGGGCCCGTCGAGGCGAAGCGAGCCGGAGCCGGCAGCGGTGATTTCCATATCGTCGTTCCAGGTGCGGGCGGGTTTGTGTTCCAACATCACTTGAACGGCCGCCTCATGATCGGGCAAGGCACCCAGGCGTGGCAGACCTGGGCCCACGAGCTCGGACACAACCTCGGTTTCTGGGACCTCTATCGCCAGCCGAGTTACGACAGTCAGTTCCATGCCGACTTCGATTATCTGCGGACCTGGAGCATGATGAACTCCCATTGGCGGGCAGCTGATGTGGACGCGTGGCACAAGAACAAGGGCGCCTGGATTCCACCTGCGTTTATCAAAGAAGTTTCACCGCCCGCCGCGGGCGCGACCGAGACGAGCGCCTTCACCGTGCTCCCGCTCGAGTTCAAGGTGAGTGATTATCCTGGCTTCGGAACGCAGGACGCCCCGGCGGTCCACCTGGTCCGGATCAAATTGTCGGACTCACATTGGATCCATGTGGAAAACCGTCAGCCCGCCGCATTCATTTCGCCCGCCTTGCCGGATGATGCCAAGGGTTGGTCGCCGCCCGAAGCTAGCGGCACCCCCGGGGGGATCCTGGTGACGGACACGGTCGACCCGTTCACGCCGTCGCTCTATCGCTCGGTTGTGACGGTGTTGAATCCGCATGGAGTCGCGGCCGGTTTGCCAGACGGAGTGGACCTGCAGGCGCGCGGCATGCAGGTCGGCGACGTGCTCGATTTCAGCACCACTTATCCGGCTTACGGCGGGATCAAGCTCACTGTTGTAAGTGAAATCCCCGGCCCGGCCGGGAAGCCGGAAGCCTTGAAGGTGGAAGTGGAACGCGGCCCCGGCGATTTTCTGGACCTGGAAATTCGTCCCTGGCAGGCGCCGGCCGAGTACGGCACGCCCGATATCTGGGTCGATTGGCCCGGCAACGGCGCGGAAAATTATCCGAATAGCGATCCGCCCGTTGGCAACGGTGACCCGGCCCATTGGGCGCCGGACGAAAGCGTCGTCAATTCGATCAAGGTGCGCGTGCACAATAACGGCACCGTCGAGGGCAAAGGCGTCGTGGTCCGCGCCTACATCAACGATCCCATGGGCATGGGCGACACAGGCACCTTCAAGCCTTTCCCCGATTCCGCGCCCCAGGATATTCCAGCCGGTTCGTTCAAGGATTTCGCTTTCGAGTGGCACCCGAAGGAGAATGGGCACACCTGCATCCGCGCCGAAATCTTTACGCACGACTCCGCTTTTGGCGACCTTGACCTGGCCAACAACGAAGCGCAGGAAAACGTCAACCACTTTTCACCCACGGCCGGCAGTCCCTACAAACCGGTCGAGTTCCAATTCAAGGTGAACAACGATTTCAATTATCCGATTGAAGTCGAGCTGATCCCGTCGGGTCTGGCTGACGGGATGGATCTGGAATTGGAGAGCGCTTACTTCATTCTCGGTCCGGACGAGGAACGCGTTCTGCGTGGCCGGCTTTTTGTGGACCACAAAAAAATCCCGCCCGCGCCACGCGAGCACCGCCAATGCGACTATCATTTTAACCTGCACGCGCTCTATCGCACCGAGGATGCGCTGCTGCCTTTCGGCGGACTTTCGGTCGACGTAAACCCGAACGCGGCCTCGAAATTAGAGTTCCGCGAAGCCCGCGGGCTCAAAGAAACAGCCGTTATCAGTGGGAAACTTTCGGGCCCGCACCATTCTGGCCAAAAAGTGGATTGCGCCGTTCTCGTGAAAGGAAAATCGTTTGGCGGCACCGCGACCACTAACGCACAGGGGATCTTTGACATTACAGTCAACGTCCCGGTCAAAGGCCCAGCGCAGCTGATGCTCTATTATTTCGGGCCCGACATGGCTTCGTCCTCCGCCGGCCCAATCGATATCAAGATCCCCTGAGATCGCCGCGTATTCCTTTCGCGCGCGGATGAGCAAGCAATCAGTTCCGTGTTCCGCAAGCTGTGGCAAAGTGGCCTGTCGCAAACGCAACCATCTAATGCGGACTCTAACAATCGCAGTCGTTTTCGCCGCCGCGGTTGGATTTCCGAATGCGGCTGTCACTGCGCCTCTTCCCCGCCCGGATCACATCGTGATCGTGATCTTCGAGAACAAATCCTACGGCCAGATCATCGGCAACAGCGCGGCCCCAAACATCAACGCCCTTGCCGCGGAAGGGGCCAATTTCGTCAACGCACCAGGTGATCCGGACGCGGCTACGAGTGGCTCTCACGCCTTGCGCCACCCGAGCCAGCCGAATTATCTGGAGCTTTTCTCGGGCAGCAACCAGGGCGTTCGGCAGAATGGACGGCCGGGCACTTCGGCCGAGCCGTTCTCGCTGTCCCTTCCCTTCAACACACCGAATCTCGGCGCGGCCCTCATCGCGGCCGGACTCTCGTTTGCGACCTACTCGGAAAGTCTTCCGTTCGCCGGTTTCGACGGTGATGCGTTCTCCACTGATCCCGCGCACAACCAATACGAGCGAAAGCACAATCCCGTCGCGAACTGGCAGGCCGCCGACGCGCCCGCCAACAACCACGTGCCTCCCTCGGCGAATCAGCCGTTCAGTGCTTTCCCCAGGGACGCTGCCGGCTACGCGGCCGTGCCCACCGTGGCCTTCGTCGTGCCTAACGAGCAAAACAACATGCATGACGGCTCCATCGCCCAGGCCGATGCCTGGCTGAAAACAGAAATCCTCGACGGCTATTATCAATGGGCCCGGACGCACAACAGCCTTCTCATTGTCACGTTCGACGAAGACGCGTCGAACACGCCTTCCAACCAGATCACCACCATTTTTGCCGGCGCGCTGGTCGAGCCCGGCGATTATTTCGAAACCAATATCAACCCACCCGATACGCGCCCGGCCGACGGGTTCATCACGCCCACGGGCACGGCGATGAACCATTACAATGTCTTGCGCACGCTGACGGAAATCTACGGGCTCAGCCCGATTGGCGCCTCCGCCAGCACGCCGCCGATCACCGATGTCTGGCGCATTTCGGATTCGATTCTGCTGAATAGCTCCACCCGTCTCCACACCGGGCGCGGAGATGACGTCCTGATCGGCGGATTCATTGTTGCCGGACCAGCAAAGAAAAACGTCGTGCTGCGCGGCCTCGGACCTTCGCTCAAGATAAATGGCAGCCCGATTGCCGGCACGCTTCAGGACCCGGTGATCGAACTCCGCAAGAGCGACGGCACGATCCTGGGTATGAACGATAATTGGCAAGACAGCCCGCCAACCGAAATTCAGAGTGCAGGCCTCGCGCCAGCGGACGACCGCGAAGCGGCGCTCTCGATTTCGCTCGATCCGGGCAATTACACGGTGGTCCTTTCCGGCAAGAACGGCTCGACGGGTTTGGCGTTGGTCGAAGCATACGATGTCGACCGGGGTGCGGCCGCGAGGATGTTGAACATTTCAACTCGCGGCCGGGTGCAAACCGGCAACAATGTGATGATCGGCGGCGTGATCCTGGGCGGGACCGATTATTCGCGCATGATTTTTCGGGGAGTGGGACCTTCCCTCTCGGTCAGCGGTGTTCCTGTTTCCGGCAGGCTCGATGATCCCACCCTCGAATTGCACAATGAGAATGGCGCGACGATCGCGTTCAACGACGACTGGAAAGATAGCCATCCTATCGAAATCCAAGCGAGCGGACTTGCCCCTTCCCATGATCGCGAAGCAGTCGTGATCGGAAACTTCCCGCCCGGCCAATACACCGCGATTGTTCGCGGCCAGGATGACACGACCGGCATCGCCCTCGTCGAGGCGTATAAGCTGAATTAGCGGACTCGCCTCAGCTAGCGCGAGTCGAAGATCGACTGTTTGCGCGATTCCTCCAAGGCGCGCGCGCTATTCCGGTAATCGGACGAGAGATAACTCGGCGTGAAGAACTGGGAGGAATCGGTCATCGACGATTGCAAGGACGGAAGGTATTTCCAGAATCCCGCATTGAACCAGGGCGCACGCGCGAGCGCCTCTTCCATGGTCTGCTTGGTCTCGATCTGTTTCAATAAATGCGCAGTAAACAGATCGATGACCGACGGCCCTGGTCGCAGCTCAAAGGTGCCCGTCACGACAATCGGCTCGAGCTCGGCCTCCTGGGCCCGCTGCGCGGCCGCGCCAAGCACCAGAAAAGCAGCGAGCAGAAGAATCTTCATGCCTCGAAACTTCCCCCAGCTCTCCGGAAAAATGAAACGATTTATCGGTCCGCGCCACACCTGCCCTGCTTGTTCCTCAGGCGAACAAACGCGCTTGCGCATGCTCAGTGATGGCCAGGATGGCTGGATGCTTGAGCTTGCGCTCCGCCGTGATGGCGTAGAACTGGCAGAGGCATTCGTCGATTTCGCCGATAATTTTCCAGCCGTTCTTCCGCGCCGCCCCCTTCGCAATGAGCGTATGGACGGGAACAATGCCGAGACCCTCGGCCGCCGCACGATGCATCAACGCAGTGTCTTCGAATTCAGCGACGACGCGGGGCCGAAGACCAAGCGAATCGAACCATGTCTCCAGGGCCTGGCGAAAAGCGGTGTTTCCCGTGGGCAGCAGCGCCGGCGCCTCGTGCACCGAATGTGGAAATTTCCGCCGGTATCTGGCGGCGAGGGCCGGAGTTGCGCAAAAGGAAACGCTGCTCGCGCCCAGAGACTGATTGTAAGTTTTGAATTTTAGTTCGCTCGACGCCGGCTCATCCGCGAGCACGATATCGAGCCGCTGCGTGGCCAGTTGCGCGAGCAGCGCATCCACTTTTCCTTCCCGACAAATCATCTGCACCTGCGGGTGGAGCCCGAAAACGGGGTGGATGATTTCGTAGGCGATCAACTTCGGCACGGAATCGGCCACGCCGACGTTGAACCGAGTGGGCCGCTCGCCCGCGCCGCGCTTCACCGTGTTCATCATCTCGCGACCGAGCGAGAAGATGTCGTCCGCGTAACCCATCACGACCTGGCCCATCTCGGTGAGCACTTTTGTCCGTCCGCTCGGGCGGAAGAGCTTCTCGCCAAGCGAGGCTTCCAAGGCGCTGACCTGGGCCGAGATGGAAGGCTGAGAGACGTTTAGTTTCTCGGACGCCTTTCGCAGGCTGCCCTCCCTGGCCACGGTCCAGAAATAGAGCAGGTGATGGTAATTGAGCCATTCCATGGCGCACAGAACTGTTCCACAAAATGGAAGAATACGCCAACAACGTCGTAATAGTAGAACCGTGAACAGCGCCGATTTTCTGACCTGTCAAAGGTTTGATGATTGCGCCAAAATCAGACAGCCTCACGGGCCGCATCGTTTGCGGCACCGATTTTTCCCTGCTCGCAGCCGAAGCGGCGCACGCGGCCGCGGCCGTGACGATGCGGCTGAAGCAGCCGCTGCTGCTCGTTCCGGCGCCGCCGAAAAACTGGCACGACGAACTTTTCGAGAGCGCGCAGGATTGGCTGGGTGCGCTGGTGCGCGAGAAACTCTCCGCTGAGGCGGCGCGCTTGCGCCTTCTCGGCGCCACCGTCGAAGAGAGAATGCTGGATGTGTTGTCGGAAAAGAGCATGACAGAGTTGCTGCGCGACTGCGGTGCCGCTCTGGTGATGATCGGCGCCACCGAACGCGAGCTCATGAAACGCTGCCTCGTGGGGGATGCGGTGGATGCGCTGGCCGAGTGGTCGCCGATTTCCACCGTGTTGGTCCGCGCGGCCCTGCCGTTTCAGGAATGGACCCGAGGGAAGCGTCCGCTGCGTGTCCTGGTCGCATGCGACCCTGCGGAGAGTTCAGAGGTGGCGCTGGGTTGCGCGCGTGAACTGCGCCGGGTCGCACCGTGCGAGGTGACCGTTGGCTACGCGCTCGACGACTCCGCGGAGGGCGATTCCGATTTGGCGGTGAAGGGAAAAATCAGCGCGCTGCTGGGCGATGAAAACGTTGACCTGCTTGTCATGCACGGCGCCTTTGATGTCCATCGCCGGATGCTTGAGTTGGCACAGGAAACGCAGCCCGACCTGCTTGTGGTCGGCCCTCCTCAACACCACGATTTTACGCCCTGGCCGCATCTCTCCGTCGCGCGCACCGTGCTGCGGCATTTCCCGCTCAATGTGATTTGTGCGCCGATGCGAGTCGCGCCGTTGAGGACGCGCACGCCGGCCCCGATTGCGACCGCCATGCCCGCGTCCCTTGCCTTGGCGCTATGACACCGGAGACCTTCTGGTGGGTCGCCTTTGCCTCGTTCGTCTTCGCGATGCTTGCGCTGGACCTGGGCGTTTTTCATCGCAAGGCGCACGCGGTAAAACTACCGGAGGCGCTGGCGTGGACCGGCGTCTGGGCGAGCCTCGCGCTCCTATTCAATCTCGGCATTTATCTCGGCTGGATTGGTCCCTATGCCGGAGCAGAGGCGCGGCAACAGGCTGCGCTGGAGTTTCTCACCGGCTACCTCATCGAGGTTTCGCTCAGCGTGGACAATGTCTTTGTCTTCGCGCTCCTTTTTAGTTACTTCGGAGTCCCGTCGCGCTACCGGCATCGCGTGCTTTTTTGGGGGATTCTAGGCGCGCTCGTTATGCGCGCGGCCATGATTTTCGCCGGTATCGCGCTCCTGCAAAGGTTTCATTTCGTGGTCTATATTTTCAGCGTCATTTTGATTTTTGGTGGGATCAAAATGTGGCGCAGCCACGGCATAAAGCTCGACTTCCAGACGAACCCGGTGCTGCGTCTTGTTCGCCGCATTTTTCCAGTCGCGCAGGGCGAACACGGGCCTCACTTTTTCACCCGGGAAAACCGCGCCCTTGCTGTCACCCCGCTTTTCGTCGTGCTCCTCCTGGTCGAGTGGACCGACTTGATTTTTGCGATCGACTCAATCCCCGCCGTGCTCGCGGTAACGCACGATCCGTTCATCGTCTTTACCTCCAACGTGATGGCGATCCTCGGACTGCGCTCGCTCTATTTTGCCCTGGCCGGAGTGATGGAACGTTTTCATGCCCTCCATTATGGGCTCGCCGCCATCCTGGTTTTTGTCGGCGCGAAAATGCTGCTGGCCGATGTTTACAAGATCCCGACCGTTGTAGCGCTCGGCGTCGTGGCGGGTATTCTCGCGCTTTCCGTTACGCTCTCGCTGTTGCGCCCACTGCCCCGCAAACCGGCAAAGGAACCCAGGGAGATGGCCGGAGTCCGACCCCGGATCCATGCCAACCACTGACCCATGCCGCTCATCGCACTGCTGGTCTTAGTCGCCGCTGTTGCAACGCCCGCCACCGAGTGGGAGCCGTTCGGTATCGTTCTCTTCAAACTCCTGACGGTGGCGTTCCTCGTCCTGCTCAACGGCTTCTTCGTGGCCTGCGAATTCGCGATCGTAAAAGTGCGCCCCTCGCAGCTCGATGCCCTCATCGCAGGTGGGATAAAGCCGGCGAAACTCGCGCGCCACATCGCCGCGCGCCTCGATGCCTATCTGTCCGCGACGCAACTGGGCATTACGCTCGCGAGCCTCGCGCTCGGCTGGCTAGGCGAGCCGTTTCTCGCACGCATGCTGGAGCCTTTCTTCGCGCTCGCGGGCGTGACCTCGCCCGCCATCATTCACACAATTTCTTTTGCGCTCGCCTTTGCCGCGATCACTTTCCTGCACATCGTCCTCGGCGAGCTCGCCCCAAAATCGGTCGCGATTCGCAAGGCCACGCAGACGACACTTTGGGTGAGCCGCCCCCTCGCTCTTTTTCACACCATTTTCAAACCAGCGATCTGGCTCTTTAACGGCGCGGCCAATCTCATCCTGCGGCACGTGCTGCACATCGATCCGGTCGCGGAAACCGAACTGGCGCATTCGGAGGAGGAGCTGCGCGTGATTCTCGCGGAAAGTCAGAAAGCGCAGGAGGTTTCGACCCTCGAAAAAGAGATGCTGCTCAATGTCTTCGATCTTCGCCGCCTGGCTGTGCGCAATATCGTGACTCCCCGCCGCAGCGTCGTCTTTCTCGATGTGGGAGATTCGCTCGCGGAAAACCTGCGGTTGGCGAAAAGCTCCGGGCACACCCGTTTCCCGCTCTGCCGCGGGCACCTCGATCAATCCATCGGCCTCATCCATATTAAGGATCTGCTCGCACTCGAGGGCGATGCGATCTCCGATCTGGGCTCGATCAAACGCGAGCTGCTCAGCATTCCCGAAATGCTCTCGGTGCCGCGCTTGCTCAATCTCTTTCTCAACCGCCATGCGCACCTGGCTCTCTCGCTGGATGAATTCGGCGGCGCCACTGGCATCGTCACACTCGACAACGTGCTTGAGGAACTCGTCGGCGAAATCCGGGATGAGTTCGATGCCCAGCCGCGAGAGTTTCATCGGCTCGACGAGAACAATTTCATCGTCAATGGCGCACTCGCCCTCCACGAGCTGCGCGAGATTGCGGGACTCGATTTGAAGCATGCGGACGTGAGCACGGCCGCCGGGTATGTCACCGCGGCTCTCGGTAATCTTCCGAAAAAAGGAGATCAGGTGACGATTGACGGCTACCTGGTCACGGTGGTGCAAGCAAGCACCCGCCGCGTTCGCCAGCTGCATTTCCACAAGCTGAAGGGAACGAACAACAGCCGGCTGACATCATCCCTGCGCCAGTTGGAACTCTGAAATAAGGGTACTTGCTTGTCGTGCTTGCCGCTCTTCGCTTTTGGCTCCAACGCGCAGGACTGCTGGAAGCAGCGGTGCTGACAAGCCTGCTCGTGATCGCAGGCAGCGTGTGGGTTTGTGGAAACGGCCGATGAGGTGCTCGAAGGCGAGAGCCAGCGCTTCGACGAATGGACTCTGCGCGCGATGCGCAGCCCTGATGGCGCTGAGCCGCTCGGGCCGCGCTGGCTCGTGAATGTGGCGCGCGATCTTACCGCACTCGGCAGTGGCGCGGTCATCACGCTCGTCTCGCTCGGCGTGGCTGGGTTTCTCGCCCTGCGGCGGAAATGGAGCGCGCTCGCGCTCGTGGTTGCGTCGATCGCAGGCGGCGCAATCATGAGCACTCTGCTGAAACGCGCCTTCGATCGCACCCGGCCCGACCTATCCCTGCACCTCACGGAAGTCACATCGCTGAGCTTTCCGAGCGGCCATTCGATGCTCGCGGCGGTGACGTATTTCACCTTGGGCGCGCTGCTCGCGCGCACGACCGCCGATAGCGGGATCAAGGCCTACTTCCTCACGAGCGCTGCGCTGCTCGCGCTCATCGTCGGCGCGACGCGCATCTACCTCGGCGTCCATTTTCCGAGCGATGTGCTCGCCGGCTGGTGCGCGGGAATTACGTGGGCCCTGCTCTGCAGCCTGATCGCGCGCTGGCTCCAGCGGAAAGGCGCAGTCGAAAAGGAATTGCCGGCCCAAGCGCGATAAAGCTCCAGCTTGCTCTTCTGGTTGTCAGCGCCGACTGCGCTACGAGCGCAGGAAGCCGAGCTGCCGCCGAAGCAAGCCGGAATACGAGGGCTGCTCCGGGAAAACTCTTGCCCTGGGGGCGCACCCCGCAGATGCTAGCCGCCGATGCAACGCCAGCTCCAGCCGTCGAGGATCTCCCTCTTTCGCGGAACCATCCTGAGCTGGACTTGCGCCGCATTGCTCTCGGCGTTCGCGCTGAGCGTTCTGCCGCATTGGCATGAGCTGCTCCATTCCGACGCGAAAGCGCCCCGGCATGAATGCGCGGTAACGCTGGTCAGTTCCGGCACGCATCATCAACCCGCGCCCGCGTCGCTTGTCGCCGCCCCTGTTCCCGCTCTTCAACTTTCTTTCGTCCCGGCGCTGCACCCGGTCTGGGTGGCCACGCCGTTTGTCGGCGCGCGCATTTTCGAGCACGCGCCGCCCGCGCTCGCCTAGGCACGGCTCCAGCCGCGTTCGCGCGCGGAGTGTCTGCGTTTCGATTCATCGCGCGTTCTCGCGGCACGGTTTTCGTGCTGGCCTCTTCACTGTGCGGTGTCGCCGCGGCGACTGCCGCGCCCACGCTTATTTCACCAATGACTTTTGAATACCTTATCAATGAAACAATTTTTAATCGCAGCAGCGCTGGCCGCCTCGGCCACCCTGGCCTCTGCGCAAGACGCTGTCCGGCCGGCAGCGTCGCCGACCCCAAACACCACCGCTGAGACTGAGCGCGTCGTCGTTGTCGGCGGCGCCATCGAACGAAGCGAGACGGACAAGGCGCAATCCGTCACGATCCTCAATGAGAACGCCCTCAAACAAAAGGCCGCCCCGAATCTCGGCGACACGCTCTCGAATGAGCCGGGCATAGCCGGCAGCGGTTTCACGGCCGGCTCGAGCCGTCCCGTCATTCGCGGCCAGGCCGACAATCGCGTCCGCGTTTTGAACAACGGCACCGAGGTTTTCGACGTCTCCAATCTCAGCCCCGACCACGCGCCGAGCGTGAGCGCGCTGTTAAGCCACAGCATCGAAGTCGTGCGTGGCCCTGCCACAATCCTCTTCGGCTCCGGCGCGATCGGCGGCGTCGTCAACGTCTCGGACGACCTCATCCCGGTCGAACAACCGGTGACGCCGTTCAGCGGCGAGTTCGGCGGCCGCGCCAACAGCGCCGATGACGAACGGAGTGGCGCGATCCACCTGACGTTATCACCCGTGAAACACATCGTTCTCCACGGGCAATTCTCCTATACGCAAACGGACGACCGGAGCATTCCCGGATTCGCGCTCAACGAGCGGATGCAGGCCTTGCTCACTCCGGCGCAGGCGGCGGGACGCGGCTTCGGTCAGAACCCCGAAGGCACCGTGCCCAACACGTTTGTTGAAACCAAAGATTACTCCTTTGGCGCGTCCTATGTCTGGGACAAGGGCTACTTCGGCGCCTCCTTCACCCAATTCCTCTCGGAATACGGCGTACCCTTTAATCCGGAAACCAGCGACCCGGCGCTGCCGCCCTCGCCCGTTCACCTCGAGGTGGACAAACGCCAGGTCAACGCGCGCAGCTCCATCGTCGAGCCCTGGCCCTGGCTCTCGAACGCCAACGCCAAGTTTGTTTATACCGATTACGAGCACCAGGAAATCGACGGCGGCCAGGTCGGCGCCACCTTCAACACGAGCGGCGTCGATTCCCGGCTCGAGCTCGTCCACAAGCCGGTCGGCCTTTTCGAAGGATCCATCGGTGGGCAGTTCTTCTACAAGGAGCTTTCCGTGATCGGCGACGAAGCGTTTTTGCAGCCGACCCAGACTACGCAGATTGCCGCGTTTCTTTTCGAGGAAATCAAACTAGGCAAGGTGCGGCTGCAATTGGGCGCGCGAGTCGAGCATCAGTCGGTGCACATCGACAACGCCGATCCCGACCTCACTTCGCTCACGTCCCCCGACCAGCAGGAACAGAATTTCCTTCCGATCAGCGGAGCCGCCGGGATCCTCTACGATTTCGCCGAAGGCTGGCAGCTTGCCGTCAATGGGACCTATTCGCAGCGAGCGCCGACCGCCGAGGAGCTGTTCGCGCGCGGACCGCATGAAGCGACCTTCCAGTTCATCGTCGGCAACCCAAACCTGAGCGAGGAAAAGAATGTTGGCGTCGATCTGAGCCTGCGGAAAACCAGCGGCGCCGTCACGGGGAGCATCAGCGCTTTCTACAATCGCTACGACGGGTTTATC
>DASQLH010000137.1:0-5277 GCA_035630155.1 Chthoniobacterales bacterium
GGCGCAGCCACGCGTCGCCGTACGGCACGTTCTCGTACCGCTGGCGCCGCTCGTTCTTCACCACCTCACGCTGGTTGTCCAGCGTCTCCTGGGTGAGGGCGGGAACCAGGCCGCCCATCCGGTCGGCCTCCAACCAGAGCGCCAGCTCCAGGTGCTCGGCCGGGACCGTCTCGAAGTAGTTGGTCCGGTCCGGGTTGGTGGTGGCGTTGAGCGAGCCGCCGGAGCCCTGGATCAGCTTCATGTGCTCGGTCTTCGCCACGTTCACCGAGCCTTCGAACATCAGGTGCTCGAAGAGGTGGGCGAAACCGGTCTGCCCGGCCGGCTCGTGCCGGGAGCCGACGTCGTACCAGAGGTTCACGCACACCACGGGCGCGCTGTTGTCCTCACTGACGACGATGCGCAGCCCGTTGTCCAGGCGCGCGGTTTCGATGGGCCACGGATAGCCGGTCTCGGCGACCGGTACGGGCTGAGCAGACACACAACCTCCCTGTTGCGGCACCCGCCCATCGGCGGCGCCGCGTCCCAGTATTCCGTCTTCGCTGGTCGATCCGCTCCTTCGGTGCGCTTTCGGCCACTCTTGACGCCATCGGCACCCAGGGCGGTCGTTTCGGCGCGTCTCTCGCGCGCCCTGCCGCGACGATCAGCCCTCGGCGGTGACGCTGCCGCGCAGGGCGTCGCTGAAGTCCCGGATCCGGGGCTGCCGGCCGACGCCGCTGCGCGCCGGTCCTGCAGGCCGTCCCCGGCTCCACCCCCGTCAACGTCTCTTGATCCACAAACTGCCTGGCGGCTGCGGGCGGTCGGATGGGATGCTGTGCGGCGTGGCGGATGACGTGCAGGTGAGCGAGCGGCTGACCATTCCGGCCGCGGAGCTCTCCTGGCGCTTCTCGCGTTCCAGCGGCCCCGGCGGCCAGGGGGTCAACACCACCGACTCCGCTGTGCAGGTGATGCACATCCCCACCGGGATGATCGTGCGCTGCCAGGACGGGCGCAGCCAGCAGAAGAACAAGGAGAAAGCGCTGAAGATCATGCGCGCCCGGTTGCTCGAAGAAAAGCAGCGCGAAGAAGAAGCGAAGTATTCCGCGCACCGGAAAAACCAGATCGGCTCCGGCGGCCGCGAAGAAAAAATCCGGACCTACAATTACGCCCAAAACCGCGTGACCGATCACCGCATCGGCCTCACGCTCTACAATCTCGACCGTTTCATGGAAGGCGACCTCGCGGAGATGATCAAGTCGCTCCAGGCCGCCGACCTTCAGGAGCGGCTCCAGGAATCGTCAACTGTGGCGTAAGATGCCCGTGAGTTAGTAGAAGCGCAGACAATAGAGCGCGTAGCTCACCATCACGAGAGCGATCAGAGCGAGGCCGCCAAGGAGTTTCCGGCTCGCCACAAGCCATGGGCGGGGGACAGGCTCGGCAACGACCAATCCAGATTCGGACGGAGACCGGCGCAGTTCCAGGCAAGCTCCTCCCAGGATGAACAGGACCAGGATCACGTAAGCCGCCAGATAAGGCCAGTTGCTCGACGTAAGCTGGCTTAGCCGGAGCCCTGAGACAGGGAGAAAACGGATGTCGGCGAAAAGAACGCAAACGACCCCTTCCAGAGCGATACCCGCGAGTGCCACCTGGATGAGAATCGAACGGGCTCTCACCAGGACCGACACGAAGAGGAACAAAACAAACGCGTGGTAGAGGCACATGATATGGAGGCTGAAACTCCATTGAATCCGGTAGAGGAGCGCCATCAGCAGCGTCGGAATGAGATAGAGAGCCAGAATACTTCTTCCGGAATATCGCTGCGACAAGGTCTTGATTAACCCGGCCAGAGTTACAGGCAGGCCCGCCAGGCCAGCCGCCGCCAGAACACTAAAGCGCTGGGATTCAAAAATCGCCGAAGCAAAATGGGAGAGCTTCCAGGATTCCGGGGAAAGGAAAAGGCTGGTCAGGAACTGGAAGAATTGAAACGGCCACACACTCCTGAGCAGGTTGTGCAAAGGGAGGAGCGACAGGCTCAGCCAGGAATGTTTGGCGTAAAAGGCCTGGGCGATTTCAGGAACGGGAACCGTTTGCGCCTGGGTGAGGGCGGCCTCGTAGATGTAGTAGTAGAAAAGCGGCTGCTTCGAGCCGACCAGCCGCACGGTGACGAACCAGGCGCCGGCCAGAAGAGCTCCAGCAACGCCAAACCAGAGAACGCTCCGGAAACGGACGGTGATTCCCCCGACAGGGTGCCAGGCGCAAAAGACCTGGAACAATCCAAACCCGATCCAAAAGGGAAGCACCGACCCGTGAAGATAAAAGCTAACCGCGCAGAGGCCGGCCTGGAGCAGCGGCCCTTTGCCCTTGAGAAACAAAAGGATGGCCAGCAGGAACGGATAGATCGCGGCGAACTTCGTCCACGTCCCGAGATTGCAGAGGAAAACGAAACCGCTCAAGGCAGTCGCCGCGACCGCCAGAACGGCGCCGCGATAACCGAAGAGACGCCGGAAAAGTGGCGCGATGGCGAAGAAGTAAAGGTTGTTCGAGAGCCACCAAAAACAATGGTAGAACCGCAAGGCCGGCGCGGGATAGACGTATTGATTCTCCGTCAAAGGAAGCTGGAAAAGCTTGAAGAAGAAAAGCGTGACATATCCGCCGAGGTGAGGGCGGTCGTACAAATCCGTTTCGCCGTAAAACGGGTCTTTGGGATAATGCCGATGCAGGTCCGCGAACAGGGCCTGGTGCCAGGAAAACATTTGATCGGGCGGCGACACGCCGGTCACGTTGTAAAGGTCCCAAACCTCGTGCGATCCCGGATAAACCGTCCGGAAAAGTTGGAAGATGCTGAGCTGCATTCCATAGAGACAGAGAAGCGCCAGCGACGTGAGACAGAAGAGACGCAGGGCAAGACTACGCTCTCGGCCGGGCGTTTGTTTTTTCAGGAGGCGCCAAAGAAGAGCGGCCAGGACCAGGAATGTGAAAACAGGAATAAGCCATGGCACTCTTGAGTGCGCTGCGACATACGCGATGCTGCCGCAGGCGGCCATGCCGAGGGCCGGCGCAAAGAAGAGCCGATCCTTCTCATCAATCCATTCGCCGAGCCATTCCCTCGCCAGCACCCAGCCAATGACCGACATCATCACAATCGCCAGGAGCGCGAGCAGTTCCATTTCCCGCATTGTAGGCGCTCCGCCAAAAAGTCCACGTTTGAAACCTGAGAGCGGGCCGGCGTCGGGATTCCGAAGCTAAATGACCGTCCTCGAAATCCTGCAATCGACGACGGCGTATTTTAAGAAACGCGGGATTGAGAGTCCGCGGCTAAACGCGGAACATTTGCTCGCGCATGCCCTGAAGCGAAAACGGATCGAGCTCTATCTCGAGTTCGAACGGTTTTTGACCGAAGAAGAATTGGCGCCGCTGCGGGAACTCGTGAAGCGCCGGGGCCAGGGTGAGCCGCTCCAGCATTTGCTCGGGACGGTGGAATTTTGCGGGCAGCTCTTCGTTTGCGACAAGCGGGCGCTGGTGCCGCGACCGGAAACCGAGCAGCTCGTGGAGAAAATTGCAGATGGCAGATTGCAGATTGCAGATTGCCGGATACTCGACGTCGGAACGGGCAGCGGCGTGATCGCGCTCAGTCTGGCGACGCAATTTCCGGAGGCGAAGATCACGGCGACGGATAGTTCGGAAGATGCGCTCTCACTCGCCCGGGAAAATGCGGCGCGGCTCGGTTTGCAGGAAAGGGTTGCTCTTATTAAGAGCGACCTGCTGGCGGCGATCGACGGCACCTTCGATTTGATCGTCGCCAATCTCCCATACATCCCCGCGGGTGATCGCGAGACGCTTTCCCGCGAGGTCCTGCATGATCCGGAAGCCGCTCTCTTCGCCGGCGAGCGCGGGACGGAAATGATCTGCAAGTTAATCGACGCGGCGCGTGCTCATCTGAGCGCGGGCGGTTTGCTGGCGTTGGAGATGGGGATCGGCCAGGCGGGCGAGCTGTCCGCGCTCATGGCCGAGAAAAATTATCACGACATCGAGCAAATACGCGATTATTCCGGTCTGACACGATTCCTCTTTGGCAGGTATGGATAAAATTGTCATTCATGGCGGGCGACCGCTCTCAGGCACGATCAAGATCAGCGGATCGAAAAACTCCGCGCTCCCGATTCTCGCCGCCACGCTGCTCACGAAGGAATCATGCATCCTCCATCGCGTGCCCGACCTGAGCGACACGCATTACATGCTGCAAATCCTCATGCACCTCGGCGCCCAGGTGGAGCGCGCCAGCGGCACGGTCACGGTCACGGCCGAGACGATCGAATCAATCGCGCCATATGACGTCGTGCGGAAAATGCGCGCGTCCGTCTGCGTGCTCGGCCCGCTCTTGGGCCGCTGCAAGGAAGCGACCGTGTCGATGCCGGGCGGTTGCGTCATCGGCGATCGGCCGATCGATTTGCACCTGAAAGGTTTTGAAGCGCTCGGCGCCGCTGTGCGGGTGGAAGGCGGCAACGTGAAGATGTTCGCCCCGAAATTGGAAGGCGCGATCATCAATCTTACCGGCAAGTTCGGCCCGACAGTTCTCGGCACCGACAACGTAATGATGGCCGCGGTCCTGGCCGAGGGCATTACCGTCATCGAGGGCGCGGCGACCGAGCCCGAAGTCGTGGACCTGGCGAATTTCCTGAACAAGATGGGCGCGAAGATCGAGGGCGCGGGGACGCGGCGATTGATCATCGAAGGCGTAAAGGAATTGCACGGCGCGGAGCACGACATCATTCCCGATCGCATCGAAGCGGGGACGTTCCTGGTCGCGGGCGCGATTTGCGGCAACGGCGTCACGGTCAAGCGGGTGGTGCGCGATCATGTCAGCTCGGTGACGGATGCGCTGACGGCTTGCGGTTACCAGATCATATGGGCGGAGAATTCGATCACGGTCTCGCCCAACGGCGCATCGAAACCAATCGAGCTGGCGACCGAGCCGTATCCCGGATTCCCGACGGACATGCAGGCGCAAATGTGCGCGCTGCTTTCCACGACGGAAGGCATTAGCGTGATCACGGAAAACGTTTTCCCGCAGCGCTACATGCACGTGGCGGAATTGAAGCGCATGGGCGCGCACATGCAGCTCGAGGGGGCGAGCGCGATCATCCAGGGAGTCGATCGGTTATTTGGCGCGCCGGTCATGGCGAGCGATTTGCGCGCCTCAGCCGCGCTCGTGCTGGCTGGTTTGAAAGCCGAGGGCCGGACGGAGGTGAGTCGCGTTTATCACATCGATCGCGGCTACGAGCATCTCGATGAAAAGCTGAG
>DASQLH010000138.1:0-2276 GCA_035630155.1 Chthoniobacterales bacterium
TGATTTACCGCGTCCTCGAGAATCTCGCCCTGGACTCCGTGCCCACCTTGTTGCCGAAAAACGTCAATCTCGGAACGCGCGAGCATGCCTTGCACGAGATTCATTTTCCCACCACGAAGGAGCAGCAAGAGGCCGCGCGCGAGCATCTCGTTTTCTCCGAATTCTTCGCCATGCAGATGTTGATCGGCGCGCGCCGGTCCGCGGCGACGTTACGGAGCGGGCGGGCCCACGCGGGATCGGGTGAGCTGCTGGAGAAATTTCTGCGGGGTTTGTCGTTCGATCTCACGAACGCCCAGGCGCGCGTCATCGAAGAAGTGCGCCGCGACCTCGCCTCCACCCAGCCCATGAACCGGTTGCTGCAGGGAGACGTCGGTTCCGGCAAGACCGTGGTCGCGATCGCCGCAATGCTCCTCGCCGTCGAAGCCGGTTTCCAAACCGCGCTCATGGCCCCGACGCAGATCCTGGCGGAACAGCATTACGCCGTTCTCTGCCGCTGGCTTGAACCACTTGGGGTTCGGCTCGCGCTCCGCACCGGCGCGCGCCAGGAGGAAAGCGGTGCGCTGCCGTTATTTGAGCCGGGTATGCAGCCGGCGCTGGGGAGCGCAGGCTGCCAGCCTGCCGTGTCCGGCAGCTTGCCGGACACATCTTCAGGGGATGGGGATGCCCGATATCACCGCCGTCGCCTGCCTCATTTCGAGCGGCCTTGGGCGAAATACATGATTACGGTTGCCACGCGAGATCACCGCGTGTTGTCAGATAAAGCTCGCGATGTTGTTTTCGAATCCGTCCTGCGCTGGAAGGACCATCGCTACGGACTCTATGCAGCCTGCGTAATGCCGGATCATCTTCATCTGTTAATCGAACCGATGGTCGAAAAAGAGGACGATGAGGGCAAGGCAGTCTTTTTTTCGTTGTCGAAGATTTTGCACACGATCAAGTCATTTACGGCAAATCGGATTAATAAGATCGAGCGGGCCAGCGGGGCTGTGTGGGAAGGGGAATCGTTCGACCGTATGATCCGCTCGGAAAGCGATTTGCAGGAAAAGTTTCAATACATCGCGCGTAATCCGTGGGATGCCGGCGTCGTGAAAGCTGGAGTGGATTATCCCTGGGTTTGGTGGCCAGAAATTGAGACGAGGGCGCGGACTTCCAGGGACGCGCCGCAGGGCTTCGCGGCAAGCTGCCGCGAAGGACAGGCTGGCAGCCTGCGCTCCCCAGAAACCGGCAGCGCCGTCACGCACATCATCGTCGGCACGCATGCGCTGCTTTATGAAGGCGTCTCCTTCGAGAACCTGGGGCTGGTGGTGATCGATGAGCAGCACAAGTTTGGCGTTTCGCAGAGGGCGAGATTGACGGCGCGGGAGCCGGCGCCGGATGTCCTGGTGATGACGGCAACGCCCATTCCGCGCACGCTGACGATGACAGTCTATGGCGACCTCGATGTCTCGGTGATCGATGAAATGCCGGCCAACCGGGGCAAGATCATCACGGCGGTGCGGGAGCGCGGGAAGCTTCCGGAAGTGTTGATCTTTATGCGAGCGCAGCTCGAGGCGGGACGACAAGCCTACATCGTTTATCCACTGATCGATGAAAGCGAAAAGCTCGATGTGAAAGCGGCAGCAGCGGAGTTTGAGCTTTGGCGGGAACGCCTCCGGCCGTTTCGCTGCGACCTGTTGCATGGCCGGATTCCGGCGCCGGAGAAGCAGGCGATCATGGAACAGTTTCGTCGCGGGCAAACGAGCGCGCTGATCAGCACGACGGTGATCGAGGTAGGGGTGGACGTTCCGAATGCGACCCTGATGCTGATCGAAAACGCGGAGCGTTTCGGGCTGGCCCAGCTCCACCAATTACGCGGGCGCATCGGGCGGGGGTCGCACAAGTCGTATTGCATTCTCCTGAGCGAAGAGAAGTCGCCCGAAACGGTGGCGAAATTGGCCGTGCTCGAGAAAACAAGCGATGGATTTGAAGTGGCGGAAGCGGATTGGGAGATGCGCGGGCCGGGCGATCTACTGGGGACAGCGCAGAGCGGCCTGCCGGTCCTGAAGCTGGGCGACCTGAAACGCGACGCGCCGATCATGCGCCAGGCCCGGGCGGCCGCGACGGCGATTTTAGGGGCGGATCCGCACCTGAATTCCCCCGAGAATCAACGATTTCGCGAATTGATTGTCGAACAACACGGACGAACCTTCTCGAACGTTAGCTGATGAAAAATCTGATCAAATTTTTGCTCTTTGTTTTGCTGGTAAGCGCGGGCATTTCGGCGCTTTACGATTACC
>DASQLH010000139.1:0-3285 GCA_035630155.1 Chthoniobacterales bacterium
CCGCTCGCGTTCAATTCCGCCGATCTTTACCTGCACGACACCTATTACGTCATCGCGCATTTCCATTACATCGTGGCGCCGGGAACGATTTTTGCCGTCTTCGCCGGAATCTATTTCTGGTTCCCGAAAGCGACCGGGCGACGAATGAGCGAGTTCTGGGGGAAGGTGCATTTCTGGCCGTCGCTGATCTGTATGAACGTCATCTTTTTGCCGATGTTCCTCCAGGGCATGCTCGGCATGCACCGCCGCTGGTACGATGGCGGGCAAGGCTGGAACATGGCCGGTGAAAAGGTCTGGGGCTTGACCGGATTCGAATGGAACACGCCGATCTCGATCGCCGCCTGGGTCATGGGAGTGGCGCAAATCCCGTTCATCATCAATTTCTTCTGGAGCATTAAACACGGCGAGAAAACGGACGACAATCCCTGGGAAGCCACCACGCTCGAGTGGACCGCGCCGTCTCCGCCGCCGCACGGAAATTTCGCTACCACCCCGAGTGTTTATCGCGGGCCCTACGAGTACAGCCTGCCCGGCCGGGAACTGGATTTCACCATGCAAAGCGAACCATTGACCGAGAGTGACCGCAAAGCCTACGAAGCAGCTGCCGCCGCGGCGGTGCACTAATCGGCCATGGAGATTCCGTACACAGTAACGGCGCGGCCCGACACGGGACTTTGGAACGCCAAGGTCGGCATCTGGCTCTTCCTCGCCTCGGAAGTGATGCTCTTCGGCGGCCTTTTTTCGGCCTACGTTTTCCTGCGGCTCGATGCGCCTCCGGGCCACTGGCCCCACGGTTTGCTGAACGTGCCCGTCGGCACCATGAACACGGCGATCCTGATCGCTTCGTCGGTCACGGTCGTGATGGCGTGGGCGTCGTTAAAGATGAGGAAATTTCGCGCCTACTGGTGGTACATGCTCGTCACCATTCTGTGCGGCCTCATCTTTCTCGGGGTGAAACTCGCTTACGAATGGCCGGAAAAATTTCACCACTTCGGCGTGCGGATCAAAACGGAAGCGCTGGAGAAATACGAGCCCTACCTGGGAAACAAACACCTGCTGGAGAAAGGGAAGGAGCCGCGCATCGAGATTACGGGTCATCTTCACAATCCCAAGGCGGTGGACGATCCGAACATCCACGAGTACGAAATCCAGCTCGATAAGATCAACGCCGAGCCGACCAACCCGGAGTCCGACCGGCCGCATTTCTGGCCCGTCCACCACACCGACAAAGTCGCCCACATCGACAAGAAGGACGTCGAGTTTGCCGGGATGTTCCTGCCGAATTACAACACCTATTTCGCGACGTATTTCACCATCACCGGATTGCACGGACTTCACGTGCTGGGCGGCGTCCTGATCTTCATCTATTTTTGGCTGCCGGTCGGGGCCAACCTCTACAAACGCAATCCCGAGCATCTCGCGAACCGGGTTGAGGTGGCCGGCTTGTTCTGGCACTTTGTTGACCTGGTCTGGATCTTCGTTTTCCCGCTCTTTTATCTGTTATAACCATGCCCGCAGCAAAGCTCCGCAATTCAATGGTAGGGACGCCGCGCTGCGGCGTCCGCGAGGAAGGTGTGCAAACTGATAACACTGACGGCGCGGCGCGCCGTCCCTACCAGCTATGAACGAATCGCACGAACCGATTGCGGACGCAGGAGTCCTCTCAGCCGATGCCGAGGCGGCGCAGGCCGCGCACGACGAGCATGTGGCGCACGACGTCTCGAAACACATCCGCTCTTATCTCCTGGTCGGGCTGACCCTGATCGCTTTCACGGCTATCACGGTCGGCCTCTCTTACGTCGATTTCGGCACGCAGAAGGCGAACGTCGCGGTCGCGATGCTCGTGGCCACGTTCAAGGCCGCCCTCGTCGCGGCGATCTTCATGCACCTCTCGAACGAGAAGCGCATGATCTATCGCATCCTCATCTTCACCGCCTTTTTCGTTCTCGGACTTTTCTTCCTCACCTACCTGGCCTGGTACGACCCGATCGTTCGCTAAGATGTCGCTGAAAGGTTTCCACATCGTCTTCATCACCTTCTCCACGCTGCTCGCCTGCGTGCTCGGGATCTGGTGCATCCGGGTCAACCTGGCCGAGGGCGCGCCCGTTTATCTGGCCGGCGCGATCGGATCGTTTCTCGCCGCCGTCGCCCTGATCATCTACGGCGTCTGGTTTTACCGAAAAATGAAACGGCTTCGGATCATCGTATGAGGGCGAAACTCATCCTCGCCTTCATGCTTTTCCTCGGGTCCCAAACTGGGCAGGCGCTGGCGTGCTCCGTTTGTTTTGGAGCTCGCGACGCGAAATCGACCGAAAACATGGCGATTGCCATCTGGGTCCTCATGGGAGTCGTCATGACCGTGCTTGGGGGAGTCGGCGCCTTCGGTTTCCATCTCTACCGGCACGCCAACATGCCGCTCGAGCCGCACCAGGAATTGACGGACGAAAATCTGGAGAAATATGAATAGGCTCGCCATCCTCAACGAACTGATCGGCCTGCCGCCAAATGCCTCCGAGCATGGCTACCAGATCGATCACATCCTCGAGTTCAGCCATTGGTTCATGGCGGCGCTCTTCGTCGGCTGGTCGGTCTTTTTCGTGTATGTGCTTCTACGCTTCCGCAAGAGCAAGCACCCGGTCGCGGACCACGAAGGCGTCAAGAGCGGCATTTCCACGCACCTGGAATTCGCCGTCGTTTTGATCGAAGCGGTCCTGCTGGTCGGTTTCGCGATCCCGCTTTGGGCGAAGCGGGTCAATGAATTTCCGGATGACAAGGACGCGATCATTGTCCATGCGATCGGCCAGCAGTTTAACTGGAATTATCATCTGCCGGGACCGGACGGCCAGTTCGGCAAACGCTCGATCGGATTGCTGACCAATTCGAACCCGATCGGCCTCGATCCAAACGATCCCGCGGCGAAAGACGACATCCAAACGATTGGAGAATTGCACGTGCCGGTTAATCGGAACGTTATCATCGAGTTGTCTTCGAAAGACGTGATCCACAATTTCGCCATCCACCCAATGCGGATTGCGCAGGATGCCATCCCTGGCCAGATCATTCCGATGTGGTTCAAGCCGATCAAAACCGGCAGCTACGAAGTGGTCTGCGGCCAGCTTTGCGGGCTCGGCCATTATAGCATGAAGGGAATGCTCGTGGTCGATGAGCCGGCGGAATACCAGGCCTGGCTCAAGGAACGCGCGGAGCTCTCGGGAACCCAAACCGCGCCGGCGCCGACGGACCGCCCGCCCGGCGAACCGCCGGTCGGCCCGACGCCCGGAACCA
>DASQLH010000140.1:0-2620 GCA_035630155.1 Chthoniobacterales bacterium
GCCGGCCTCCCGCTTCTCGCCCACACTGGCGGTGAGCACACGGTGCCCGTGGTCAACCCTGCGCTGGCGGATCCCAAACTCCTGAGTCTTCCCCTCGAGTGCGGCGTGACCGTGATCGCCGCGCATTGCGCCACCAGGAGCGGCGCGTTCGACCACGATTACTTCGACGATTGGGTGGAAATGTTGAGCAAGTTTCCCAATCTTTACGGCGACGTGAGCGCGATGGTTTCGCTGAACCGCTGCGGCCATCTGCGCGATTGCCTGCGCGCCGGGATCGCTCCCCGAATCCTGCATGGCAGCGACTTTCCGGTGCCAGTGCTCGGGCATCGCATGTGGCTTCAGCGCTGGATCGACTGGCCGACGTTTCGGCGCTGCCAAAGCATTCCCAATCCGCTGGAACGCGATTGGGAATTCAAGCGGGCGCTCGGTTTCACCGATGAGATCGCGACGCGGCCAGCGGGGCTGCTCCGGCTATGATTTTTTCGAACGCTCGCTTGATTTTGCCCGATGGAATCCGCGATGGGCTCGAAGTCGTCGTCGAGAATGGAAAAATAGCCGACATTCGCGCACGGTCGGCGGCTGACTCAATCGATCTGGCTGGAAATTATCTCGCGCCGGGCTTCATCGATCTTCACATCCACGGTGCTCTCGGACGCGACACGATGGAAGCAACGCCCGAGAGTTTTCGCGCCATTTGCGATTATCACGCCACCGGCGGCACCACGTCGCTGTTGCTAACGACGGTGACCGCGCGAATCCCTGAAATCGTCAACGTGCTGCGAGCGGTGCGAACATTGTCTGGCGGCATCAAGCAAATTGCCGGCGTCCACGTCGAAGGTCCGTTCATTTCCAGGACGCGTGCCGGAGCCCAACGCGCCGAGTTCATTCGCGATCCGGATCCTGACCTGGCCGATCAACTGCTGGCTTTCGCGGATGTAATCAAGATCATGACGCTGGCTCCTGAATTGCCTGGCGCGCTCGCGTTGATCGGCCGCTTGCGCAGGCACAACATTCTCGTGAGCGGCGGCCACAGCGACGCGTCGGATGTCGAAGCTCGCGCCGGGTTCGAATCCGGCATGGGGAATGTGACGCACACCTTCAACGCAATGTCGTCCGCCCGGCGGCGGGGAATTTATCGCGAGGCTGGTTTGCTCGAATTCGCCTTGAGCGAATCGGCGATCATGTGCGAGCTCATCGCCGACGGGCATCACGTCTCGCCGACGCTGATGAAGATGCTTTATCGGGCGAAGGGCCCGGGCGGAATCTGTCTCGTCACGGATGCCACGGCTGGCGCCGGGTTGCCGCGGGGCAAAGAATTTTCGCTCGGTGGTCGCCAATGCACAGTCGAGGATGGTGTCTGCTTGCTGGCCGATCGTTCTGCGCTGGCCGGCAGCGCCTCGCGGATGATCGATCTGGTCCGAGTGCTGGTGACCCACCTCAACATTCCGCTCCATGAAGCTGTGGCCATGGCCAGCGCGAATCCTGCACGCGCTCTCGGCTTAGAAGCGAAAGGCAAACTCGAAGCGGGGGCGGATGCCGACCTTGTCGTGCTCTCGCCGAAGTTAGAGGTGCTGCAGACGTTTGCGGTCGGCGAACGAATATTTCTTCTGTAGCCGTCGCCCTGTGGGCGACGCGGGTCTGCGCATCGAAAGCCCAAGCCCGCGCTTCCCACAGGGAAGCGGCTACAGGAGGGCGGCTACAGGGAGAGAAGAAACTTTGCGATATCGAGCGAGGCGGTCGGGCGGCCGAGTTGGCTGATGTTGGTGGACCACTCGTGCCATTGGGCGGCGTTATTTGCGAAAGCGTTTTGCACGGCGGCGATGACGCCATCGTGGCTCAGCGCGACGGTACCGGATTTCGTTTCCATGATGAACCGCGCATTGCCCTCTTCCTGGCCGGGGATGACATGGTTCACAATCATGGGGCAGGCCGCCGACATCGCTTCCTGGACCGTCGCGCCGCCGGCCTTGCTGATGACGAGATGATTGGCGCGAAGCAAGCGCGGCAGGTCGTCGCTCCAATCCACGGCTTCGAATTCCTGCGTCACGGTCCGGCGAATTTTTTCCACCGAGACCTTCAATCCCGCATTCCGGCCGACCGTGACGGTGAGCTGGATTTCGGGAAGGCCGGCAAGGCGCCGGACGAGCGCCGGCGCGGAAGAGTTCGCGGCGTTGATGATGTAAAGAACGCGCCGGCCTGTTTCGTCCGACGGCGGCAATCGCACTTCTCCCGGTTGCGCAAAGATGGGGCTGACCGGGAAGCCGAATGGTTTCACCTTTTCCGGCGCGATCCCGGCTTCGAGGAGCACCGCGGCGCTGACCTCGTTCGGCAGAAGAAAATAATCGGCGCTGCAGCGGTACCAGATCGCGTTCACGCTAATTGAGTCGGTGATGACGACAACGCGCTTATGCTGGGGTGCGCCTTCCCAGCCGAGCAGCTCGTCGAGCATGTGAGAATAGGCCGGATAGACGGAGACGATCACGTCCGGCTGCAAGCGATCGAGCATTTGGCGCAGATAATTTTTCAGCGCAAAGAAAACGCGGAAATCGCCCACGAAATTCGTCTGCCGGTCGAGCCAGCGGTAGATCACGCCCCAGACGCGCGGCGTGCGATTGATCAT
>DASQLH010000141.1:0-35700 GCA_035630155.1 Chthoniobacterales bacterium
GCAGGTGACCGAGGCCGAGGCCCGGCAGAGAGGCGAGAAATGCTACACGTCCGCGGCGGAAGCACGCAGGAATTGCCAGGAGACCACCAAGACCTGCTGGGTCTGCATCAACGGCCAGGTGAGCCAGCTTACCGAGGCCCAGGCCCGGGCGAGAGGCCTAAGGTGCTACGCTTCCCAACAAGAAGCCCAGCAGAATTGCCGGGAGAACATCGAGAAGCAGTGCTGGGTCTGCGTGAACGGCAGAGTCAGTCAAGTCACCGAGTCGGTGGCGCGAGGCAGAGGACTTCGATGCTATTCATCGCAGCAAGAGGCGCAGCAGAATTGCCGGGAGACCCCGCCAGTAGAGAAAACGTGCTGGGTCTGCGTTAGCGGAAACGTGATTCAACTCACCGAGTCCCAGGCCAAGGGGAGAGGCCTGACCTGTTATTCTTCACAACGGGAGGCAGCGGCAAATTGTGCCCAGGGGCCGAAGCCAACCCCGCGAGTCAGTCCATCCCGACCGCCGCTGTCGCGCGTCACACCTTCACCTTCACCGACGCGGAAACCGTAACGATCGCTTTTGCCGAAGCGCAGAAAGCGACTGCGAGAATTGAGGATGATGGATCGTGCGCTCCGCGCTCGAGGCCAGGAATATATCGGCGGAAGTCGAGACGTCTGGCGTCGCCCCGACGGAAGTGTCGGCAGAGAGTGAAGAATTCGGCGCGGGCGCGCCGGTGAGCGAGAGGACTTCGGCAGCTTTGGGAGCGGGCTAGATGTTGCTGTTCGGGAGCACCGGAGACGGCATCACGGCCACGACCCACACGAATAAAGTCGTTTCGGGGTGAATTCGCCTACGGCCAGGTCACCCCGCGGCAGGATGTGCGTGGGCCACATTGCCGCGGGGCTCGGGGGGGACCAGCCGTCCTGGAGGTCCAATTTCACCAGGCAAACCAGTGGAGATTTGTTCCGCTGCGGTGATTGGAAGCGTCCGGCGGTGGCTTGCCGCCGGTCGTGCCGTTATCGACGTAATTATCCGGCAAGAGCGACGCTTCCACCGCGCCGGCATGCGACGGAGTGGCGGCCGCGCGCAAAGAATGCGTTTTGTCATAGGGGGAATCAATCGTTGGTCGAACCGTTACGTGGGTCGCCGGCGAAAAGGTTGAGCGTGGGGGGGAAATTTCACGTGCGAGTGCATCATGCGGGATATCCGCAATTGGCGGCAATGGGCCAAATGGCGTATGCCGCGGCCTGGGTTAAGGACGACCAGATTTACGGCGGGCGAGGTTGGGTCGGTCGCCATCGACCCGGTTTTCGTACCACCAAATGCAGACCGCGATGCGCGTTTCCAGGTGCAGTTTCTCCAGGATATGTTGCACGTGTTTTTGCACGGTGCGCGAGCTGCACTCCAGAATTTTTCCGATCTCGGCATTGCGCTTGCCGGCCGCGATCCATTCGACCACTTCGAGCTCGCGCTTCGTAAGCGGGCGCGACTCAGCGGAAGCGAGATATAAACCAGGTTTTTTGATCGGGCCGCTTTGACGACCGTTCCAGGTGGGCATGGGGGTGGTCTTTAATAACCCACCTCGCGAATCTCGTCCATACGCTCTAGGGCGTATTCGACCCGCCGGCCAGAATTAGTGCATCGCGCCGGCCATGACGTCGGTTGATTTCAAGGCGATCGGGAATGGCTCGAGCGACATGGGGTCGTCGTGATCGAGGAACTCGCGGCAGAGGGTGGAGAATTCGGCGCGGGTGGTGGCACGGCGGATTTGATGGAGAAATTCGCCGGTCGGCTCCACGCCGAGACCGATGAAGTTCATATATTTCTTCATGTTGTTGATTTGCGCGGACTCCCTGATGCCGGGCGTGCTGACGGCTTCGTAAAGCGCGTGCACATACCCGAGCACGTCGCGGCCGGTCGGGCAGAAGACGGGAGCGCCGCGGCGCTGTTCGCGAATCTGGCGGAAGAGCCAGGGGTTGCGGATGACACCGCGGCCGATCATGAGCCCGCGCGCACCGGTGAGCGAGAGAACTTCGGCAGCTTTAGCGGCGGAATAAATGTTGCCGTTCGCCAGCACCGGGCAAGACAACGCCGCGACGGCGCGCGCGACGAAGTCGTAGCGGGGCGCGCTGCGATACATTTCTTTGACCGTCCGCGCGTGGATGGTGAGCAAGTCGAGGGAATGACGTGCGAAGATGGGAAGCAGCTCGTCGAACACAGAGATGTCATCGAAGCCGATACGCGTCTTCACTGTAAATGGGATCGCAATCGCTTCGCGCAACGCGCCCAGGATCCGGTCGATCCGATCGGGGTCGCGGAGCAAGCCACCGCCGGCGCATTTGCGATACACGATCGGCACCGGACAACCGAGGTTGAGATCGATTGCCGCGACGGGATGCTGCTGCAATTCGCGCGCGGTGCGGACGAGGGCAGCGATGTCGTTGCCGATCATCTGCGCGACGACCGGGCGGCCGGTCGGGTTCTGCGTGATGGAGGCGAGGATTTGCGGATCGAGCCGCGACTCAGGCAGGACCCGGAAATATTCGGTAAAATAGACGTCCGCGTTCCCGAACTCGCCGATCAACCGCATGAAGCGCAGGTCCGTCACATCCTGCATCGGCGCGAGCGCAAGGATGGGCTCATTGCTGCGTAACAGAAGTGGGAATACAGCGAGTTGGGAATCCGGTGGATGGGCGGTCACGCAGCTAGGGTAGCTGGCATGAGCGCGGGAGCGCAAATGACCAAGTCGGAGATCGGAAGTCCACCGGAGCTGAGGATGGCTTGGGTTGACTCAGGAAACCAGCCGTGAGTGCGCTAATGGTCGAGCCACTTTTCTGTCATTGGATTCTGAGTGAATCGAGCATGCGATCGAAAGCAATCAAGCCAGGCGTGAACTCTTCTGGCTTGCACCTCTCGATGAGCTTGTAGTCTGGGTCTCGCTTAAGCGCTTCGAGCGACCGGTAATCCCGGAACGACTCCGGCTCTTCCCATCTGCCAAGCTTTGGGTGACTGACGGAAATATGTGCGATCACCGTGTACCTGCGATCAGCAGTGACACCCCAGACCTCATATTTCAAGTGGCCGTTGTGCGGTGCGTACAGCGCGGCATCCTGCGTGAATTGGCTCAGGAATGAGACCGCATTGCCCCAACTGAATTGTTTGCGCCGCAATCGAGCAACCATGTACGACCCCCAGTCAGGGGTCTCAAGCTCTGCCCCGGCGGTCATTTTGAGTTGGTAGCCATCTTTTCTTGAGGCGTAAGCCGCGGCTACTTTCTTGCTGAGCGTGGCGTAAACAGCGACGCTCCATGTGTGGGAATCTGATTGCTTCTCGGTGCGCGGGCCGAAGTCGCCGTAGCGCTTAGTCACAGCAGCTGTGGTGATGAAACGATACGGCGGAGAACTCAGGGTCGCTTCCCCTGCGCGGTAGCGCTCGACACGATCCAACGTGCTGAACGGCGGACGAACTACTAACTCGAACTTCGGAGGATCGAGCGAGGGCTGCTCAGTCGCGTATGTGACCTTTGCGAAGGCGGCGACAGCTGCTGCAATAAGGCTAACCTGAATCATCCAACGCATAAAAAGATGGCGAGCACCGCCGCGACCGCTCCTTTTGGGTCCTCACGGTTCCGCGGGAGGATGAAAACCTTCGCCCGGTTCGCCGCCGCTTGGAAAATAGCCAGCAGTCTGCCACCCTCCACCGCCCGTCGAAATCAAAGCGCTACCCAAGCCAGAAACTGCGACTCCCCCCACGTAAGTAGTCCCACCGAAGGAAAACGAACCTCCGACATTCCCGAGGAGTACGACACGCCCGTTCACGGCGACCACGCCGGTTCCCGGCCCATGCACTTGAGCATAGGCGTTTATCGCGCCAACGGCGCCCGCGATCCCCGCCTCCACGGACGGCACAATAGGGATCGGTCCAAAGCCACCACGTCCGCCACCGCTGGAACTTCCATGGTTCGCGGCGCTAACACGCACTTCGGAAAATGCCGAAGCTTGAACTTGGTTTCGTTCCCAAGGCTTACCGATGAACTGGTCGACTACCCAGATCCAGCCCGGCTTATTCGCGACAAATCCAAGAAAGATCGCCACATGATTCAGGGGGCCCTTGAAGCCGTGTTTGGCAACTTGCTCCAGCCACGTCTTACGGCTCCAACTTGGATATTTGCCGTTGTTCCATCCTGTGGCGATCACAGTAAAGGGCATCGTGGCACTCCCGACCCGCGCTCCTTGATACCAATACTGGGTATCAGGCGCCCCGGACACTGCCTGACAGCCGACGCCACAGTGGCCTGGAGGACCGCCTGCGTAGCCACCAGTTAAAGTTGGCGGGCCCGGATTCATCCAATATGTGAAATAGCCGCCACGCGGATTATAGACGGGCGTTTCTCCGGTCGGGTCGCTGCAATTTATCGGGTCGCCGCCGCAGTAACTGAAAAGATTCATATCGCCGCCGGCGAAGCCAGTCGGATCCTCACTCAAGAAGCGGCCCAGACCGGGATGGTAAGCTCGGGCGCGGTTTTCGTAGATGCCAAAATTAGATTGATACTCGCGCCCATTGAATTTGAAGCGGTTATTGAATGATCCGAGAATAGGGTGCAGGGTCGTCGGCTGCCCAAAGGCATCGTAGCGGTAACTCTCGATCGTTTCCCCGGAGAACCCGGTCAGGTGGGTCACGCTGCCCTGGCGATTTTGCTGGAAGAAATAACCCTGACCCCCCGCCAGCACGACGTAGTCGGCCCGCAGTAAGACCTCATCGACTCCTTTTCCGTAGAGATTCCAACCCGCGCGGGAGCCATCCGCTTTCCATTCAAAAACCGGTTTCTGTCCGTCATAGGTGTAGTAGGTCGTGATTCCGTTAAGCGTCCGTTTCACACAGCGACCCAGCGCGTCGTAAGCTAGGTAATAGCTGTTTCCCCCGCCGATAACGGACGCCAGCCGTTGATCACCGAGGTAAGTGTAACTCAGGCTGGCATAACCGCCGACCTCATGCTCGGCGCCATTGCTGACGCCACCAGCGGGAGCAGACACATATTGGTTTCGATAGGAGGGGTTCGACGAATAGCCCTGGACGCTGCCATTGTCGTTCACCTGGCTGCGATTGCCCATCGCATCCATCGAGTAGCTGACGTTACGAGCGCTCGGCCCGCTGTACGATGCGGTCCTGAGCTGCCCCGAATAGTCGTAGCCCAATCCGTCATTTTGCCCATTCAAACGATAAATGTTCATCGCCCGGTCCATGGCGTCATACATATATTGCTCGCTCGCGAATCTCGTTCCGACCGCGGGGACCTCCGCGCCCGCTTTCGGCAAGAGATTAGTCAAACCGGACAAGAGACCGGGCAGCGCAGGTAACGGAGCCACCACGGGGTCCAGCACACCCCCACCTACGTTCCGATACTGCGGTTCCGTGGCCTTTTCGAGTTTCAGCGAGGAGATCCGCCCTAATTCGTCCCGCTCGTAAATCTGCGCCACTCCATTCATCGGACAATAGCGTTGGGTCTCATTTGAGGCAGCATCATAAGAGTATTGATACCAGAGCGACTTCGTAGTGGCATTCGGCGTATTTTGAACGTTCAGAATCTGCTCGAATCGGCCAATTGCATCGTATTGATAGGCGAATTGATAATCGGTCCCGACCAGTCCCATTCCCGTTATTTTGCCGGCCCCATCAGATCCGTAACTCACCGTTTTCGGTCCCAGACCAGGAACGTTTTGCTCCTCCGTGAGAAGCCGGCCGGCATTATCATATTGCCGGGTTATTGTTCCATTCTGGTTACTGGCCTGCGTAAGCTGATTCGCGGCGTCATAAACGAAGTGGGCCCATTCCGAAGGGTTGCCGGGATCCCACCAGGTGTCGGTTATGCGATCACGGTTGTCAGGTTGGAAGCGTTGGATCTTGCCGCCCACCGTCCGGTGTCCCCTCAGAATGTTCGTCTGGTCGTAGTCCCATTGCTGGAATGTGTTATCCGGGTAGAACATGTACTGTTGGCGGTCTGAGTAATCGTAGTGAAATGTAGTAGTCTGCTGATTGTCATCCGTCATGGTGCGGACCTTCCCCGAAGGCCAGTAAGTGAACGTTGTGGTTTTGTTGGCGGCGTCGGTGAACGGCCCGACCTCGGTAAGGACGCGGTTCATTTGGTCATAGGTTCGGCTTTCCTGTCTCCCATCGGGCCGGTCGACCCATTCCACGTTTCCTACCGGATCGTGGTGAAATACGGTGGTCCGATTCAGGACGTCGGTGACCGTTTCCAGCCGCTTGCGGCTATCGTAGGTGTATGTCGTCGTCCAGTTATAGTTTCGCGGGTCATGCACCTTCCAAAGGGTGCCCACCGGCCAATAGTCGAATGAAGTAGTAGGCGGAGCAGTGGTCCCGTCGAGCTGCGACGTGGTCTTCACGCGGAAATTCTCGTCATACTTGCTTTCCACGGTGACGCCGGCGCCGTCGGTCTGGAAATGGACGGCTTTCGCGGTATGGAGATACGGGTTTGGCGCCCCAAAAGTTGGTTCGTAGGTAACCGTAACCGGGCCGGCCGGAGCGGGTGGAACAACCGAGATAGGACGATTATAGTCGTCGTAAGTTGTGGAGGTGCGTTGCCGCAGCTCGTTTTCCTCCCAGACAACGTTGCCCGCCGCGTCATATCCGGACGAAACATACGTCCCATCGACATGGGTGACCTTCGTCACCAAGCCGCGTCCCGGGCACGGCTGGCCGGTCGAATCGAGGTCGTATTCATGCGTCGTCCAACGATTCTTCGGGTCAACGACCATCCAAACGCGGCCGGCCCACGGCCCGTCCGGATAGTGGTCAAACCTCCAGTGTGGGTCGCCATAGGATCGGTTCGGGTTAGGAGTCGGATTCCAAGCTCTCACAAGCCGGCCCTGCCAGTCATACTCAAAATGATCGTAGGCACCATTCTTCCGCCGATGGGTCAAAACCTGCCCGAAACCGTTATACTGGAATTCTTCGTAGGCGTTGTCAGGATAGCGTATTCGCCAGACGCGATTGTTTCCATCGCGATCGTAGAAGGTATAATGGTTGCGCTCGTCCCTCCGACTCGTCAGGTAATAAGGGTTATTTGGATCGCTGTAGCCAAACTCCACGTAATCGATGCCGCCGGGATGCGTGAGCTGGGTGAATTGCCCGATGTTCGACTCACGGGTGTAAGTCGTTTCATGATTCATCGCATCTTTAACGGTGCGCACGCGGTTTGCTCCATCGTAGGTCAGGCGGGTAACGATGGCGGTCGAATTCTTGAAGTCCGTGTAATTGAGCAGTCGTCCGATGGAGGAATAGGTAAAGGTGCGCTTGGGACCGTCACCGCGAGTTTCGACGCGGGTTTGGGCGGAGCGGCTCGCGGAAAAGGTGAGAGTCGAGACCGCTTCACCCGATCCCAGTTTCCTCTCGGATTTCAGTTTCCCGCGAATCCGATCGCCCGCGACGAATAAATATTCGATCTGGCGCATGGCGCCGCCGTAGCGCACGTCATCGCAAGTGTGGAGCAACGGGATGCCGGGCGAACCACGCCGGGCGCTGTTATCATTCTGGTAGGTATAGTTAGCCGCCGTGCCATCACTGTAGTCGACTCTCGTCAGCACCGAATAAGTCTGGGTGTCGCCGGAGGGGGTAAAGGGCGCGTAAGTATAGACGACCGACTGCGTCGGGTTGTTTTGGGCGTCGAAAGCCTGGACGCCAGCGATGAAATCGTTTTCCGACGACCCGGAGTAACTTAGATGGAGGTATCTTCCAGCGGGTTCGGTAATTCGGGCCAGCCGATAAAAGGCATTTCCGTTTTGATCGTGTCGGGTCGTTTCGTAAGTGAATTGCGTGGCGAGACCGTGGGGATCCACGATTCGCGCCAGCCGCCACCGGTTGTATTGCTGATTATTGAGGGTGTAGGGAACTACTTCGAAAATCACCTGTCCTCCGTCACCAAGCAGAATATGACCGGGCCCGGCTCTGCGTTCGGAAATGCCGGGGTTTTCTTCATTGAAATCTATCTCCCGGCCATCCGGGGTCCCCACCCAGTCCCCCGTATACATACTCATGGTCCAGTGATAAGAATGAATCCATCCCACCGGGATCCCTGATCCGATGTCGGCAGTGCGCGAGCCATAACGGCGGCTCCATTTGAGCGGATACGCTCCTACTGCTCCCGGCACGACGATGTCGGTGACGGTTCGTTGGGCGTTGCCTGTGTAAGGGTCGTAGGCACAGCCGGTATCGACCATGCCGTTGAACCCTCCGGTCACACCTGTCGGGCTGTCGTTGCCGCCCATGTCGTTATCGGGCGGATCTCCGTTTGAGGTCTGAGAATAGGCTATTCCGACGGCAACCGCTGTTATGCACAAGCCAGTGGCCAAATATTGATAGATTCGAGTATTCATGGCCTTAGTAAGCTCTCAGCATGCCGGGGTTGTTATTGAGGGCGCTCGGGTCCTGTCGCCAAAACTGGAAGAAATATTGGTTGCCCCCCACGATTATGGACACGCGATGCAGGCCTACGTCGGCACCGACGCGAAAACCAAAGGCAAGCTGGCCCGTGGGCGACACGGGGAGAGTCTGTCCCGTATCAATCACCGTGTTGGGATCGATGACTGGACCAATAATCTCCTCGATCGGGATGTCTGGCCATGCGGGCATGCCCGGGATATCCGGGAAGCCTGCTTCTGGAACCTCAATGCCGCCCACGGCGCCACCGTCGAGGATCTGAAGGTTAGCTGGCCTACCAATGTCCGCCGGCGAGAGGTTCACCAGGACGGTGATTGTTTGCCCCGGTTGTAGGGCGATCTTTTGAAAACGGCCCTGGCTGTTCCGTGGCGCCAACGCGAACGTGTATCCCGGTCCGTAGCGAATGACCGCGATGGCCTTTTGCGGGTCGGCCCGGTCCAGGGATGGAACAGGTATCGCCGGGGGAGAACTTAACGGCGGCACAGTTGGCGCCGGTGGAATAGTGGGGGCTGGCGGAACGGTCGGTGTCACGACCGGCGGCGGACTGGGTGGAGTAGTAGGCAGCGGAGGCGGAGTGGGTGGCAGCTCTGGCATTGCGGTCGGACCCGGTGTTGGTGGAATTGTCGGAGAAGGGGCCACTGTCGGCGTCGGCTTGATCGGCGTGATTGTCGGTGTGGCAAGCGGTGGGGGCGGCGGAGTTGGCGGGATCGTCGGCGTCGAGACCGGGGGCGGGTTTATCGGCGGCACAGTTGGAGTCGAGACTGGTGGCGGACTGGGTGGAGTAGTCGGGAGCGGAGGCGGTGTGGGAGGCAGTTCGGGCATCGCGGTCGGGCCAGGAGTTGGAGGCACTGTCGGTGCCGGGGGCGGAGTAATGGGCGGCATTGTCGGGTTCGGCGTGGGGCCGATAATGGCACCGGGATCGACGATCGGTGGGGGCGTGGCGGGCGCCGGAATGATTTGCGCGATCGCGGAGTGAACGAGCAGGAGCGAGAAGCCGCAGAGGAGCGCCAACCGGATAAACTTTGAATGCATTGATCGACCTCGATTTTGTTCCGCGTCGCGGAGGTCCGGGTCGATTGCTGCAACTACTTCGGCGGGGAGCCTTGGGGACGAAGAAGAGTTAGTGTTGGAACGATCTTCGAAAAAACGAAATGGGCTGGATGGGTGCGCAACGAATTCTTTCAAAAAAATAATCTTCGAGATTTTGTCAGGCGCGCGTGAGAACGAGGGACCGAGTAGAAAGTAGAATGGAGCGAGTGGGACGAGCGACATGCACGGTGCCGCCGTGAGGGTAGCGGGGAGTGAAGCGGGAGCTAAGCGAATGAAAGTAGGAAGTAGAAAAAAACACGGCGAGCGATAAACGAACGCGACCGCACCAGGCATCGGCCACGTATTTGTAGCGGAGGATTTATGGCTGACGACGACAACACGAAAGCTGAGAACGAGCCACCGCTGGAGCAGGCGTCGTTCGAGATGAACGATGCGGACTCAGAAGTGGCGCATAACGCGATCCGCGACGCGGTGAAAGACTTGAACGGCGTGCGCGACGTTCAGTTCGTAGGCGGAGGCGTAATCGTCACCTTCAATCCGATCGGCATCACCAAAGAAGAAATCTGCACCGCGATCCGGCGTAGCGGCTATCGTGAGACCGAGATTACGAGCAACCCCGGCAACGCGGCTGACGAAAATCAGAGGCCTTTACGGCTTCTTCGGTGACTTGCGCGCTTCGCGCTCGGCCTGGCGCTTTTCTTCGTCAGCTTTTCGTTTCGCTTCCCGCGCAGCGTTCTCCGCTTCTTCGTGCTTCTTCGCGTTTTCGGGCGACATGATGTCGTAACCGACGAGGAGAGCCTTGTCGCCGCTCATCCGATAAACGAATGCCTCGACCGCGGAGCCGTTGTCGTAGACCGAGTCGTACTTCAATTTTACATCGGTGACGCCGTTGTCGGAGCTGAAGCCCCAGCTGCGCCTGGTGGCGCTTTTGAAGGCGCCATAGTTCCGCTTCACCCCCTGAAGCGTGCCGACGGTAACGTCGGCGGATTGGGAATTGCGAAAATTCGCATGCGCTTCGTCGTAGACGGCTTTGAATTCGTCGGCGTTCCAACGTTGATGAAAGCGGTCGACCTCCGCCTCCGCCGCCTTGGTGTTCTGCTTCAATCCGCACCCGGACAGCCCGAGGATCAAAGCGAGGGCAGCTCCTGCGAGTAACGATGAATGCTTCATAAGCTCGGGTGTTTCCGCATCGCGACTTATAGCAGTTTTGCCCGACGAATGTCGAGTCGGCCGCTCGGCTGCGAGGTGAGCGAAATTCCTCACACGGGATTTTAGATTTCGCGCTGCATCTGCCATTGAGTGAGCGGACTTCGGGGAAGACCCGCTGGGGCAATGACGACGGCAAGCTCCTCGGGCCAGACGGCGGAGAATCGCCACTCTTCTTTGCCGGGATGTTTCGACATGACGGCGCGCAGGAGCGCTGCTTCACGATCACGGCACGGGGGCGTGCCGTCTCCAATCGTGGGCTCGGCAATAAGGCCACGGATCGTCACGACCGGCTGGGATGGATCAGTCAACGCGATCCAGGCGCCATGGAGTTTGTAGGCGACACTTGGCGGCGTGAGCTGGGCGAGCGTTTCGCCGGTGAGTTGCCAGGGTAGATCAGGCAGGCCGTAGCGGATAACCGCGCCGGCGATTTCGCGAAGATCGACCTCGAACAGGGCCGGAGGCAAGGCGGAGGAAGGCGCCGGTGGGCCGGCAAAGCCGATGAGCCGGCGAATTTCCTTGAAACCGCACGCGCGATAGAGTTCCACCGCAGCGCTGTTTTGCTCGATGACTTCCAGCACCATCGTGCGATCGCCGCGCGCTTTCGCTTCAGTTAACAATTGAAGCACAGCCGCGCGACCGACGCCGCCGCGGCGCGCTTCGGGGACGATCGCCATCCCCGCGAGCCGGGAGGTCCAGCCGCGACGGGCGATGAGCGCTCCGCCGACCTCTGCGCCGTTGCGCAAGAAGATGCGGCTCGATGCCAGGTCCACGCTATCGACCCGCGCTGCGTTTAAGAGGACCTCGAGCGTAAACGGGATCCGCACAAAGTAATCCTCGAACGCCCGCGCCAGCACTGCGGCCGCCCGCTCGAGCCCGTATTCGGAAAACGATGGGAATTCGAGATTCATGATTCAGAAGCGAAGCCAAAAAAAAGCAGGAAAGATCAAGACGAAGTTGAAAGGAGAAAGTAGAAGAGAGGAAGTAGAAACGGAAAATGCAGGTCCGAGATTCAATTCGAAATTCTGAAACGAACGGGCGGCTGCGCCGAGGGTTAAGCACGGCGGATGGCCGGCAGGCTGTGAATGTGATGGCGCGTAAAGCCTGTTTTTCCCGGCGGCAATTTCATCGGCTCACGCTGCGCGTCCTCGGGGAGACACCGGCCGCCCATCAGCGGCGCGTGCGGCTGGACCGCGCGGCCTGGCTCCTCCTGACGACGCGCGGAACGGTCCTGGACATTGCGCTCGAAACGGGATGGGAAAGCCACGAAGTTTTCACGCGCGCCTTCCGGGCCCAATTCGGAGCAACGCCATCGGCTTTTCGGAAGGATCGGGGCAAGGCCCTGCCCCAATCGCTGCGGGCCGGGTTCGCCATTGCGGCTAACGCAGCAAGGAGAAATCATGTCTAAAAAATCAGCTAAAGATTCGATCAGCGCAGTGACCCACCGGCTAACCCTGGAAATCGCCAAACCGCACGCGGCCGTCTGGAAGGCGTTCACCGGCGAAATCCATTCGTGGTGGCCGAAAGATTTTTACGCGACGGAATCGCCGAAGCGGATCGTGTTCGAGGTAAAGCCGGGCGGCCGGCTCTATGAGGATGCGGGAGACGGAAATGGGCTGGTGTGGTATCACGTCATCGCGCTCGATGCGCCGAACGCGGTCTCGCTGTCCGGCTTCATCGCGCCGCCGTTCGGCGGGCCGGCTACGTCGCTCCTCCGCGTGGCGTTTTCACCTCAGGGCAAATCGGCCACCACGATGGAAATCACCGATTCCACCTTTGGCTGCCTGGGAGACCCAGGCGCGACCGAAGAAGGCTGGCGCATGCTTTTCGAAGGTGGCTTTAAGACGTGGGTGGAACGGAAACAAGGCGCCCGCAAGTAGGACGGAAGCTCCGCGAAAGGTAATAAGCCTATGACGTCGACGCCTACTTCTTGCGCGTGAAGTTGATCTCCATCGTTTTCGTCTCCCCGGTGCCGCGTTCCTCAAAGAACTCGAAGGTGCGATGGTCGGCATCGGTGACCTTAATGGTCTGGCGCATCTTGGATTTCGTCCCGGGCATCATCTCCATCTCAGAAGTATAGGTAAAGGTCTTGGTGGCGGCATCGTAGGTCCCTTCCGCCAGGGAAATGCCGGTCCCCATGTTATCGACCCACGCGCTGACGAACTTCTTTTTCACGTTGTCGTAGCCGTCCGTGGAGATGCCTTTGAAGTTCATGTCCTGCATTTTGCCGTCGGCTCCAGGCATCTTGAAGGTGCCATTGTTCTCGGTGACGACGTAACGCCCGTCCATGATCGCCTTGGAAACCGCGGTGCCTTTCGACTCGCTCGGCGGAGCGCCCGGAGCCATCCACATCTTGACGGTGTAACTCCAGTCGCCGACGAACTGCGCGAGCAGCTTGTGGTTCTCGTTCACCTTCGCCATCTCCATCATCTGCTTCATCATCTCAGCCTCGTTAGGCTGGGCGCTGGTGCTGGTGGTGGTGGTGGCTGACGGGCTGATCGCGGCCGACACCTTAGGTGAAGCCGAGGGTGTCTGAGCAAGCGCGACCGAAACGATCGCGAAAAGAAATGTCAGTGCGTTTAGGAGTGTCTTCATGAGACGATCTTGGCAACGCGCGCGGCGCAACGTCAAGCATCGCGTCACCGGAAAACCAGCCCGATCACTGCTTCCGCTGGCTTAGTAAACGTCGCGGCGGTAGCGTTTCTCGGCTCGGAGTCCGGCCATGTATTCCGCCGCAGCTTCCTTGCTCATCCCGCCTTCGTCCTCGGCGATGGCTTGAAGCGCGGCATCGACATCCGGGGCCATCCGCTCCGCATCGCCGCAGAGGTAAAGATAAGCGCCCTCCTGGAGCCACGACCAAATCTCGCCGCCCAGCTCGCGCATGCGATGCTGGACGTAAATCTTCTGGGATTGATCGCGCGAGAATGCGGTGTCGAAGCGGGTGAGCAAACCGGAAACGCTATACTCGGCAAATTCCTTTTCGTGATAGAAGTTCGCACTCCGGCGTTGCTCGCCAAAGAAGAGCCAGTTTTTGCCGGTGGCGCCGATGGCCTCCCGTTCCTGCAGATAAGCCCGGTAAGGCGCGAGGCCGGTGCCGACACCGATCATGATAACCGGGGCGGCAGGATCAGCCGGCAGACGAAAGTGTTTGGCGGTATGGATGAAGACTGGAACGCGCGTCGCTTCGTCGATCCGCTCGGACATGAAACTGGTGCAAACGCCCTTGCGACTTCGCCCGTAGCTGACGTAGCCGACGTTCGTGGCGAGCAAATGCGCGGCGTCCGGATAACGTTTCAAGCTGGAGGCGAGGGAATAAAGCCGCGGCTGCAGCTTCGACAGAGAAGTAACCAACTCGGAAGGCGAAATTTTGTTTCGTAGCTCGGGATAGTCGATGAGGAGATCGACAACGTGGCGGCCCCAGAGATAGGAATCGAGTTTCGCCTTCTGGTTCAGATCGCAATACTCGAGAAGGAAGCGGGCCGCCGGAATTCGTTCCGCAACCATCTGGAGGAATTGGCGCGACGGCGTGGTGATGGTCCGCTCGCGCAGCAACGCAGCGCGCACAGAAATGCTCTCGCCTGAGGTGCCGGTAACTTCTTCTTCGCCCGTGAAGCCGAGCAGCGTGAGAATTTCCTCCACCAACTCCGGCGCATTGGCCGGGAAGACACCGAGCGAATCGCCTACCTCAAAGACGAGGCCCGATTCTTCGAGGGAATATTCGTAATGGAACGTTTCCTTTTCGGAGCCCGGGCCATCGAGCTTTCGCCTCTCCAGCAGCCGGGAGGGGAACGGATTCTTCCTGGAAAAGAGGGTAGCGGAAGGGGCGGGTGGTGCCGTTTCGGTAAACATGGTGCAAGGACGCCCGACTAACGGCTACCCGTTCTTCTGTGCCACAATGCGGGGATAGTAGCAAAAGCGGGAGCAAACATCCAGCATTTCCCTTGGACGGGGACGCACGCGGAGGCACGTCCCCATTCGCAGGAAATTGAGCGGACGGGCCTACTTCTTCCCCGCGCGGGTGTAGGAGATCTCCATCGTCTTCGCTTCCGGGCCGCGGCTGTTGTCGTACCATTCGAAGGTGTGATGGTCCTTATCCACGACTTTTATCACCTCGCGAATCTTGGTCATTTTGCCCGGCATCATTTCGCATTCGGCGTTGTAGGTGAAGGTTTTGGTCGCCGCGTCATAGGTGCCTTCCGAGTTCATGATCATGGTGCTCATGTTATCGATCCACGAGGAGACGAACTTCTTCTTCGCGTTATCGTAGCCCTCGATGGCCATGCCCTTGAAGTTCATGTCCTGCATCTTGCCGTCGGGACCGGGCATCTTGAATTTGCCGGTGTGTTCGGCCGTGAAGTAGCGGCCCTCCATGATCGCTTTGCGCGTGGCGGTGCCCTTTGATTCCTGGGGCTGGCCGGCGGGATCCATATACATTTTCGCGGTGTAGGTCCAATTGCCGGCCATCTCGGCCAGGAGCTTGTGATTTTCGCCCACTTTGCCCATCTCCATCATCACCTTCATCATCTCTTGCATGTCGGCGCTGGGCTGAGCTGGAGCGGTGGTAGTAGAGGTGGTACTGGTACTCGCAGCCGGACTGGTCGTGGCCGCTGCGGGCGGGCTTTTGGTGGGAGCGGCTGGGCTGGTGGCGGCGGCAGGGGTGGGTGTCTGCGCGAAAGCAGAGGAAGCCGCCAAGGCAAACGTAAGTATGAATGTTCGATGAATGTTCATGAACCCGATCATGGCGAGGCGGTTACCACGAAGTCAAGCTCGCGGAGGGGGCGTGGACAAGGGCGATGGGGCTGGCTACCCTCTCGCCGTGAATCGCCTTGCGCTCCTCCTGTTGCTTCTGGCTCTTGTCGCCCGAGCCGAGGATCAAACCTCGGAGCTGACCGAGGCAAAGGCGGCATTCGCCAAAGCTGACCGCGCCTTGAATGAGGCGTGGACGGCCATGAAAAAGGCTTTACCCAACAAAATATTTGCGGAGTTGAAGGGGCAGCAGCGGGGATGGCTGGAATCTCGCGACCGGCGCGCACTCGAGTCGTTGCCTACTCCAAACGACGCGGCGGAAGCGAAGCGCTCGGCGGCTTATTGGCAGACGGCCGCCAGTTTGACCGACGTTCGCGCCCAATGGCTGCGACGGCTTGCCGACAACGAGGATGATCCGCACACCGGACTCTGGACGGATGGCAATGGCGGAAACCTGGAGATCGTCGAGCGAAAAGAGAAATTGTTTTTTGTTTTCCATGCCGTGCGCGGCCGGGCCCTCCATCTCGGGGTCCTTGCCGGAGCCGCGCATTGGAATTCGCCCATCGGATGGTTTAGCGACAAAGGCCGGGAAGCGGACAAGCCGGATGAAACCAATATCGCGTTCATCGAAAAAGAGAGACATTTGGAAGTCACCGGAGCCAATACGAGCCACTATCATGGGGCCCACGCTTACTTCGACGGCAACTACTACAAGATCGCGCCGCTCGACAGGAAAGATGAAGAAAACGTGGTGAAGGCCGGGGAATCGGGGAACGTGCCGGAAGAATAGGCGGACGGTGGTTTAAGGCAGGGCGCTGCTGATCTTCCAGACCAAGCCTCCCGGGAAGATCCCGAGAAAAAGAACAATGCCGGCGAGCACGGCAATCGAGCTTCTCTGAAGCAAATCGAGGTTTAGCACGGGGAGATTGCTCGTGGTCTTGTCGACGAAAATAACCTTCAACACCATGAGGTAGTAATAGAATGAGATAAGGCTGCCCAGGAGGGCGAGCGCGACCAGCCAAAGCAAGCCCTGGTTCCCGCCTATCCGCAACGCGGCGGCGAAGAGATAGAATTTGCCAAAGAACCCGGCGAGCGGCGGCAGCCCGGCCAGCGATAACATGAAGACCGCCATGCAGCCCGCGAGCAGTGGCGAACGAGATCGCAGCGCGGCGAAATGAGCGAAATCGTCGCCGCCCGTTTCGCGCCGGACCAGAGCGACGACGCCGAATGCTCCGACCAGGGTGAAGGCATACACCGTCGTGTAAAACAAGGTCGCGCTAAATCCTTCGCGGCCGCCGGCGACGAGCCCAAGCAGCGTGTAACCCGCGTGCGCGACTGCCGAGTAAGCGAGCAGGCGCCGGACATTGGATTGGGCGAGAGCGACGAGGTTACCGAGGAGAATCGACAAAGCCGCGAGCGCCGCGAGCAACGGCGCCCAGCCGGCAACCATGGTGTGCCAGCCGGCGGCCCCTTGCGCCGGCCCAAAGCCAACCAGCACGATTTTTCCCAGCACGACAAACGACGCCACCTTCGACGCCGAGGCAATAAATGCCGCGGAAGGAATGGGCGCGCCCTGGTAAGCGTCGGGCGCCCAGAGATGGAACGGCGCGGCGGCAATCTTGAAGGCGAAGCCAATGAGAGTCATCACAATGCCGGCCGCGAGCAGCGGCGTGATCGCGCCGAGTTTCGCGCCGATGGCGGCGAGGCTGGTCGCCCCGGTCATTCCATAGATGAGGCTGATGCCGAAAAGCGTGAAGGCGCTCGCGGTGCTGCCGAAGAGAAAATATTTCAGGCCGGCTTCGGCGGAACGCACATCGGTTTTGTCGAAGCCCGCCATGATGTAGAGAGACAGGCCGGTCAGCTCGAGGCCGATGAAAATCACGAGCAGCTCTTCGCTGCCGACCAGCAGCATCAGTCCGATCGTCGCGAGCAAAAGAAGCGCGAGATATTCGCCGTGATGAGGGAAGGCGCCATTGCCGCGCGCGAGGATCACGGTGAAGAAGGCCAGCGCGAGACAGATGATTTTGAAAAGCGAGGTCAGCGGCGTGATGACGAGCATGCCGTTGAACAGCGTCGCCTCGGAGGGCAACATCAACACCGCCGAGACCGCGAAAAGAAGACCGGCCGCGGCTACACCCGAGCAAATTCCCTTCGTGCGCCCGCTCATCAAGCCAAGAACCAGGACCACCAGCGCCGTGACGACGAGGACGGCTTCAGGTGCGGCGAGGCGAAGGAGTTCGAGGTAGTTCATGGCTTCAACCACCGCATGGCCTCGACCGCCGGCAGAATGCGATCGAGAAGGAATTTGGGATAAACGCCAGCCGCCAGAGTGGCGAACATGAGCAGACCCGCGCCCCACTTTTCCGCAGCGGAAATCTGCGACTCCTCGTTCCAATCGGCGTCGACCACGGGGCGACCTTGTTGCATATGAATGCCCGCGCCCTCAGCAAAGAACGTCTTCTTCAAAGCGCGCAAGGTAAATGCGGCCACGAGCACCATGCCCGCCCCGGTGACCAGCACGGCCATCGGGTACGCTTTCCACGCCCCAATAAGGATTGTGATTTCCGCGGCGAATCCGCTGAAGCCGGGAATGCCCATGGAAGCCGCGGACGCGATCACGAATGAGAAAGCCGCGAAAGGCATCGCATGCCGCAATCCCATGTCGGAAAGCGTCTCCAGGTCACGCGTGTGCGTGCGCCGGTAAATCATCCGGCCGGCCACGGCGAAGAGCAGGGCCGCGATGACACCATGCGAGAACATTTGCAGAACGGCGCCGCCAACGCCGAGAACATTCGCGGTCGCGAGCCCGAGCAAGACGAAGCCCATATGGCTGACGCTCGAATAACCGATGACGAATTTGAGATCGCGCTGCCGCAACGCCACGGCCGCGGCATAGACGATCCCAATAACGCCAAGGACCGCGATCCATTTGCTCCACAGATGGAAGCCTTCCGGAAAAAGATTCATCGAGACGCGCAAGGCGCCGTAGGCGCCAAGCTTCATGACGATGCCGGCAAGAAGCATGGAACCCGCGGTCGGCGCGGCGACATGGCCCGTCGGCGCCCAGGTATGCAGCGGCCAGATGCCGGCGAGAACAGCGAAGCCGAGAAATAAAACGGGGAACGCCCAGGATTGAAATTGAAGAGGAAATTGGAACTGCGCGAGCTGCTGGAGATCGAGCGCCGCGGTCGCGTTCCCTCCCCCGGCCGTGACGTAAATTGCGATGATCCCGATCAGCGCCAGCGCGCCGCCGAAAAAGGAATAAAGCGTCAGCTTCATTGCGCCGTACTCCTTGTTCGTCGAACCCCAGATCGCGATGAGGAAATACTTCGGCACGATGACGAGCTCGTAGAAAACGAAGAGAAGAAAGAGATCGGCGCTGAGAAAGACGCCGTAGGACCCGCCGACCACAAGGAGCAGCCAGAAGAAGAATTCGTTCGGCCGCTCTTGGACGTCCCACGAAAAAAGGACGGCGCTGACGGCGGTCAGGCCGGTGACCAGGCACATGGTCAGACTAATGCCGTCCGCCGCGAGATGGTATTCCATTCCCAAAGCGTGGATCCAGGGAAGGCGGATGATTGTCGCAAAGGCGCCGGCGTCGGGAGTGTTGAGAAATCCGACCAGGCTAATCGCGAACGCAGCGAGAGTCGCCAGGAGCGCCATCCAGCGCGCCAGAAGGGCCGGAAGAAAAAGCAGCAGCAGCGCCGCTCCGAATGTGACGTAGATGGTCCAGGCGATCATCGATGGTTTCGGGTCCGATAACGCGGTGCTTTCTCGCGCACATGAAAACCGATCTCACGGCGCGGCTTCTCCGCCGGCGCCATCAGTTGACGGATCGCATCGATGACTGCGGCAATCTCGGCGTCATGTTTGCCGACATGCTTTTCGAGCTCGGCAAATTTACGGGCAAGTTCGCGATTCGTCTCGAGCGTTTCCCGTAATTTCACGAACGCGCGCATGATGGCGATGTTCACCTTCACGGCGCGTTCGCTTTTCAAGACGGTGGAGAGCATCGCGATGCCTTGCTCGGTGAACGCGTAAGGTCGACTCTTCTTTTCTCGATGCTTGAATGAACCGGTCACAAATTGTGACCGGTTCGCCGCAACTTCCTTGGTTTCAATTACTTGGTGGCCTGAGGTCACAAATTGTGACCTTAAAGATCGTGCTTCCTTCTGATTAAGTTGAAACATGAAATCATTAGGAAACCTCCCCCGATTTCGTTTCACCGCCTGATTCAGCGCTTTTGCCGCGACGCCGTATAAAGCCGCGAGATCAAAATCGAGCATGACCTTTTGTCCGCGTAGGAAATAGATCGACTGGGCAATCTGCGCCGCGGGGATGATTTCACGTTTCATTCCGATACTCACACAAACAACCGCGCCATGTGCACGACGGTTGTGTTAAAGATGTTGAAGACGAATTGCGGCGCGATGCCGACGGCGAACATCAGGAGCGTGACGGGAACAATGACGAGCTTCTCGCGTCGCAGCAGATCGGGGAAGGCGCTACAGCTTTCGGCCAAGGGGCCGCTGAAAAGCATTTGCATGGCGCGGAGGAAGGCGATGGCGGTGAACAAGAGCCCGAGGACGGCGACGGCGGTCGCCGTGGCGGCGAGAGTGAAGGAGCCTTTGAAGATAAGAAATTCGCCGATGAATCCGTTCAACCCCGGCAAGCCGAGCGAGGAAAACATGGCGACACTCATCCATCCGCAAAGAAGCGGGGTGCGCTGCATTAACCCACCGAAATCCTTGATGCCACGCGAACCCCGGCGTTCCTCGAGCAGGCCAACGTAATAGAACAACGCAGCGGCGGTGATGCCGTGATTGAAGATTTGCATGAAGACGCCGCTCAAAGCTGCCTGGACTTCGATGGCCGGTCGGGCGGTCGTGGCGCTCACGGCAAAGAGAGCGAGCATGCAGTAGCCGAGGTGGTTGATCGAAAGGTAAGCGACCATTCGTTTCAGGTCTGATTGCGCCCAGGTCGCGAGCGAAGCAAAAACGATCGAGCAGACCGCCAGACCGAGGAGCCATGGCCCGAGGATTTTTATTTCACCGGGAAAGAGCGGAAGCAGCAGGCGCACGAAACCGTAAACGCCCATCTTCGAGAGCACACCGGTCAACACCATCGAGACGCCGACGGGCGCGGTTTCGTAGGCGTCCGGCAGCCAGGTGTGAAACGGAAAGAGCGGCACCTTCACCGCGAGCCCAAGAAAGATTCCGGCAAAGGCGATCCAGGCGAGCTTTCCGTCCAGCAGAGGACCGCTGCGGCCGAGTTCGGCGAGCGCGGCGAAATCGAAAGTCCCTTTCGCGAAATAGATTCCGAGAAACGAGAGAAGCATCGCGACGCTGCCGAGGAAGGTGTAGAGGAAGAACTTCGTCGCCGCGCGGTCGCGATTCTCGCCGCCCCAGATTCTTATCAGGAGAAACCCTGGGATCAGGCTCATCTCATAGAACAAAAACCAGAGCAGAAAATTTTGGGTGGTGAACGTGCCGTAAAGCGCCGCCTGCATGACGAGCATCAACGCGCACGCGCCGCGCGACATTCGTTGCGCGAGGAAAGCGAAGGGAAAGATAAGCGACGTCAGGATGACGAGGAGCAGGCTCAACCCGTCGATGCCCACGAGATATTCGGCGCCCATGGCTGGAATCCAGGCGTGGCGTTCCACCAGTTGCAGACCGACGGCGGACGCGTCGAAGTTTCGCCACAGGAAGAAAGCGGTGAGCCCGCTGAGCGCGTTGAAGCCGAGCGAGACGGCGCGCGCGGAATCCGGGCGCGATACGCTGACGAAAAGCGCCCCGACCAGCGGCAGGAGAATCAGGAGGGTGATCAGGCCAGCCATGCGTAGAAGAGAAGCAACACCAGCACGCCGACGGCGACGGCGCCGAGATAGGTTTGAATCTGCCCGGAATGCAGCTTCGACATCACGCGACCGAGGCCGCGCGTGCCGATGACACTTTCGTCGACTCCGGCGTTGATACCGCGTTCATCGAAGCCGGCCGAAAAACTTCCGAAGAGCCGGCCGATTCCGGCGAACGCGCGGACCAGGCCATCCCAGATGTAGCGATCCATCCAATCGGAAACAAGCGCGGCGGTTCTGCTCAAGGCCACGACGGTCTTGTCGTAAAGTTCGTCGAGCCACATCTTGTTTTCGAGGAAGCGAAACAGAGCCGGCAGGATCTGTTGCAAGGGATCGGTCGCCCCAGCCCGGCGATAGACCAAAACGCCGAGACCGATTCCGGCGGCCACGAGCGCCAGTGAAACAAAAAGCATCGGCTGGATTAGTTTTCCGAGATCGAAGTGGGTGGATTCGCCGGACAAATAGCTGTGCAGCCAAGGCCATGCCGGCGTGAGAATGGCGCTCAAGCCGATCACGCAAATCGCCAGCACGATCAAGGGCCGCGTCATGACCGGCGCACTTTCTTGAACACTTTCGTGCCGGAACATAGGGCTTTGCCCTGTGCGCCCAGCGGAGATGTTCTCCGCTGCATTCGGTTCAGCAGGTTGAAAACCCGCTGGGCGCACAGACTGGAAGTCTATGTTCCCGCGCCGATTACCAAAGAAAACGTAGATCATCTGGCGCGTCATGTAGAGCGCGGTCAGGACCACGCCGGCCAGCATCAGATAATGCGGCAGGTGCGACTTCGGCCAATGCGCGGTGGCATGCAGGATTTCCTCCTTCGTCCAGGCGCCGGCAAAAAAGAGCGGCACACCACTGAGCGCCATCATGCCGATGGCGTAAGTCACAAACGTCACCGGCATGATCTTTCGCAGACCGCCCATTTTTCGAATGTCCTGTTCGTGATGACAGCCGTGGATGACGGAGCCGGAGCCAAGAAAGAGAAGCGCTTTGAAGAAGCCGTGCGCGAGCAGATGCATGATGCCGGCCGCGACGCCACCGACACCGAGCGAGACCATCATCAAGCCAAGCTGCGATACGGTTGAGTAAGCGAGGATGCGTTTGATGTCGGCCTGCGCGATGGCGATGAGCGAAGCCATCAGCGCGGTGATGACGCCGATCCAGACGACGACAGTGAGCGACGGCGTGACGCCATCGACCGCGCCTAACGAAAAGAGCGGATAGACGCGCGCCACCAGGAAGACGCCGGCCGCGACCATGGTGGCGGCGTGGATCAACGCGCTGACCGGCGTCGGACCTTCCATGGCGTCCGGCAACCAGACGTGCAGCGGGAATTGGCCCGACTTTCCGACGGCTCCGGAGAAAATCAGGAGCGCGATGAAGGTGGCGCTGGAACCGATGGCCAGAAGCCCGGCGGCTTCGAGGCAGCCTTTTCCGGCATCGTAAAAGAGAAGGGTGCCGCTGCTGCCGTAGAGCCAGAAGATGCCGAGGAAAAATCCGAGATCGCCGATGCGCGTCGTGATGAAAGCTTTCTTCGCCGCCGCGGCGGCGCTCGGTTTGTGAATCCAAAAACCGATCAAAAGGTAGGAAGCGAGCCCGACCAGTTCCCAGCAGACAAAAAGCAGGAGAAGACTGTTGGCGATGACGACGCCCAGCATGGCCGCGGAGAAAAACGAGAGGTAGGCAAAGAAGCGGGAGAAATCTTTGTCGCCGGCCATGTAGCCTTTGCTGAAGACGAAAATCCAGAGGCCGACGAATGTGATCATGACCAGCATCGCCGCCGTGAGCGGGTCGAGGACCCAGCCGATGCGCACCGCCTGGTCGCCGAAAGTGAACCAGGTGAAGTTATGGAACGCCCGCCAACCCGGTTCCTGGAGCGTGGGAAGGAATGCGATGACGGCCAGGACCAGCGTCACGAGTTGACCGATGATCGCGAGCGCCGCTGCCGCACTGGGCCGTTTCCTGGCGAGACCCAAAATCAAAAGCGCAGCCGCCAGCGGCACAGCGGGAACAAGCCAGAGATGCTCGACGATCCAGGGATTCATCCTTTGAGTTGATCGAATCGCTGGACGTTGGTCGTCCGATAATGACGGTAAACGGCGATCACGAGCGCGAGACCGACGGCGGCTTCGGCGGCGGCGATGGCGATGGAAAAGATGGCGACCATGACTCCGGTGGGATTTTGTGGATCAGGGCCAAACCGCCAGAAAGCGATGAAGTTCAGATTCGCTGCGGCAAGCATCATCTCGATGCCGATCAGGATGAAAATCGCGTGACGCCGGCTCAGCGCCGCGAGCAAGCCGATGGAAAACAGCGCGGCTGAGACGATGAGGCAGAGCTGGAGCGTCGGGGTCATGGGAGAGATTTCTGCGTCACTGTTTTTCCTCCATGACAAGGACGAGCGCGCCGATCAGCGCGGCGGTCAGGAGCAGGCCAACGCATTGCAGCGGCCAGACGTAACTGGTCATGAGCACTTCGCCGATCCGCTTGACGGTGAGTGCTTCCATGGCGGGCGCGGCGACCGAGAGCGAAGCTGTGTTGAGGATCGTCCAAAGCAGGCCGGCGAAGACCACGATGGCGACAAGCACTCCGCCCCAGTTGAAGCCGACCGCGTCCTCGTCTTCGCGGCGAGTAAGAAGAATCGTGAAGACGATCAGCACGGCGACGGCGCCGACGTAGACAAACACCTGCACCAGCCCGACGAATTCCGCGCCCAGCAAAAAGAAGAACCCGGCGAGACCGACAAAAGCGACGACCAGGCAGAGCGCGGCGTGGACGAGCTTTCGCAGGCAGGCGGCGGCGAGCGCGCCCGCGAGCATGAGCACAGAGATAATGAGAAAGGCGGCGGCGCTCATTCGGCGAAACGATAAGTGCGGGCGGCCAGATTTTTTCCCGTCCGGAGAAAGCGCGAGAGGGCCAGATAAACGGCGAGGAGAATGCCAAGCGACCAGAGCCAACCCGCCCAGCCATGCGCCTGGTAGTGCCAGACTGCCGCGGCCAGGATGCAGGTGAACGCCATCGGCATCATGAATTTCCAGGCGAAATTCATCACGTGATCGACGCGCATCCGCGGCAGGGTTCCGCGGATCCAGACGAAAACGAAGAGCAGCGCGCCGAGCTTGGTGAAGAACCAGACGTAGGACGGGACGAACTCAAGCCAGGGCAGCGGCGCGTGCCAGCCGCCCAGGAAAAGCGTCACCGCCAGGCCGCTGACGGCGAACATTCCGAAATATTCCGCCAGGAAAAAGATGGCGTATTTGAAGCCGGAATACTCAGTCATGTGGCCCGCCACGATCTCCGATTCTCCTTCCGGCACGTCGAAAGGAGTGCGGTTGGATTCAACCAGGCCGGAAACGAAAAACAAGAGGAACGCGGCGGCGCCCCAGGGTGTGAGGACAAACCAGCGCGGGATAAAGCCCTGCGCATATCCGGCCTGCGCATCGACGATCGTGTCGGGCGAGAGCGAGCCGACGATCATCACCACCGGCAGCACCGTGATGATGAGCGGCAATTCGTAGCTGACCATTTGAGCGATCGCGCGCATGGCGCCGAGCATCGAGAATTTGTTGTTGCTCCCCCAGCCCGCCATGAAAACCGCCAGCTCCGTCGCCGAACCGACCGCGAAGAAAAACAGGATGCCACCGTCGATGGAAAACGCCGTCATGTTTCGCCCGTAAGGAATCACGCCCAGCGCTAGGATGGCGGGAGCGGCCATCAGAATTGGCGCGAGGAAGTGGACGACCTTGTCCGCGCGGATCGGGACGATGTCTTCTTTGATGAGGAGCTTGATGCCGTCGGCGAGCGGCTGCAAAAGCCCGAACGGCCCGACGCGATTCGGCCCGTAGCGATTCTGAATGCGCCCGAGAATTTTTCTCTCCAGCACCGAGATGAGCGCGAACAGGGTCATGAATACACCGAGGACGCCCGCGATGTTGATCAGACTCGAGGCGGCCATCTGCACCCATTCCGGCGCATTCGACAGGAACGAGAGCAACCACTGCTTCAGCGAAAGAAAAATCTGGTCGACCGAGCCGCTCATCCGCCCTGAAGGAAAGCGATCAGTGATTGCTTAGGCAAGAGCGAATGCGCTGGCACGAGATCGGACTCTCGGTTAACAAAAACGCAGCAATTGCATTACTCTTCCGATCATGACGCCTGATCCCTATTTTTTCCTCGTCATCTTCGCCGGCGTCGCGCTGATCTTTCCGGTGATGCCGCTTGGAGTCGCGTGGATTTGGAGAAGGTTTCTCCAACCGCCAAAGCCGGGGCCGCAGAAAAATGCGACCTACGAGTGCGGCATGGAATCGCTCGGCGAGGCTCAGGTGCAGTTCCAATCGCAGTATTATCTCTACTGCATCATCTTCCTGATCTTCGACGTGGAAGCGATTTTTCTGGTGCCGTTTGCGGTGGCTTTCACCGGCCTGCCGCTCGGGGCGTTCATCGCGATCCTTGTCTTCCTGCTGCTGCTCCTGGAAGGGCTCGTTTGGGCCTGGAGCAAAGGGTGTTTAGATTGGGCCGGGATGCGGAAGGGCGCGAGATGACGAAGCAGATAGACGAAGGGTTGCGGAGCGAGCTGCAAAAGCGCGGGGTCTGGGTGACCTCGACGCAGGAGCTTTACAATTGGGGCCGGCGCAATTCGATCTGGCCGCTCCAATTCGGGCTCGCCTGCTGCGCCATTGAAATGATCGCCACAGCCGCGTCGCGTTACGACCTGGCACGGTTTGGCGGCGAAGTCTTCCGGCCCTCGCCGCGGCAAGCCGACCTGATGATCGTCGCCGGCACGGTGACCAAGAAGATGGCGCCGCAAATCGTGCGGCTCTACAACCAGATGCCCGATCCGAAGTACGTCATCTCGATGGGGGCATGCGCGATTTCGGGCGGTCCATTCAAGCAGGGCTACAACGTGCTAAAGGGTATCGACCGCTACATTCCGGTGGATGTTTATATTCCAGGATGCCCGCCACGGCCCGAGGCGCTGCTGCACGCTTTCATGGAACTCCAGCGCAAGATCGCGGACCAGCAACTGACGGGCGACAATAAGGCCGCCCATCTCAATCGCGCGCAGCCGAGCGAGTTTCCCGTGCCGGCCTTCGGCGCGCACGATCTCGAGCCGCCGAGTAATCCGGATGTCTTTCGGCCGCCGAAGCTGGAGCGCACATGAACCGCCGGAACATAGACTTTCAGTCTGGGCGCCCAGCAGAGTTGTCCTCTGCTGAAGATGCCGGCAGCGGGCAAAATGCCCGCTGGGCGCACAGGCCGCAGGCCTATGTTCCAATTCGATGATGGAAACGCTTGAAGAAATCAAGGCGCGCGCTGAAGCGGCGGTGCCCGGCGCTAAAATCGAGATCGTTCCGAATCCCGGGCCGGCGAATCAGCCATCGCTCGTGATCGATAATGAGCATGCGGTCGAGGTAGCCCGCTTCCTTCGCGATGATCCGGCGTTGCGGCTCGATCATTGTTCGAACGTGACGGGCGTCGATTGGCTCGATCGCAAGGTCACGAAGAAGGTGAAAGTGAAAAAGCTGGTCGAAGGCGAGGAGAAGGAAATCGAGGAATCGCAGGAGGAGTTCTTTCCCGGCTATCTCGAGGCGGTTTATCACCTTTTCTCGATGACGCTCAAACATGGGCCGGTGATTATTCGCATGAGGACGCCGGACCGCGCGGAAGGCGCGCGTTTGCCCTCGCTCACGGCAGTCTGGCGCAGCGCGGAATTCCAGGAACGCGAAATTTTCGATCTCTATGGCATCCGATTCGACAGCCATCCCGATTTGCGCCGCATTCTGATGTGGGACGAATTCGTCGATTACCCGATGCGGAAAGATTATCGGGAGCCGGACGATTACGAATATGAGCCAACGCCGCACGACGAAGTCCTGGAGAAAGCGAAGCAGCATTACACTCCGCGTCCCGAGATCGACGGCGCGGAGAAACTAACGGCGCAAGCTGGAGTAAGCGGAGAAAAGTCGGCCACGGATTAACACGAATGAAACACGGATGAAGAAGAGTTTGAAATATCAGGACCAGAATCCGTGTAAATCCGTGTTTATCCGTGGCTCTTCCAAACCCGGAATTAGATGAGCGCCACGGCCTTTCACGAACTGGCAGAGTCGCCGCCGCCGCCGCCCGCCATGACTTCTCGCCTCGACGGCGACCTGATGGAAGTCTCGATGGGACCGCAGCATCCCTCGACCCACGGCGTCTTCCGCATGAACGTGGCGCTCGACGGCGAGATCGTGCGCAAGTTGAAGCCGGTCTTTGGTTACCTGCATCGTAACCACGAAAAGATCGGCGAGAACACGAGCTATCTCGGGTCGATGCCGTACACCGATCGGCTCGATTACTTTTGCTCGATGACCAACAACTGGGCCTACGCGCTCAGTGTGGAGAAGCTCGCCGGAATCGAGGTGCCGGAGCGCGCGGAATATCTGCGCGTCATCCTGGCCGAGCTGACCCGTCTGCAAAACCACGCATCGCTCCTCGGCTTTCTGCTCAGCGACATGGGCGCGTGGGGCACGCCCCTCATGTATGCGTTTCGCGAGCGGGAGAAAATTCTCGACCTGTTCGAATCGCTCTCCGGGTCGCGCATGATGTGTGACTACATGCGTTTCGGCGGTTGCCGGGTTGACGCGAGCGCCGAGTGGCTGGCCCGCGCGAAGGAGATTGTCGACGCGTTCCCGCGCTTTCTTGATGAATTCGAGAAGCTGATTGTCTCGAACGAGATCGTCATCGCCCGCACCCAGGAGGTCGGCAAACTCTCAGGGGAATTGGCCATCAACGCCGGGATCACCGGACCGATGTTGCGCGCCAGTGGCGTTAACTACGACCTCCGAAAAGTCGATGGCTACGGATTCTATCCGCGCTTCAAGTTTCGCGTGCCGCTCGGGGATCACGGCGATTGTTATGACCGGCTGATGATGCGGGTGCTCGAAATTCGCGAAAGCATCGGGATTCTCAATCAAGCCTTCGCCGAGATCCCGGCCGGGCCGGTGATGAATCCGAAAGTAAAGATCCGCGCCTTCAAACCGCCGATCGGCGAGGCCTACGGACGCATCGAAGGTCCAAAGGGGGAGCTCGGCTTTTATTTGATCAGCGATGGCAGCGCGAATCCGTATCGCTATCGCGTCCGGCCACCCAGCTTCATCAACCTTACCGTCCTGGAAGATCTTTGCCTCGGCCACACGGTGGCGGACGTCATGGTCATCCTCGGCAGCGTCGATATCGTCATGGGTGAAGTGGACCGGTGATTCGGATGAGAATCGCGTGCGTCGCTCTCGCGTTTTTCTGGGCAGCCGGCGCGGTTGCGGCCGCTCCTGAAAAGGAGCGCCCCCGCGCGAGAGAGCTCGGACTCAAAGTGGGCATTCTGCCGACTGGAACGCTCAACGCGATCACAGATGTCTCGGGCGTACTGGTGGGCCACAAGACAATTATTCAGGGCGACAATGTTCGGACCGGTGTCACGGCCATTCTGCCGCACGAGGGAAATTTGTTTCGCGAAAAGGTCCCGGGCGCTGTCCGGGTCGGCAATGGCTTCGGCAAGTTGATGGGCTCCACGCAGGTGGAGGAGCTGGGGGAAATTGAGACCCCGATCCTTCTTACTTCCACGCTGAGCGTTCCGCGTGTCGCCGATTTCCTGCTCGATTACATGCTCGCGTTGCCGGGGAACGAAGAGGTCCGTTCCATCAACCCCGTCGTGGCCGAAACCAACGACGGTTATCTGAACGACATTCGCGCGCGCAGCATCACGCGCGAAGACGTTTTCTCCGCCATCAAAGACGCGAAAAGCGGGATCGTCGATGAAGGGTGCGTCGGCGCGGGAACCGGAACGATCGCCTTCGATTTCAAAGGCGGCATCGGCTCCTCCTCGCGCAAGCTGCCGGGGAATCTTGGCGGCCATACCGTGGGCGTGCTCGTGCAATCGAACTTCGGTGGCGTGCTGACGATCAATGGCGCGCCAGTCGGCCGCGAGCTGGGCCGCTATTACCTGAAAAAAGAACTGGAGAATCCAGGCGCCGACCTTCGGAAAACGAAGCCAGTAGCCGGAGCGCGGGCGCCTTCCTCGGCGGACGGCTCCATCATTATCGTCATCGCGACCGACGCTCCAGTGGACGCGCGCAATCTCAAACGGATGGGCGAACGCGCCATGCTGGGTTTGGCGAGAACGGGCGGGACGGGCTCAAACGGAAGCGGCGATTACGCCATCGCGTTCTCCACTGCTGCCGAGCTGCGAATCCTGCCGGGAAAAGACCGCGCGCAAAAATTCGTCGCCAATGACGCCATGTCTCCGCTTTTTCTTGCCGTGATCGAAGCAACGGAAGAAGCGATCTACAATTCGCTCTTCCGCGCCACCACCATGACCGGCTGCGGCCATACCCTCGAAGCGCTCCCGCTCGAGCCGACTTTGCAAATCTTGAAAAAACGGTCTCTTCTATAAGACATCATGATCGGCACAGGCGTCCTCAAGGGAATGGCGGTTACCGCGCGGAATTTTCTCGGGAGCTATTTCGAGAAAGACCGGCTGATCACGGTGCAATATCCGGAGGAACGAAGTCCGTTGCCGGAAAATTACCGCAACTTCCCCTTCCTCGTTTATGACAACGAACCGGAAGCGGGCTTGCGTTGCGTGGCCTGCAAGATTTGCGAGAAGGAATGCCCGCCGCAATGCATTTACATCGTCAAGAGCGACGACAAAAAGCCCGACTACCTGGGCAAGCCGCAGTTTTATCCGAAGACTTTCGACATCGACATCTCGGTCTGCATGAGCTGCCAGATTTGCGTCGAGGTTTGTCCGTTTGAAGCGATCAAGATGGACAAAGTCTACGAGCTAAGCCGGAGAGAACGCTTCGACGCGCTCCTCATGCGGAAGGGCGAGCTGGCGAAGTCGAACAGCTACTACCACACCATCCACCCGGTCGAGGCCGCTGAAGTGGACGCGAATCTGGCCGCGGCGGCCGCGAAAAAGAAGCCCGCTCCGGCTGCGAGCTTGACCCCGGCCCCAACGGCCGCTCCCGCTTCCCCGCCGCCGCCCGCCTAACTCCCCGTCGAATCTTTGTTCGCGCCGGCGGACGGTTCGTTTTGCGGCGTCGTCGGATCCGCCCCCTGCTCCGGTTTCGACAAGACCGTTTCCGCGACTTGTTTCAGCTTCAAAACGGCCTGCTCCGAGAATAACCCGACCATGGCCGACAAGGCGGCGAAACCAAACGGGCTGGTCTGAGAAAAGTCCGACTGCGGCGAAAAGAAACCGCCGCGAATGACAAAGTAAAACATGACGGAGAGCGCGCTTCCGGCAAACGGCATAACGAGATACTTGGCGAGCCAGCTCCGGACAAGATTGCGATTACCGACGTACCAATAAACGGAGCGGAGCGCGTGGATAAGGCTGCCGAGGGCGCCAGCCAGGATCACGATCCAGAGCAACCGCACTTCATCCCAAACCTCAAACACGAACCCAAACGCTTTCGCTTTTCCCGGCGATGGGGCGGGCGTCGTGGCCGGCGTAGTTTCCGCCGTCGCAGGCGCGGTCGCGGAAGGAGAAGCCGCGGCCGTCGATGGAGGTGAAGTTGTGGAATCGATCTGCTCGGCCGGACCCTTTTTTTGTCCCGCGCTGGGACCGCCCGGGATTGGCGTTGGCCAAAAAACGATCAATCCGTAGAGGCAAAAGACAATCGCGAGGGCGAGATAGGCGGTGAGACCGATGATTCCGGAGAGCGGCACATATTCGCCCCCGGGGCCGCCTCCCGCGGCAATAACCGTAGTGTTCGAATTGCCCACGCCACTGCCGGTCTCGATATTGTCAGCCATGTTGCGAGGAGAGGATGTGCTCGACATCCCGCCAAAATGTCCGCCAGCCGTCAACACATTTGATCAAACGCTGGTAATCGCCGCCGAATCAGTCCATGTATGAAATCATGGCTAACATCTCGTTTGTTTCATTTGTCCAGCGCAGCGCCGAAAAAGGCGCGAGGCTCCCGTCATCCTTCAAATTCTTGGCTGCGCTTTGCGTTGCCTGCCTGGCAGCGGGACTGGTTCCGGAAACTCTCTTCGCCGCCGAAGAAAAGCTGGAATTTCCCTCGGCCAGTGCACGTGCCGTCCTGAAGCAGCGCGTCGGATTGACCGACGTGGAGGTGGATTACTCGCGCCCGAACAAAAACGACCGGCAGATTTTCGGCGGCCTGGTGCCGTTCGACAAACCATGGCGCACCGGCGCGAATCAACCGACCAAGATCAAGACCAGCGCTCCCTTGAAGTGGGGCGACAAGGAGGTCCCCGCGGGCGAATACGTGCTCTACACGATCCCGGGGGCCAGCGAGTGGACGCTGGTTCTCTCGAAGAATCTAAACGCGCAGACTCTCGCCGACCACAAACCTGAGGAAGAAGCGGCGCGCGCGAAGGCCAAGCCTGCGATGATCGCGATGCCGGCCGAGACTTTCACAATCAACTTCGAGGATCTGCGCGCGAACTCGGCCACCTTTTATCTGGAATGGGACAAGACCCGCGTGCCCTTGAAAGTGACGACCAACGACGTTGAAAAGGTGACGCGAGGTATCGACGCCGCCGTCAAAGACGGTAAGCCGCAGGAAGCCGGGTTTTACTACAGCGCGGCCAGTTTTTATCTCGACCAGAACAAAGATCTCCCGCAGGCGTTGAAGTGGGTCGATCAGGCGATCGAGAAAAATCCGAAGGCGTATTTTATGCAGGCAAAGAAGGCGCAAATCCTCGCCAAAATGGGGAATAAAAAGGAAGCGATTGCCGCTGCGGAAAAGTCGATCGAGCTATTAAAGGCGAGCCCAAATCCCGATGAAGGCGCCATCGCCGCCAACCGCGCGATCATCGAGAGCCAGCGCTGATCTCCCGCGGTCTCACAGAGGTGCCGCCCGATACCCCTGAAGCCCGTCTTGCCGAATACCTGCGAGCTTCGCGGAAGGCGCTGATCTTTACCGGGGCCGGAGTTTCGACCGCGAGCGGGATTCCCGACTTCCGCGGACCGCAAGGGGTCTGGACGCGGCGAAAGCCGGTTTACTTCCAGGATTTCATGAGCTCGGACGCGGCGCGCCTGGAACATTGGGACTACAAGCTGGAAGGATGGGATGAATTTCGCAGCGCGAAGCCGAACGCCGTTCACCACGCCATCGTTCGGTTGGAGAAGGCCGGCAAAGTCCTGGTAGTCGTGACGCAGAACATCGACGGGCTCCACGCGCTTGCGGGCACGAACCCCGATCGCCTGCTCGAGCTGCATGGCACCAATCTCCTGGTCGAATGCCAGAGTTGTAAATGGCGCGGCGATCCTGAGCCGCATTTCGAATTTTTCCGGATCAATCGCAAACCACCCTCGTGCGACTGCGGCGGATTCCTGAAACCGGCGACCATCAGTTTCGGGCAAAGCCTCGATCCCCAAGTCCTCGAACAAGCTGCGGAAGGGGCAAGGGCGACCGATCTCGTCGTCGCGCTCGGTTCGACGCTATCGGTTTATCCGGCCGCTTCGTTTCCCCTGCTCGCCGCGCAACGAGGCGCTCCCTACGTAATCGTTAATCGCGGCGCCACCGAGCACGATCATGAGACGTCTGTCTCACTGCGCATCGAGGGCGAAGTGAGCGAGATTTTTCCTGCGGCCGTTGACGCCGCGCTCGCCTAACTTTTCAACACCGACCGATAGAGCGCTTCGTATTCGGGCACGACGCGGTCGGCGGTGAAATTCGTTTCGGCGCGCTGCCGGCCACGTCCGCCCATTTCGCGGGCCGCTTCCGGCGAGGCGATCAGCGTGTCCAACGATGTCGCCATGGCCGCAATATCGCCGAATGGATGAAGGTAAGCCGCGTCGCCCACCACTTCCGGAATGCCCCCAATTCGAAAAGCAACGATCGGTTTCCCGAAGAACAATGTCTCCAGAATGCTCAGTCCGAAACTTTCCTTTTCGGAAGTGTAGAGGCCCGCGTCGGCCGCGGGCAGGAAATCTTCAACGACGGCGGCGTCTTCTTTGATGATCAGGTTGTCTCTCAGACCAAGCTCATCCACGAGCGGTTCGAATGGGCGGAAGGGACTGCCGGCAAGGATCAGGAGCCGAATTCGATCGCGCTTCGCCGTAGCGGCGATCACCCGCAGGAGCAAATCGATCCGCTTGGTGGGCCTGAGATTGGACATGTGCACGACCAGAAACTGGTTGTCGCCAATCCCGAGCTCGCGGCGGACTTCTGCGCGGTCTTTGCCGGGCGCGCTTGGCGTAAAGAAATTTGGAATGACCGCGATTTCATCCCGCAACCTGAAAATTTCCTGCGTTTGCCCGCGCAGACTTTCGGAAACGGTGGTGACCGCGTCGGAATGGATGAGGGCGTGCTCGATGGCCGCACGGTATTGAGGATTCGGACCGAGGAGCGTGGTGTCGGTGCCGTGCAATGTCGTCACGACTTTCGGAGCACCGGGGCCGATCATTTCCGTGGCCAGGAACGCCGCGATCGCGTGCGGCACTGCGTAATGGACATGGAAAACATCCAGCGCTTCCTGCTTCCCGATCTCGGCCATTTTCACCGCAAGCGGCAGCGTATAATCGGGACAGGGAAAAACGGTGTTCTGCCCGACTGTGACCTGGTGGAAATGGACCCGGGGTTGTGAAAGGTCGAGGCGGACCGGTTTGGCGTGACTGAAGAAGTGCACTTCGTGGCCCCGGCTCGCCAGCTCCATGCCGAGCGCCGTCGCCAGAATCCCGCTGCCCCCGATCAACGGAAAGCAGGTGATCCCGATCTTAAGAGGTCGCGCTTCCATTACTCTCCAATATACGCGAAGTCGGAATCGGAAATCTCATCGCGTGGCACGAAGGTCACGCCGGGCGCGTCGGCTTCGTTCAGGTAGGCGCGCTCGCCGGCTCCGGCGACGTAATGGGTGCAGTGGATGACCGACTGCATCCAGCGCAGCCGCGTATCGCGCGTCGGGCTGATCTGGGTCGCGTCGTGCCACTGCGGCGGAAGCTCGATGAAGCGATCTCCGCCTTTGTGCAAAAGCAATTTGCCGCCGCTATAACGCGCCCGCACGATTTCGTCTTCCCAGGTCACGTCGACAAAGTAGTCATCGACTCGGGCCGCGCGCTTCCTGAATTCAGGATCGCTCGAGCGCTCCACGCGGAGTCCTTCGAGCAACCCCATGCGGGCATACATGTCGCGGCAGAAATTGGCGGCGTTGGAGGCTTCGATTGATTGGAAATGCTCCACGAACTCGGGGCCGACGTAGTTCGGCAATTGCCGCGCCATCTTGGATTGCCATTCCGCCGAGACGCTCTTCGCGTAGAGCGGCGAGAACTGCTTTTGGATTTTGTTCGCGAACTGAAAATTAAGCGTCTCTACCCGTCCCGCATGGCATTCGCGCAATTTCGTGGACGTTTCCCGCGGATCATGGTCGCTGTCGTGAAAGAAGAAGACGATCTCGCCACCGATCTCCTGTTGGAGCCGGCGCGCCGCGGTGATCTTGGCAAAGAGAAAGCGCTTGGGAAAAAAGCCGCACGGTTGTTGACCGAAGCAGATGATCGGCTTTTTCACCATGGTAGGGATGGCGCGCTGCGCCGTCCGCCGGCGGTTCGCCTTAAAACAGGGAGGTTGAGAAACACTCGCGGACGCCGCAGCGCGGCGTCCCTACCAGGTTCCTTTAGCATCCACGACACTAGTGTATTTCGGCCGGCGGTTCGTTCCGGAATAACGCCCGTTGCAAGACCGGCGCGATGAGCACGACGAGGCCGCAGCCAATGACGTTGTACCAGAGATAACCGATGTTGGAGGTGAAGAAGAGGACGAGCACGAGCGTTTGCGCGATCACGGCGGCGAAGAATACGGCGGAGCCGCGCACGTGACGCAGAAAAAACGCGACCAGAAAAAGCCCGAGAATGCTGCCGTAGAACACGGAGCCGAGGATGTTGCCGGCTTCGATGAGGTTCTCGACCAGACTTGCGAACGAAGCGACGGCGATCGCCACCAATCCCCAGGCGAGCGTCAGCCACCTGGTTGCGACGACGTAGTGATGGTCGGTGGCCTTTGGGCGGATGAGCGGCCGGTAGAAATCGATCGCGCTGGTCGAGCCGAGCGCGTTTAAGACGGCGGACGTAGCAGACATGGTGGCACAAAAAATCACCGCCACCAGCAAGCCGACAACTCCATGGGGCAGATGCTGGAGGACGAAGGTGATGAAAACATAATCGGAGTCCTTGCTTTTGGGATTCGCTCCGGCCTCGACGAGAATTTTCTTCGTGTTGTCGCGAATGGTGCGGGCTTGCGCCTCGAGTTCGCGGACTTGCGCGGTCAACGTTTGCGATTCTTCAGCGGAAGCCTTGGGCATGGCCTGAAGTGCGTCGCGTTTCCGGGTGAAGACATCGTCGAACTGCGCCTCCAGCGCGGTCAGTTGGGGCCCGTGGCCGCGCTCGATCGCGCGCTGA
>DASQLH010000142.1:0-13541 GCA_035630155.1 Chthoniobacterales bacterium
CAGGCATGATGCCTGTGCCACGGAGTTTGACCTACTCCAGCCTCCCAGCTAACCTCAGCGGATGAGTATGCCGCCCGTGCTCACGGAAGCGGCCCGCACATCATCGCGGAGCCGCATCAGCGAGAGCAAAACCGAAACCGAAAAAGGCAACACCGCCGCGTCGCGCGCGTTGGAAATCCTCGAGCGCCATGTCTTGCTCGATGGCTTCCGGATCGTGCTTGATGACGAAAAAAGCCGCGGCTCCTACCTTTACAATGCGGCAAGCGACTCGCGCCTGATCGATCTTTACGGGTTCTTCGGCTCGATGCCGATCGGTTACAACCATCCACACTTTGCCGACCCGGGCGTGCAGAAGGAGCTGGCTCGCGCGGCCACCCTCAAGGTGGCCAACTCCGATGTTTACTCGAGGGGCTACGCCGAGTTTGTCGAGACCTTTAGCCGCGTCGCTGGTCTGCCGCCGCTCGAGCGTTACCTTTTCATCGAAGGCGGCGCGCTCGCGATCGAGAACACGTTGAAGGCGGCGATGGATTGGAAGGTGCGAAAAAACATCGCCGCGGGACAAGGCGAACGCGGGACGGAGATTTTGCATTTCCAGCACGCGTTCCATGGACGCAGCGGCTACACCATGAGCCTGACGAACACCGATCCGCGGAAAACGGATTTGTTCGCGAAGTTCAAATGGCCTCGCGTTTCCAATCCAAGCATCGATTTCTCGCTGCCGGAATCCGAACGCGAAGCGGATGTAATCGCGCGGGAAAAGAAATCGGAGGAGGAAATCCGGCAGTTCATTGAGGAGCGCGGGACGGACATCGCCGCGATCATCATCGAGCCGATCCAGGGGGAAGGCGGCGATAACCATTTCCGTGGAGAGTTCCTCAAGAAGCTGCGCGAGATCTGTGACGAGAACGAGATGCTCCTCATCTTTGACGAGGTGCAAACTGGACTCGGGACGACCGGACGCACCTGGTGTTCCGAACATTTTGGGGTCAAACCGGACCTGATGGCTTTTGGCAAGAAGGTGCAGGTCTGCGGCGTGATGGCCGGTCCGCGCCTCGATGAAGTGCCGGACAACGCGTTCCGCCTGCCGAGCCGCTTGAACTCGACCTGGGGCGGCAATTACACCGACATGGTTCGCTCGACGCATTTCCTCCGCATCATCGAGAAGGAGAGCCTGGTCGCGAACGCACAAAAGGTGGGTGACTACTTCCTGAAGGCGCTCCAGGAGCTGCAACGTGGGGAGCCGATGATCACGGCGGTGCGCGGGCGCGGCCTCTTCATTGCCTGCGATTTGCCCGACCCAGGAACGCGCGATGAATTCTGGAAAGGCTTGTTCGATCGCGGCCTGCTCGTTTTGAAATCGGGCGATCACTCGATTCGTTTTCGTCCGGCTTTGGACATCACGACTGAAGTCGTGGACGAGGCGATCGATCTGCTGCGTGCGCAATGTCAGCAGACGCGGAAATAATTTTTCCAATGTCGGAGCGGCCCCTGCGCCGCGACTCCTAGATCCTTACCCGATGCAATCCATCCTTAACAAACTTGGTCTCGCCGATGAAAACCCCGGCGCCTTTTGCGGCGAATGGATTGGCAGCGGTCCAGTCATCGAAAAATTTTCACCGGTCGATGGCAAGCGGCTCGCGAGTGTCCACACCGCCAGCGATGCCGACTACGAGAAGACCATCACGCGCGCGGAGGAAGCTTTCGAGAAATGGCGCGTCACGCCCGGACCTGTCCGCGGCGAGACCGTGCGGCAGCTCGGCAACGCGTTGCGTGAACTAAAGTCGGAGCTCGGCCAACTGGTCACCCTCGAGTCGGGCAAGATCATCGCCGAGGGCGAGGGCGAAGTGCAGGAGATGATCGACATCTGCGATTTCGCGGTCGGCCAGTCCCGAATGCTTTACGGCCTGACCATTCAATCCGAGCGCCCCAATCATCGTCTCATGGAGCAGTGGCATCCGCTCGGCCTGGTCGCGGTCATCTCCGCTTTCAACTTTCCGGTCGCCGTCTGGTCCTGGAATGCCGCGCTGGCCGCGATCTGTGGTGACGCCACCATTTGGAAACCCTCGGAAAAAACGCCGCTCACCGCCGTCGCCGTGACCAAGATCGCTGAGCGGGTCTGCCGGGAGACCGGTGCCGACCCCGCCATTTTTTGTCTGCTGATCGGGGACGGTCCCTCAATCGGCCAGAAGCTCGCGCGCGATCGGCGTATTCCGCTCGTTTCCGCCACCGGATCGACCCGGATGGGCTTTGACGTCGCGAAAGAAGTTCACGGCCGGCTCGGTCGCACGGTCATGGAGCTTGGCGGTAACAATGCACTCATCGTCGCACCGACCGCCGATCTGGACATGGCGACCAGCTCGATTTTCTTTGGCGCGGTCGGGACCGCGGGGCAGCGCTGCACCTCCACGCGCCGCATCATCGTGCATGAATCGGTCGCCGATGAGGTGCGCAACCGGCTGCTCGCCGCTTACAAATCGGTCAATATCGGAAACCCGCTCGATCCAAAAACTTTGATGGGTCCGCTCATCGACCAGGGGTCTCTCGAGAACGTTCAACGCTCGATCGAGAAGGTGAAAAGCGAAGGGGGCGAGGTTCTTTACGGCGGCGACAAACTCGGTGGCGCGCAATTTCCAGGCGGCTGTTACATGAAACCCTGTCTCGCGACGGCGCGACCCGATTTCGAAATTGTGCAGGAAGAAACTTTCGGCCCGCTCGCCTACTTCATGACCTACCGCGATTTCGATGAAGCGATCGCCATCCACAACGGAGTCACGCAGGGATTGAGCTCTTCCATCTTCACGAACGACATGCGCGAGGCCGAGAAGTTCCTGAGCGCGGCCGGCAGCGATTGCGGCATTGCCAACGTCAATACCGGCACAAGCGGCGCGGAGATCGGCGGCGCATTCGGCGGCGAGAAGAACACCGGCGGCGGTCGCGAGAGCGGAAGCGATTCGTGGAAGAGCTACATGCGCCGGCAAACCAATACGATCAATTTTTCGACGGAACTGCCGCTGGCCCAGGGAATCCAGTTTGGCACGCCGGACGAAGGAAGCGCGACTGCGTAACGAGTCCCGGACAAGCGGCAAAATGCCGGTCATCCCGAGCCGCGCAGACGGCGAGGGACCTTACAATCGCACGGTAGATTACGCAAGCGTTCGTCCCGCCTTGTCCGATGATGACGCCCCCTTTTCTCGCGGAAGCGGCTTACCTATTGTGAGGTCTCGCCGTCTTCGCGGCTCGGGATGACTACATGTCAGCCGGCGAATGCCGTCATCCCGGTGATCTGCTCACCGAGCACGAGCAGGTGGACGTCATGCGTGCCCTCGTAGGTCTTCACGCTTTCGAGATTGCACATGTGCCGGAAACATTGGCGCTCATCCAGAATGCCGACGCCGCCCAGGATGTCGCGTGCGGTCCGGGCCGCCTCGAGCGCGATCTCGACGTTGTTCATCTTGGCCATGGAAATGTGGTAATGCTTCGCGGCGCCGGCGTCTTTCAGTTGCGCCAGGCGAAAGGCCAGGAGTTGCGCCTTGGTAATTTCGGTAAGTATGCGGGCGAGCTTCGCCTGCACTAGTTGGAAACCGCCGATCGGGCGGTCGAATTGGACGCGGCTCATCGCGTATTGGCGCGCCTCGTCGTAGCAGGCCATTGCCGCCCCGAGCGCGCCCCAGGCGATCCCGTAGCGGGCCTGGTTCAGGCATAACAGAGGCGATTTCAGTCCGCTGCTTTCCGGCAATAATGCCGTCTCCGGAATCGCACAGTCGTTGAATCGAAGCTCCGCCGTCAACGCGGCTCGCAGCGACAGCTTCCCTTCGATAAGCGTCGCCGTGAAACCGGGCACGCCTTTTTCGACCAGGAACCCGCGGATCGCGCCGGCCTTGGCCGGATCCACGCCCGTTTCGCCCTCGACTTTCGCCCACACCACCGCCACATCGGCGATCGTGCCGTTGCCGATCCATTTCTTGGTGCCGGTGAGCCGATAGCCGTCAGCGGTCTTTCGGGCAAGGCAGCGCAAACCGCCGGGATTCGAACCGAAATCAGGTTCCGTGAGTGCAAAACAACCGAGCTTCTCGCCCTGCGCCATCGCGGGCAGCCACCGATCCTTTTGCTCTTCAGAGCCGAACAAATGAATTGCGACCATCGCGAGAGATCCCTGGACCGATGCGAAGGTGCGCAGTCCGCTGTCGCCGCGTTCGAGCTCCTGCATCATTAAACCGGCAGCGATGCTCCCGAGCCCGGCGCTGCCGTAGCCTTTGATGGTCGCACCGAAGGCGCCCAGCTGGGCCAGCTCCGGAACCAGATCGAGAGGGAAAGTTCCATCGCGATAGTGCTGCGCCACGATCGGCAGAAAACGGTCCTGCACCCAGTGCCGGACCGCTTCACGCTTGCCGCGTTCCTCATCGGTCAGCAACTCGTCGAGCTGATAAAAATCCGCCGCTTCAAATGATGAATCCACGGACTGAGCATGACAGCAGGCGTCCCCCGACTCCAATCCAACCTGTGGGGTGACAGCGCCGGAAAGTTGCACAACATTGGGAGCGTTATGACTACAGCCACCCTCGATCCTCAGAAGCAGGCCGACGCGGAAACCAGGTTTGAATGGCCGCTTTGTTACGAGGCCGAGAATTTTATTCTCAGCCGAATGGACGCCTTCACGCAGCAGAACAGCTTCGCTCGCACGCTGGCTTCGCGGATGCGCGATGAAACCGGCACGCTGCTTCTCGACTGGACGGATTATTTGCTCTTGCCGGCATCGGACGAGAGAGCCCTTCGGGAGACGGGTTACACCGAAGATCCGCTGGCCGATGCGCCTGATACGCAGAAGCAATTTTGGCATCCGGAAGCGATGTTGCCGCGAGTCTTGATCGCGCCGACAAACGCGAAGTATCCGCTCGCCCTCGGAATTCGCGCGGAGGATCTCGCGATCTTCGCGGGGGTGCATGGCGTTACGAACCCGATCGAAGGCGCACCGCTCTCGCGTTTCCGCAAGATGCTGATCTCGGAGGAAAACGGGGCGCGCTTCGAGGTGATCGAGCGCCGCGCGTATCGCGGTTACACGACGGCCGAGCCGGATTTGAAGGCGTACCTCGCGGCGCGCGAGCTGTGGCAGACGCGGCGCCGAGTGTGGGATGACGATCGCGCGGGAATGAAACACGGACTGGAGCGGATCGAACAGATGGTGAAGCTGGTCGGCCAGGATTGGGCCTGTCATCTCGTCTTCGAAGAGGAGCGTCGCTATTGGCAGAAGCGAAACCGGGCTGGAACGGAACAGAAGCGCCGGCAGGACTCGTTAGGCTTGGGTTGGGCGAATCACGACCATCACACCTACCGTTCGTCGCGCGAGTGTTTCGTCGATTTGATCAGAGCGTGGGAACTGCTCGGGTTTCATCGCCGCGAGCGCTACTATGCCGGTCAGGAAGCAGGCTGGGGGGCGCAGGTGATCGAGCAGCCGGTCGAGGGGATCATTATCTTCAACGACGTCGATTTGAACCCCGATGAGGGGGATGTGGATTTCTCGCGGAAGGAACTGCCTTCGCAGCCGACTCTGGGGACGATTGGACTCTGGTGCGGTCTGCACGGGGAAAGTTTTCTCGAGGCGGGGATGCATCATCTGGAGTGCCGTTTCGATTTCGCGCTGCTGCGCGATCAGCTGGCGGGCGAGGGGATCAACACGATGAAGCCGTTCTCCGATTTCCCGCACCTGAAGCAGGCGTTCACGGAAGGTGAACGCTGGCGTGTGAGCCGCGATCGCGCGGAGCGTCTGCGAGCGAACGGCTCGATTACCGATTCACAGTTCGATGAATTCATGCGCAACGGCGCGATCGGCAGCCACCTCGAAAACCTGCAACGCTCGGGTGGCTTCAAGGGATTCAATCAGGACGCGGTCAGCCTGATTATCGAGGAGACCGATCCGCGGAAGCAGGGAAGTCGGCAATTTTAGACGGTTTTCGCGGCAGCGACGCGATCAAATCTCGATGCAAAGGCGAGCGGCAATCATCACAGCACTCCGAACACCTGTCGGTCGGCACGCGGGCGCATTGGCGTCGGTTCGCCCCGACGATCTTGCCGCCCACATCATCAAGGCCGTCGTGGCGCGATCCGGCATCGACCCCGCATTGATCGAGGATGTCTACTTCGGCGCTACCAACCAGGCCGGCGAGGACAACCGCAACGTCGCGCGCATGGCCGCGCTGCTGGCGGGCCTCCCCGCGTCCGTGCCGGGTTCGACGGTGAATCGCCTCTGTGCGTCGGGACTGGAAGCCGTCAACATCGCGGCGCGCATGATCGAGGCGAGTCACGGCGATGTGTTCATCGCGGGCGGCGTCGAGTCGATGAGCCGTGCACCTTATGTGCTCAGCAAGGCGGAAACCGCGTTCGACCGGTCGCAGCAGATCTTCGACACTTCGATCGGCTGGCGCCTGGTCAATCCTCGCATGGCGGCGCTGCATCACCCCTTCTCGATGGGTGAGACCGCCGAGAATGTCGCCCGCAAGCACAAGATCAGCCGGGCGGATCAGGATCAGTTCGCGCTGCAGAGCCAGCAACGGTGGTCGGCGGCGCACCAACGCGGGCTGTTCGCCCAGGAGATCGTGCCCGTCGAGATTCCGCAGCGCAAGGGCGCTCCGACCCTCGTCAGCGTGGACGAGCACCCGAGGCCGGACACGACGCTGGAGAATCTCGCCAAGCTGAAACCCGCATTCTCCAAAGACGACCAAGGCACGGTGACCGCGGGCAATTCGTCGGGTATCAACGACGGCGCGGCGGCATTGCTGATCGTTGAAGCCGGGCTGGCCAAATCGCTGGGCCTTCAGCCGATCGCCTTCATCGGTCCGAGCGCCGCGGCCGGCGTCGATCCCGCGTTCATGGGGCTCGGACCCGTGCCCGCGATGCGCAAGGCGCTGCTGCGCGCGAAACTGACGCTCGACCGCATCGACCTGTTCGAGTTGAACGAGGCGTTCGCCGCGCAGGCCCTCGCCTGCCAGCGCGAGCTGGGCATCGACAACGCAAAATTGAACGTCAACGGCGGCGCGATTGCGATCGGTCACCCGCTTGGTAGCAGCGGCGCCCGCCTGGCCACGACGCTGATCCACCAGATGGCTCGCACCGGCGCCTCGCGCGGCATCGCGTCGCTCTGCGTCGGGGTAGGCCAAGGCTTGGCGACGGTCTTCGAACGGGAGTGAGCTTGGAAGTGGGCCTGACTGTCAGATCGTTCGAGCGCCCGGCGCCTCTGCAACGCATCCCATTCTGGCCGTCCTTCTATGGTCGATCTTAGGAAGTGATGCCAGAATGGACCCGCGTCGCTTCGCAGGCGCATCGTCGTGCAACAAAGAAGAAGCGCTCAGAACTTCGGCAGCGCGGTTTGACAGTGATCATCTGGGAGGACGGCAAAGTGTGTGAAGTTCCCGGTGAAGCGACGTAACCAAGAGATTGCTTGCACCGGCGATACATTACCCAATACGCTCGCCTGAACGCCACGGGAATTTCGAGTCAGTATGAAGCGAGCGCCTAAAAATACGGATGTGCAGCCGCGGAACATTGAAGACGAGCTTCGCTTTGCTTCGCTCCAGTCTCATGAACGCCACATGCGGCACATCTACGGACTGCGCTGGGGGGCCCTCGGTCTTTCCGCTCTGACAATTTCGATCGGAGCGGCAATGATCTTTGCAGGCCTTCAGGGGTCCCTGAATTGGGTCGTCGAAGCCCCGAATACGATTGGCGCCAAACTAACGAATGCTTCTCCTGGAATTGTGTTTGCTACCATTGGTATGATCCTCGGCTTTATCGCTGTCCTTCAGAAGCCTGTCAATTATTCGACGGGAACGAGGCCGAGCCGCACGGTACCAAATCAGAGATACATGGTGGCCCGCTTGCGGGGGGCTAGCGACGAAGATGCAAGGCGTATAGCCGGCCTATCTGCTACAGGTCCGATTCCTGACGAGGTGAACGACGACGACGACGACGACGACGAGTTTTCCATCACAGTTCCAACGCGACGTCGCCGCAAGCCGCACAGCTGAGAGTGCTGGTCCGCTGCGGCAACGATTTCCATCTGAAGCCGTTCTTCGCACTGCGTGAGTTTCACCGAGGGGGCAAACGGGAACAGGGTCAGCTCTAGAATCGCGGCAAATTGTTGGGCTCTGCTAACGTGCCGAGCTGACCCTGCACTTCTTCCCCGCTTGGTTGCAGCGGCGCCCGCCTGGCCACGACGCTGATCCACCAGATGGCTCGCACCGGCGCCTCGCGCGGCATCGCGTCGCTCTGCGTCGGGGTAGGACAAGGCTTGGCGACGGTCTTCGAGCGGGAGTGAGTTTGGAAGTGGGTCTGACTGTCAGATCGTTCCAGCGCCCGGCGCCGCAGTGTCGATAGTAAGCTCTGACCCCTCCTCGCTCGCCCGGCCAAGCTCCTTCTTCGCCGCCGTCTCATAGTTATCGGAGAGATAGCGCAGGAAGAGGAAGGACGGCATGTAATCGCGGAAGTCGTCCGCATCCATGGCCCCGCGCAGTTGGTCGGCGATGCTCCAGAGGGTGTTTCCCAGTTGCTTCTGGTTGCTGTCGGTCATCTTGTCGAACTGATCGTCACAAATGGCTAAGGGAGTCCGATAGTCACCACGACTTCCTCGCCTTCCGTATCGTTCACCCAGGCGAGCGACGACCAGATTTTGAGGGAGCGGACAATTCCACTCCCCACTCCGCGAAAATTCAGAAGATCGGGAGCAAATGATGCCAAGAGCACATTCCGGCTGCGCTGGATACCTCGGCGGATTTGATCGACCGTGAGATTGTTCGGCAATTTCCCGGGACTGCGAATCTCGATTCGATCATCGAAGATAAACAGCTTGATAGAGGATTTGACGAAATAATCCCGATGAATCAAAGCGTTAACTAGAAGTTCTTCGAAGACCGTTTCTGGCACCTCAGGGTGGCCATTCTGATTGAATGAACCGCCTCCTTGAACGCGGGTATTCCATCGTTTCAGAAAACCCATGCCTTCGTCGTATTGATCGGCTAGCGGCCCGGTGATTGTTCGTTGGTCGTGCCATTCTAATCCCGCGCGCTCGATGCCTTTGAACCAGATGGCGTCGATCTTCATTTCCGGCAACAAGACAGGCAAACGTCGCCGATCTCCAAACAGCAGCAGCCCCGCGACTGTTACACGACCGGAATCTACCAGTTTCAAGTTCTCCAGCGTTCTTTGGTAGGCCTCACCCTCCTCACTTCGATTGGGCGGCGTCTCGGAGTATTTTGCCTCGTAGAATCGCTCGAACCGGTCGTGGTCGAAATCCTCCAATGTCGATGCGGCGACGACCTGACTCTCCGCATACAGTTTCCCTCCCGATTGGAATAACCGCGCCAATTCTTCGGGACTACGCACGCGGCGTTTGTCCGGCCCATTCTTCACCCAATACTCCCCGTCGTTGTCGCAATACGGTTTCGACGGTCCATCGGCAATCTCGATGACGACGACGATACCATCGCTCGTGGGAACCGATTTAGACAGAATGGAAAATGGGGGGCGAACTCGATCCCAAGCAATTTTGGCCATATCCTCGCCGACTTTCTCCGCCTCTTCGCCCGTGAGTCCCGAAATGGCACCATCCTTATCAACCCCGACGAAAATACGTCCTCCGCCACTGTTGGCGAACGCGACAATCTCGCCCGCCATCTTGGCATCAGCCGAAGGCTCGCGCTTGAATTGCCGCGTGCTGTCTTCTCCAAGAAGTATCTGGTTTCTCAGTTCGAATTCTTCCATAGTTGGTAAATTTCCTTCCTGCGCCGGAATGCGTCTTCGCCGCCTTCCATCACGGTAATGATGCGTTGCTGAATGTCTTTGTCGTCAATGCTTCCGTGGTCGAATGAAAAGATTTCCCCTTCCTTCCGGCAGACGATTGCCTGCTCTGCATCGCCCAGGACCGGGATATTCGGATTGTGGGTGGCGAAAATGAACTGCGTCAGCTCTTTCCGTTCGAGTAGCTGGCGGATGAAGTGACTATAGAGCGTTTCGTTGTCCAGATCGTCTTCCGGCTGGTCGATGAGGATTACCGGGTAGCGCTGCAGGTGCATGAGAATGTGCAGGATCACCGTGGCCCGCTGCCCAAGCGAATATTCTCCCAGCGGCTTCTGGTGAAAAAGGACCACGGTCTCGTCCGGCGAGCGAAAGCTTAGAAAATCCGCCAAATGCTCCAGCAGTGTGGATTGGACTTTGAGCGCTGCAGTCTCGCTCAGACCTTTCGTCATCAACTCTGCCCGGCTTTGATACAGCTCTCTGCCATCGGTGAACGCGTCCTCAAGCGTGTCGTAGGATGCCGCTTGCAAGCCAGTGCCCCGGAACTTGGATCGAAGGAATTCGCCGAAAGCTCGTCGTTTCCCTTTGAAGACCGTCTGCAGGCGAATCTCCTGTGGTAGCTCCGCTTCTAGGCGGCGCACCTCCGCTTCACGCTCGGTGAACCGCTGCCGCCAGAAATCGTGAAGCTTATTGACCGCTGCACCCAACAGGTCACGCGCCCCTCGCTCCGTCTTGGCGCGTTGGGCGCCGGCCGCCAGCAGCTTTACCAACTGATCGAGTCGGGCCTTCTTTTTCCGGAATAGTTCCAGATCGAGCTGGGGTTCATTCAGCGTCTTTTGAAGTTTGGCTACCTCCTGCTTCATCTCTTCCTGAACCGGTGCCAGTTTCTGAAGAGATTCGCCGACGGAGGTAAATGCTTCCCGCAAGGTTTGGAGCACTACCTGAGCGGTCGCCTTCGCCTCATCGGACTTTACCCTGGCCGCAGTGAGATCAGCCGCGACGGGTTTGGTCCGCTTGGATTTTAAAACGGGGAACGACGCGTCCGCATCGTCCCAATCCGCTGACTCCTTGAGATTCGTTCCGACTTCCTTTAATGCCTGTTGCCATGCCATGATGGCCTGCCGATCACCATCAAAGAGAGTCATGTCGGTGAGCTTCTTGTCCACGCCCTTGTCGGTGAAGACCTGAAGTAGCGTATCCAGTTCGTTCTTTTCCTTCTGTAACGCTGCGATTTTTTCGGTAGCCTCCAGCGTTTCCTTCAATTGGCGCGCGGCCTGACGAACCCCTTCGATGAGCGCCGCCTCCTCCTGTGGTTTGGGGTCGAGCCTGTCTACCAGCAACTTGTCGAGAAAGCTCTCATCGAACGACTCCGAGCGGGCAGAGAGGTCCTTTTGGCCGAAGTAAAGGATGTCCTTGAGGACCGATCCGGGAGAAATGTCGCGATACTGGCCATCCAGATACACGGATGGCTGACCGGTGCGCTCTCGCTCCACCCGGACTTCGCGCCCGAACTCATCCACGGCCTCGACTATCACCTTGCCGGCGGGAGACAACATGCGGTCGACCAGTCCGGACTTGTAGCGATCATCCGCTCCCTCGCGGAAGCCCAACGCATGGCGCATGCATTCTATCACTGCTGACTTGCCGTTCCCTCTCGGACCGATCAGGCAATTCAGCGATGGGGAAAAAGGCACGGTGATTCCCTCCAGGGCACCACCGGCGAAACTCACCTGCCTCAGTAGGACTGCCTGCCGGGGTTCGGGCAAATCAGCGCGAACCCGATATGCATGGTCGAACAGCGCGAACTTTACCGCCTCGAACGAGGGCTCGCCTATTTTCAGATAACACTTCCGATCACTCTTCCCGACTTCCGCAATGCATGTGGGATCGGAGCCCTCCACAAATGCAGGGAGTGGCGTCCCACTTGGCCATCGCTTTTGAACAACATCCAGACGCTTTACCTTCTGCAACCCCAGAACGCGCTCACGCCACCGTTTGCCGCAGCCGTTGATCATGTGCGCGAGATTGTCCCCGAGCAGTTCTTCGAACAGGCCGTTTTCACTTTGCACGTGCGCGAAGATCAGGAAATAATCTGCCTTCACATCGTCCAGCAGCTCCAGGCAGTGGTAGAGGTCGTCCTTGGTCCGGGTGCCTTCGTCCGGTGGCCCATGAAATTGAGAGGACAGGAAACGGGCGATCCGGTCATCGTTCTCCGCGTTGTCCACCCAGCCGTCTGGGTTGAATACGATCAACGTGTGAATGCCACCCCCGCCGTCCTTCAGGCCTAGCTCCACGCCAGGAAGGACGAGAATTCCCTCCTTTGCCCCCAGTTGGCGCAATGTTTTGTATTCGTCTCGGTCAAAATCGTTATGATTGGTGACCACTGCTACTCGGACCTGTTCCTTCTTGAGCCGACCGATCCAGTCTTTGGGAAAATTGTTGGCCTTGGCGTGGCCACTCTCATCTTCGCCGCGATACTCCTCCCGGAACTGCTTCCGCGACGCTCCTGTATCTTTGAGGGTGTGAAGGTGAAAATCCGCCCGCACCCATTCCGCGCCGCGGGGAAAGGGCTTTTCATTTGTGGAAGTCATCTGGCTCATAATTCGGTCAGGTTACGGAAAACGTCTATCCTTCATCCCGCCTCCGGGGAGGGGAAAAGCTGCTGCAAGATCATGCGGTCGAGGATGCCGTCCACGAAGATTTGCTGCGGAGCTTTTCGATGAAGTCCGATTCGAGATCGCGCTCGCGAACGACGGACGGCTGCGGCTCGGAATCGTGTTGATAAATCGACATACGGTTCGTCAAGACACTAGCAAGCTAATTGGCACGTTCCATCACGTCATGGAACGCGCACAACGCGTCGGCTGTTTCCTCGCGTGAATCGCACCTTGCAGGGCCAGTATTTCGATCCTTAAAGACCTCAAGGAAAGCATGGAGCACGTAGGCGCAGTCTAAAGTTCGGTCCGGCGGGACGCCGGCCCCAGCAGCCGGGACGGCCGCGCTACCCAGATACTCGAGCAGAGTGTCTGGTCGATGAAAGGCGAAGACGTGGCGGCTCTTCGGTACTGGCACCGGAACCGAAACCGAGTTCACGAATCGCCTCGATCCCAGCCGCAGGTGGCGAGCATCTGGTCGCTGCGTTGGCGTGCGCGTGGGTGTCCTCGGGGTCACCCCGCAGGCCCAATCGCTCATCCCATCGAAGCCAGCTTGGCAAAGCCGGATTTGAACGCCCCCACCAGCGTGTCGATCTCCGCTTCGGTCATCGGCGTGGAGAACGTGCACGCACCCGTGCTGATGATGCTGCAACCTTCGTTGTAGAGGTGATCGAGCAACGCCTTGAGTCGGCGCGACTCGTCGGGCGTCGGGTAGGCATCGCGGTAATTTCGTGGCGGCGTCTGCTTCATGTGCACCAGGAACATCGAGCCCGCCCCGGTGACGCTCGCGGGCGCGCCCGTCGCGCGGATCGCGCCTTCGATGCCGTTCCTGGCCCGATCGGTCAGCGCGTTTAGGCGCGCCACCGCGGGTCGGTCGAACTTCAGCATCGCCGCCATGCCCGCGGTCATGCTGATCGGGTTGGCCGTGAAGGTTCCGGAGTGCGGGAACACGTACCGGGGCGACTGCGGGTTGAGCACATCCATGACTTCGGCGCGGCCGGCGACGGCGCCAATGGGAAAACCACCGCCGATGATCTTGCCCAGCGCGGTCATGTCGGGCGTGACGCCGTAGCGCGCTTGCAAGCCGGAGTGCTCGGCCCTGAA
>DASQLH010000143.1:0-21874 GCA_035630155.1 Chthoniobacterales bacterium
CGACCCGACCGGCGCGATCGACCAGCCGGTCAACCCGATGAAACAACTCATCTGCGCCGGGGCCACCTTCGTCGCGCGCACCCACGCCACCCAGGTCAACCACATGATCCAGATGATCGAGCGCGCCATGGATCACCAAGGCTTCTCCGTCATCGAATGCCTGTCGGAGTGTGTCGAATTTTTCCCCGGCGCCTTCGACCCTGCGAATCCCCGCAAAGGCGGCGCCTTCGAGCTGATCCAGGAGAAAACCTGGGATGGAACGCCGGAAGACGAATTGAGACATGACGTGACTGACGAGCTTGCGGCGTACAAGCTCGCGCAACTCCCGTTTCCTGGGGTGTTCGGTGTCTTTTATCAAAACGACCGGCCCACGAAAAATGCTCTAGAGAAAAAGTGGATCGAAACCACCCGAGAGAAAACCGGCAACGCCTCGGATTTGGACATGCTCCAAAAAACTTTCGATCGAATGAAATGAGTTGATGCTCCGCCACACAGCCTGCCCGCTGTGGCGGGTCACCGACGAGCTCACCGCCCACAAGCTCGCCCAGCTACGATTTTCAGGTGTGTTCGGAGTGTTTTACGAATCCGATCACCCCACCAAGAACGCGCTCGAGAAGAAATGGATTGATCAGACGCGGGAGAAACTCGGCAACCCGAGTGATCTCGACCTGCTTCAAAAAACATTCGACCGCATGAAGTAACTGGCGTGCAGCTTAGCGCGCGACGCCGAGTCCTCACCAGCGAAGCGAGTCGAAGAGTATCGCCCGATCTTGTGTGGTGATGGTTGTAGATTGGAAAACAAATTGGCCTTGAACGCGGAGTGTGCGATTCCAGGGTTTGCCCGATGCTTTGATCGTGGGCAAAGCCGATACATCGTCGGTGGTCATCTGCTTCAAAGGGGAACCAAGTGGCAGAATATCAAAGGGGAAGAACCACTCCTCTGGCCAGATACCCGTCACGCTCTCTTCGACCTCTGGAGTCGATGCACAGAGGAACGGTGTTGAGAACGTGTGGGTCTGTGAACAATACAGCAATCCGACAGCCCCAACAGGCAACGCCCGCGCCTTCGTTTTCGCTCCTGGCATCTGCGCTTGATCCCTAGAGATGGCCCATTTTCTGGCGCCAACGCCTGCCCAGATATTGGTAACGGTACTCGAGCCGAAGATGTAGAGGTCCATCGTTATGAATTAAGTTCAAACACGCTGTCTGCAATTTGCCGCGCGTTATGACGTTTTCCGCCAAGGAGTGAACGCACCGCCTCATGATACCTTCGCCGAAAAGCCTTGTCGCGCAGAATGCGTGGCAAACGCAAATTGCTGAGCGAACTCGGCTCGTACTTAATCAGACCGTCTGCATAGCGTCGAGCGGATTTCCGGAGCTGAGCCTGGACAGAGGAAGAGAGCATTCCGAGCGCGTAGCCGAACCGTTCATTGGGGCTGACGCCTGGTCGAAACTTTACCACGTACAATGTGTTGGTTGCGTTAAGCCGGGAGAACTCATTCAAGCATATCCATGGACCATGCCGGCTCATGCCGCTCACGAATCCGTGCGGTTCAGCTGGTAGCGGTGTGCGATACCATGGAACTCTCGTGCGTATTTTGTAAGCTGAACGATTGCATCCATCCTTCTTGAGAGTACGGCGAAGATATCGTTGAACGCTTTTATGCTCGACGTATTCGCCAGCCGGATTAAATAGCCAAACACGTTCTCCTGAGTGACGAAGAAAGTTCCAATGCTCTTTCAGCAGAACCGGGGTTGACAGATGCCGCGCTCGTGAAACGACGGGTGTACACGCAGGGATAGGTAGCCCGTGCAACATCCGCTCCTCCTCGGTTAGGAGAAAGAATTTGCTGTCGCCGGTAACGCCTCCTAGTCGGACATCCGCTATGTCAGAAAACAAGACGGTTTCAGAATCGTTGGATACTACGGTAGCTTTACAATGTCGGAGGTTGTTTACCGAGTCCGTTTCAAGCGACGCGATGAGTTTCTCAGCAGTGGAAAACTCGCGGCGTCGGAAACGCATTGGCCCCTGGTTATAGCCGCGAGCGAGGACGACCACCGTACCTTCCTGGACAGTGGGAAATAGCGGCCGTTTGCATCGGAGAACCTCAAGGCTCTCGAACTGGCTCCGAATCGCCGCCCTTAGCGGCGAAGAGTACTCTGCATACTCGGCGGCCGAGGGCAGCACAAAACCTAGGCTGCCACCATCTCGGAGAAGTCGGATCGAACATACGACAAAAGCATACCATATATTCGCACAGGAGCCGATCGGGAGGCCATCAAAGTCGATGATGCATGCGGCGGTTTTCCGCAGCGACGGCTCGAGCTGACTAATTGCGATGTAGGGTGGGTTTCCGACGATCCGGTCGAAACGCTCTGACGTATTCGTCGACCAGCTGAGGAAGTCCATACCACGGCTCGTCCGTGCAAGGCGGTCTTCGATGCACGCTGTTTTGTCCAAATCCATCGCGCGAGCACGATTGCGTGACACACCGAGATCGGCGAGTGCCCGAAGAAATACGCCGCCTCCGTGTGAGGGTTCAAGCCAATTGGCATTGGCACAATCCCCAAGCGCTCTCGCGATACCGCGCGCCAACGCAAATGGCGTGTAGACCTTGCATGGTGGGTCCGCGGGGAGGTCACTTGCGCTACACGCAGGGAATTCGGAAATGTCTCGGATCATTAACAGTTGGTAAATAACTCAGCATCAGGATGACGGTGCTTTAGCCAGCTCCACGCCGAACCGCTGCTCTTGATCACCTCATCCCGCTTCCATGCAAGCAACCGCGTGAGGCGGTCTCTCTGCGATGCAAAAAGCGCGCGCGTGTGGTCGTTTTCCCGCGAGACGCAAGCTTTCCACTCCTGTTGAAAAATCTCTCCAAGGAGGAAGTCCAGTGCGTCGACTGGCATAATTAGTATGCTCGGCAAGCGTGGAACTGTCAACCAATGCGGAAAAGGTGTCTCGTTGCCAGCTCGACAGAGTCCGACATGGAAATGGCATCCTGGTGACCTCGCATCGCCGATTTCGAACTGCCATTGTGCCAGCAGCACAGTGCCTCCCTCCGGTTCCTGCATTTTGATACATATCTTATTCGAGGCGTTCCCGCTTATAGAAAAAGCTGCGTCGGGCTCCGGATGGACAAGCACAATCGTCCACGTAAAGGAGAGTTCCCCCCAAACCGCATTTGCGCCGCGCCTTTCTTCAGGCTCGTAAGCGCGCGTGAGCTTCGTCCTGATTGGATCCGTCTCAGCTACTGACCAAGTCCATTTACCACGCCGCTTACTACGCGCAAAGCTGCGCAGATTTGTGCCTATTTCTTCAGCTACGCGTGCTGAACCTGGTTGTAGAAACGATCCAGCTAGGCGTGCCACCTCTTGTACTTCGCGACACACCCCTGGGACTGAAAAATCCAGATCACCAGTCGCGATTTTGACACGGTCTTTATTCCGTGCCATACGCATCGAACCGTTCACGATCCTCCTGCAACAACAAAGGCTGCAGATGCGGATGGTCGCGCAAGAGTACAATCGGCATCCATGCGGAGTCTGCATACGACGGCCAGTCGTCCGGTTGAACGCGGACCGCGTCTTCTATGGCATATGTCTCCTCAATTGGCTGGTATAGTTCATTGAAGCAGACGATCGGCCGCGGAACGCTCGACGGCGTCACATCTTCACTCATGATCTTCGAGAGAGACAACCGCAACGCGTCTCCGTTCTGTGGATCACCGTTAGTAAGATCCCACGCGAGCGCCTCGATCCGATGGCGCCACCAGCGCGGCCCAGCGAAATCCCGCAGCATCCCGGTATATGTAGCTGGCCGAAGCCGCTCGCGAAAAGCTTCGCTCTTGTCCAATGTTTGTGAGAAGTACGGGTGGGTTATTCGCAGTCGGGCAGCGACTTGGTACGAGTCCCACAGGAAGCATGGGTGCGTCAGGATTTGGTGCAGCATCCAACGGACGAACGCAACGCCATGGCTCCATTGAGTAAACTCAAATAGCGGTGCATGGCATCGTTCGACCGCCTCCCAGCACTCGCTTATATCGTTCGCACCTTCAATTCCAAGAAAAGCGGCGACATCATTTACCGATCGTATGCCGCGAGCCCAAGCTTTTGGAATCGAGTGAATCGCACTGGCAAGACTTGCGATGGCCGGCACCCGGTTCGCATCAGTCTTCGAGAATATCCATTCCAAGTTGAAATGACGTGCGGCGAGATGCCGTCGAATTTGCGGTGGGAACGGGGCCACCAATTCATCGAACTTGCCAGTAAGCAGCGCCACGCCCGTTGGTGAAGAGTCGGCTCCTGCCAAACAAGTCTGCCGCCGGAGAATGGCAGCCAAGGCCAACCCGTCTGGTGGATGTAAGTCCACCACATCCTTCTCGCTGGCTGCCCAGCCGAGATCGACATCAAGTAGCACGAGGTCAGTGCTGCACAACGTTGCGACTTCAATCTCCTCGGGCAGTCGAAAGTCCACCTTTACGCCGACGGCGCGTAAGTTGTCGAGAAGAGCGCCTTGCGATTCATCATCAACAAGTAAGATACGCGTGGGGGGTGAATCGCTCATTCCGCGTCTTTAGTAAGGTTGATCTGCAGGGCCGTCGTAAAACCCCTGCTGGGCCGAACGAATTTCACCTCGGCGCCGTATTCTTCAAGAGTACTTCGAGTGATTGGCAAGCCCATGCCCATCCCTTGACCAAGTATCGGATCACTTTCTGTCGTGGTGGTCGCGAAGGGCCGGAACCAGCGCTCTGCTCGATCGAGATCAACTGCGGTGCCAGTATTCTCCACCTTAATGGCAACGTTGCCGCTGGAGTCAATCCCACCGCTCGCGCGAATTCGGCCGCGCTTTCCTGCTGCTTTCGCCGCATTGGTGAGGAGATTCGAAAAGATGAGCGTCACTTCTGCTGGGAACATTGGCGGCGATCGAAGGTCTACCGGGATGTCGTTCACTAGGGCGATTTGACGACGTTCCAAGGCTGGTAATACGAGCCTCGCAGCAGCGTCGAATCGTTCCGCGAGCTTTTGCCTGGATCGTCTACGCCGAGCGTCTGGCGATGTGACATCAGTCAAGTACGACGCCTGCCGTTCTGCGGCGCGCCGCAGATCGCCGACATGACTGCGCAATCTCGCGAGCATCATACGAGCATCTCGGGTTAGATCAGCCCGTGCGCGAAGGCGATCGACTGCTTGTTCGACCGACTGCGCCATTCCTAAGAGACCGTTGATCTCGTGCACAAAGGCCGCCATTTGCAAGCCAACACCGGCGAGAATGCGTAACATGCTTCGCTCGGTGACCAGACGCTCATTTAGCTCGGAACCTTCGGTAAACTCGTTCGCTGCTGACTCGATCAACTGAGCCGCTTCTTTCAGCTGTCCTCGCGCAGCAAGAGCTCGGGCTTCTCGGGCCAACCCAGTGGCACGCACGACCGCTGTTTCTATTGCCGTTTTCAGCTCTTGAGCATTACGATCCGCACCGCGGTCTTGAGCGTTCGCCTCGCGCTCTCGCTGCCGCTTCTCGCGCAGCGGCAATCTCGCTGCGGCGCGAACACGCACACTTAGATCAATGCCGATACGAACGAGCTTCGTGAGCGTGTCATACGCTGCATCTGGTATGAATCCTTCGCGGTTTACGAGCATCCGGAGTGATCCCGAGCGCTCTTGCGTCAAGAACACAGCGCCAAAATACGAAGTTTTTGGTAAGAAGACGAGGCCTTCGTCTTCGTCAGTAGCAGCGCTTTCCGGCACGTCGTCAAGGAACCGGAGCGTCCGAACCCGCTTCCGATAGTCCGCATCTATCTCCAGCCAGTCATCACTCGGCTCTCCATATGGAAGAACTCGGAAGCCCTCCATATACACACGAACTCCGCTCTGCCGCCCTATCCACGTTCTCTGTTCACCACGACCAAGCTGACCTTCTTTAATTAGTATTCGACTTTGGAAAACCGGCGCGTTATCTCCAGCAGGGTGCTCGATTTCAAAGTTCTCACGAGTGGGAATCTCTAGCCCGAGACGTGAGAATCGCAACTGGCACCTGCGCGTGGGAAGGATTGCGTATGCCACAGTTCCTCTTCGTTTGACTGCATCAATTTCGATCACCCAATCGGCGGCGGCAGCTACCGTTTTCCAATATTCTTCGCCGGCGGCTAAGTCGCCTGCGAGCGTCACCTCGAATCCCGGGTCTCGTTGGCGATCGTCGCTGGATGACTTAACATCTGCAATACGCAGGTGACGGATAATTGACTCCTCATCAATTGTGTTGTCCGGCAGTCTCATCAACACAGATGGAGGTCGGAAAGTACCGACGTCGAGATAAAGGCGAGTTCGCTCAGCCGGAGTCCATTTAGTTCTGAGCCGTGTGAGTTCTATCACCGTTGAGCTTGGATCGTCCGCATCACGCCTAGTGGTGGCAAGCCGAACGGCGCGACTCTTTGGGATCTGCGCAAGCGTTTGTAATGCTTCTATCTTATCCCAGTCGATTGTTGCTGAGATGGCGCGTGCGTGAACGTCGCGAGGCACCGACTTCAGACCCAAATGGCGCGCGAGTTTGTGCGCTGCGAGCCGGCCCACACCCTTCGCTCCCGTAAACCGGCGGCCATACACCTCTGATCGCCGGTCACCGTGTTCCTTGAGGCGCGATGCAATCCTCAAGAAGCCAAGCGCGAATTGTTGCCGCGTCATTCCAATCCCGTTGTCGCTGATCACTATTCGTCCGATAAGTGGCTGATCCAAGTCGTAACCTTCCACCGTCACCGAGGTGGCGTCTGCGTCGTACGAGTTCTTAACGAGCTCGATCAGCGCCGTTGAATCACGCCCTACGAGCAGCTCTCCGAGTTCCCGAAAGAGGTGTGTGTCTACAGTAAAGCCAGGCATTGTACGTTGCGCATTGTAAGGTGACAGAGATTTGACTACTCCGACAACACTGATTTCTCGAGCGCCAGAGTCGCACGCAGACCCGCAGGCTCACCACCAAGAAGGTTCAGCGCATCGCGCCGGCCATGACGTCGGTTTGCTTAAACGCGAGCGGAAAGGCTCGAGCGGCATCGGCGTGTCGTGATCCAGGAACTGGCGGCCGAGGCTGAAGAATTCGGCGCGGGTGGTGGGCGATGGATTACGGCTCGGGCGAAGCGATCGCTCTGTGAATCTCGGCAATTCGCAACGGCAATCCCAACACTGCCAAGCAGTCGAGCTGTTTCGATTGAGCGGCATAGCGCCCAATTCCGAACGGTGACCCTGCCCGCGTCACGGCCCGGGCGCCGGAGGGGCGGGCGGCGTCGGTCGGCTTATTCGTCTGCGTGATTCGCGCGGGCCGCGCGCTCCTCATGGAGCACCGTGACCGGGACCCGCGGAGAGGCCAGCAACCGGCGCCGCTATGATCGCCCGGGCTGAAGCTTGAGGTCCACCAAGCCGCGCCGCACTGTCGGCCACCTGGAGTCATCGCGTCGGGCGAACGGCCGAGACGACCAGATCATCGGCGAGCCAAATGGTCGGATTTGACTAATAGTTGGCTGAGGCTGATCACATACTTCCACCCGGGATGACGATCAGGAACGAAGAGCGCAAGCTGCGACAGCAATCCGGCTCGAGACGCAATCTCACAAGTATGATGCGTGGAATCGGCTTAATCGTGGCGCTGCTGGCGACGGCATGCTCGCCTGCCGAGAAGGAGGCTCCCGTGCACCCCGGCCGTCCGACGGGAACACTGATCATCGGCAACAAGGGCGAGGATAGCGTGAGCTTCGTCGATCTCGAGACGGGGCGCGAACTCGGCCGGCAGGAGACAGGCCCTAACCCACACGAAGTCGCCCTGTCACCCGATGGTCGGCAGGTCGCAGTGGTTTCTTATGGAGGCTCCAGCATTGACGTCTTCGATGTAAGCACCCGCGCGGCGGTGCGGCGAATCGACCTTGGCGCGAACACAGCGCCGCATGGCATCGTTTGGCTGGCCGACGGCCGGATTGTCGCGACGACAGAGGGGAGCGACGCGCTCGTCCTGGTCTCACCCGATCTGCAGAGCGTATCGGCAATTTCGACCGGACAGGAAGGCTCTCACATGGTGGCGGTGTCGCCGGACGCCGAGCGCGCGTATGTCGCGAACATGGGATCGAAGTCAGTGACCGTGATCGATCTTCGCGCGGGAACCAAGCTCCGAGATATCCCTGCGGGGAATCAACCCGAGGGAATTGCTTTGACCCCGGACGGCAGGCAGCTCTGGGTTGCCGACCGCGAGGGGGACACGGTGTTTGTGTTCGACACGACGAGCATGGCCGAGCTTGGGCAGGTGCGCGTCGGCAAAACGCCGATCAGGGTGGCGATCAATCCGGATGGCCGGACTGCGGTCACATCCAACTACGGGGGCGGTGATCTGACGATGATTGATGTCGAGACCCGGCAGGTGACACGCACTGTTCCTGTGAGCGGCCAGGCAGCATTCAACCAGGTGACGATTCTGTTCAGCCGCGACGGATCACGCCTTTATCTTGCAGAAACCGGCATCGACCGCATAGCAGAAGTCGATTTCGCGAGCGGCAAAGTGCTGGGGCGATTGCCCGCGGGCAAAAATGGCGACGGACTCGCGATCGCCCCGTAAGCGGTGTCCTTTCACTCACCCTGGAGGATGATCAAGAACGAAGAGAGCCCGTATATCCCATAAACCGAAAGACCAGCCGCACGATGATCTCGAATGCTTAAAGCATTCGAGTATTTGAATGGCGAAGGATCTCTGCGAAGTCCCAGGTCGGCTGGGTTTATGTATCGCAAGCCGCTTGCGATGAGCGACGAGACTGGACTTTGAACCGCAAGCCGCTGACCTCGTCAGGAATCGCCAGCACAGCCGCGGACACGCCACAATTGCCCTCGCGGATTAACTTGAATGCTTTAAGCATTCGAGGTTAGAAGGGGTTAAACACGGATTGAGGATCCTCAGAGCGCCGGCTTGGACTCCCGCCCGGCACATCGCAATTGTTTTCCGGCGACGGATTCGAATGGTCGCCAACGCCGTCTCTCCAAACATCCGGCCCGCAGATAAACTTGAATGCTTTAAGCATTCGAGTATTGCGGTGGCTTAGTGAAAAAGACACTGCTCCATGGCTTGTTTCCGGCGGTTCGGGCGGAGCTGTTGAGGCTGTTGTTCACAAACCCAGGCCAGGAGCTCTATACGCGGGAGCTGGCGCGTTAGAGTTTTCTCGCGCTCGCAAGGCAATCTTGAATGCTTTAAGCATTCGACTCTTTTAATGGCGAAGAAACCTCTGTGAAGTCGCAGGTGGCTTGCGTTTATGCATCGTAAGCCTCTTACGATGAGCGACGAGACTGGGCTTTGAATCGCCAGCCGCTGACCTCGCCAGGAATCGCCACCACAGTGCGAACACGCGACGAGTGCCTCTCGCAGGTTAACTTGAATGCTTTAAGCATTCGAGGTTAGAAGGGGTTGAACACGGATTGAGGATCCTCAGAGCGCCGGCTTGGACTCCCGCGCGGCACGTCGCAATTGTTTTTCGGCGACGGATTCGAATGGTCGCCAACGCCGTCTCTCCAAACATCCGGCCCGCCAATTAAACTTGAATGCTTTAAGCATTCAAGTATTGGGGTGGCTTAGTGAAAAAGACGCTGCTTCATGGTTTGTTTCCGGCGGTTCGGGCGGAGGTCTTAAGGCTGTTGTTCACAAACCCAGGCCAGGAGCTCTATACGCGGGAGCTGGCGCGATTGAGTTTTCTCGCGCTCAGAACGGTTCAGGATGAGCTGGCGAAGTTGGAAGCGGCGAATCTGATCGTGAGCCGCAGTAATGGTTATCAACGGTTCTATCGCGCCAATCCGACCCATCCGCTCTACCGCGCCCTGGCCGAGATTGTTCGAAAAGGTGCGGGACACGCCAAGGCGAATCCGCGAACATTGCCCAGCCGGCGATCACAACGCCCGAAAAAGCCGCGTGCCTAAGCATGAACCCGGGAGAGCCGCGGGAACTCGCCGCATTGTCGATAACCGTTTCACGTATTTGCCGGAGCCGCGCCCTGGCGGCGCGTAGATCAAAGCCCGTCCGGCTTAGACAAAACAGCGGTCTCAGCCCAGTATCTTGGGATCAGCCATTGAGATTGATTCGTTCGCATCCCGCTCTCTCACCCTCGCCCTCGGGTTGGGCGATCTATGTCGCACCGCCTCCCGCGGGCTCCATTCCCAGCGCGCTCCATTCACCAAGGGAGGCGGCAGGAGGCGTTCCAGAAACGGATAGACGCTAGCGCGATGAAGATTCACCAACTCAGGTACTTCGTAGCTGTTGCGGAGGAGAGCAGCTTTTCGCATGCGGCGGAGCGCGAGCATGTCTCCCAGCCCTCGCTGACCCAGCAGATCCATAAACCGAAGGACCGCCACGCGATGATCTCGAATGCTTAAAGCATTCGAGTATTTGAATGGCGAAGAATCTCTGCGAAGTCCCACGTCGGCTGGGTTAGGTAACGTAAGCCGCTTACGATGAGCGACGAGACTGGACTTTGAACGGCGACCGCTGACCTCGCCAGGAATCGCCACCACAGAGCGAACACGCTCGACCGAATACTTCATCCTGGCACTAACTTGAATGCTTTAAGCGTGCGAGTTCCTAAATCACCGTTCGGCTGGCGACGACGCTACATCTTGAATTAAACTTGAATGCTTTAAGCATTCGAGTATCCGGATGACATAGTGAAAAAGACGCTGCTCCATGGTTTGTTGCCGGCGGTTCGGGCGGCGGTGTTGAGGTTGTTGTTCACAAACCCACGTCAGGAGCTGTATACGCGGGAGCTGGCGCGATTGAGTTTTCTCGCGCTCAGAACGGTTCAGGATGAGCTGGCGAAGCTCGAGGTGGCAAATCTTATCCTTAGCCGAAGTAACGGTTATCAGCGGTTCTATCGCGCGAATCCGAAGCATCCGCTCCATGCTGCCGTGACGGAGATCGCGCGCAAAGGCACCGCGCATCCCAAAGCGGAGCCGCGACCGTTAAAGAGCCGGAGGAAGTGAGGCGAAACTCGAAGGCTCCATTGACCGGCATCTTCAACGTTCGCCGTGCACTGCACCGGACGCCTCAGACGAACATCGACCGGTTTCCCGTCACGCGAGCGAAACTTCGATCGTTTTGGGTGGAGATAATCCCGGCTCCATCGTCAAGCTTCGTCCGCAAGCAATCCTCACTCGTGCTTCCGCGGGAGATAAACTCGAATGCTTTAAGCATTCGAGTGATTGCGAGATGGTGGATTATAGCGTAACGGCATTTCGCTAAGTTGCGAATGGGGGTTAGCTTCGACACGCGCCCGTTTAGACAAATCCGGCTTCCCGTCGCAATATCTCCAACCACCCATGGAGATTGATTCGTTCGCATCCCGCTCTCTCACCCTCGCCCCTCGGGTTGTGCGATCTATGTCGCGGCCTCCCAGCGCGCTCCGTTGTCTTTCGGCAGCTCCCGTTGCGCTCAACCGCTACCCTCGCGGCCACACCGGACATGTCGCTCGTCCCACTCGCTCCATTCACCAATAAAGGTGCCACAACGAAACTCCTGGCATAAATAGAAGCTTGTAGCCATGGAGATTCACCAACTCAGGTACTTTGTAGCGGTCGCGGAAGAGAGCAGCTTTTCGCATGCGGCGGAGCGTGAGCATGTCTCGCAGCCGTCGCTGAGCCAGCAGATCCAGAAGCTGGAAGAGGAGCTCAACCAGCAATTGTTCGATCGGCTGCCGCGCTCGGTGGTTTTGACCGAAGCAGGTCGGTGTCTGCTCCCTTACGCACGAGAAATCCTGACCGCGCTGGCTGATGCGCGCCGGGCCGTCATGGCGTTGGAGGCCGAGGTCGCTGGCCGGCTCTCCGTCGGCGCGATTCCGTCCATCGCCCTGTATATTTTGCCGCGACTGATCGGAAGGTTTCAGCAGGCTTATCCGAAAGTCACTTTTGAGCTGTTCGAAGACACAACGGAGAAGTTGGCCCAGCGACTCGATGACGGAACGCTCGACCTGGTGATCGCGTCCGGGTCGGACGAAATCGCGAACCTGGCCCGCCATTCCCTTGGCCGGGAAGCGCTCCTCCTTCTCGTACCGGAGAAACATCGGCTGGCGCGGCGCAGGAGCATCAAATGGAGCGAGCTGGCGGAGGAGAAATTTCTGCTCCTCCACGACGAGCATTCACTCTCGATCCAGGTTCGCCAGCTGCTGGCGGCGAACCATTTGAAACCGGAGCTGGTTCTGCGGGGGGCTCAGCTGGTCACGATCGCGAGAATGGTTGCAGTCGGCCTGGGCGTGACGGTCATCCCGCAGATGATGGCAGAGACGGAGTTTGTGAAAGGATGCATCGCGGTGCGTTTTGCCCGCCCGATCCCGACCCGGGAGCTGACGTTGCTGCGCAACCCGCTCCGGGCGGAAAGCAAGGCGGCCGCAGCATTCCGCGAGGAAGCCGCGGCGGCCTTTGTTTCCTAATTTTCTAAAATCCACGTCGCCCACCCGCCTGCGCCGAAGCTTCGGCGTGGCAGGCAGGGCGACGGCTACAGAAGCGTCTACAGGCTCAACCTCATGGCCTGGGCGAGAGAGAGGATTGACCAGGTGGAGGTCAGAACGATCACTGCGAAAAGAATAAACTCGGCGGCCACGCTCGGCCGCTCACGTTGCGCGAAGCGCTCGCTCAGGAAGCGAAAAGCGCGGAGGCGCATGGAGGTCTTCGAATCAAGCAGCTGACCGTTTCTGCCTTTGCTGCTTAAGGGTAATGTTTGCATGCCTAACGAAACAGCAGGTGGCACCCTCTTTTTAATACTTAATACCTCTGACTGCGATAGGCAGCGCCTATGCGGACGGCGATTGGGGGGGAAAGTCGAGAGGGAACGCGGCGATCCCGCCGCCGCGGGACCGCGGCTACAGCGCTGATGTTCGTCACACGTTCGGCGATGCACGAACCCGCCGTGGTGGGTCACTTGCCCCTGGCGACCTCTGACCTCCGACCTCTGTCTAGAATAAGGTTATCGTGGCGGTGGCGGGCGGCGAGGTATTGCCGGCGGTATCAGTGGCGTACACTTCGATCAGATTATCGCCCGACTTACCATAAATGCTGCTGATAAAACTCGAACCGAAACGGACCTCCTCGAGAACACCGTTCACATAAACATCGTAGCGGATATTCTCCTGCCGATCGAAGTCATCGGTGGATTGGGTCCACATCAACTGGAACTCGAGGTCGCCGTAACCGAACGCTTGCAGGTTAGTCGGCGTGTTCGGCGGGGTGTGATCGTTGGGATTGGGCGGCAAAGTCGTGACCGAAACCGGATTGCTGAACGGCCCCCGCTGCAATCTGGAATCAAAGGCCCGGGCCGTGACGGAATGGGTCGTCGCCGGCTGGAGGAACCGGATGGTCATTGCGGTGACGCCTTTCCCTGTCTGGCTATAAAGACTGCCGTTCACCCAGACCTCGTAAGACACCCTGCACCCGCCGTCCTGGGCGGCAGTCCAGGCTATCGTGGCGTAATTGGATCCAATCTCAGTGACCGTGACCGAGGGCGCGGTCGATGGTGGAGTCGTATCGAGAAGGGTTCTCGTCGTCAGCGAGGACTGCCCGGAGGCTTTTCCCGACGTATCCCTGGCATAAATAAAGAAGTAATATTCATTGCCATGACCCAGTCCGGTGAAGGTGTGGCTTGTGGCCGTTTTAGGCAGGATGGCGGGGGTGGCCTGGTTGGTTCCCGAAAGATGGTAATTGAAGTCGGCTGTGGTGAAATTGACCGGGTCCCAGGCCACCGTAGCGGTGCAGTCCGTTATGGCCGTTACCCGGAAATTTCCGGGCGCGTTTGGCGGTGGCTTTGGGGTTGCGGTTGGGGTTGGGCTTGGTTTGCCCTTTTTGGGCGCGGCCATGGCGGTGGGTGCGGCCAGAACCAAGGCAAGTGCGAGCCCCAAGCATGAGATCGCAGTGAATGTCGCCAGCCGAACACGACGAGGCAGTGCCGTGACGCTGTCCTGACGGATTTTATCGGTGATCATAACGTTTCCTTTCTCTGCTGATTTGAGAACTGAACGGTCGCCCTCCGGCCGATCCCCTATTTGCGTTTCGGGATGTTACCGAAGGTCGCGCGTGTGAGATGAGGCTGGAAAAGTAACGCGCCCGTTACTTTCTTTGCAGGCGTGCAAAGGGAGCGCGCTGGCCCCAATCCCGCCATTGCGGGATCACCGCGTCAGCAAAAATAGGAAATCCGAAGCTCGAAATCCGAAACAAATTCAAATCTTCGAATGATGAAATGAGGAAAACAGCAGATTACGTTTTCGAAGCTTCTCCTCTTGAGCTTCGGTGATTGTTTCGAACTTCATGCTTCGAGTTTCGAATTTCGAGACGGTCGCACCGTCTTGCTCAGGCGCAGGCGACGATGTGCTCGATGAACTGGCTTTCGATGAGCCGTTCGCTTTTTCGGTCTACGGTCTCGCGGAAGACGGCGCTGCCGTTGGTATGAATGATCGTTCCATCGAGAGCGAGATCGAAGGCGAGGACGCCGCGTGCGATCACTGATTCCTCGCCCCCGGAAGTCTGGCGAACGAGCTCCCAGGATTTCGGGACAAGGCTGGGCGATTCGGCCTCGGCCTCTTTCTCCAAGGCGCGCTCGACGTTAACCATGTTGCCATAGATAACCATTTTCTTGAGATCCATCTGGCGCTGGCGCTGGTTGCTCTGCGTGTTCAAGGGCTGGCCACTATTGCGCACGCTGAAAAAATTGAGCCAGTGATAGATGGCCAGGAGGAGACGAAAAGGCGCGAGAACCAAATCGAGCAAGCCGCGCCCGAGGCTCGGGCGTTCGTTGAGGGATTGGTGCGGACGGCGAATAAAGAAAAGGTTGCCGGCCTGATCGAAGCGCGGTGCCAGCAAATCGTGCTGCGGATCTTCGGCGATGCAGGTCATTTCTCCCGAAGTGATGTCCAAAGTCTCGAGACGAAACGGCCCCAGGCCAACGGCCACGCCGTTGCGATCGCGCCCGATCCCGGCAGATTGAAAGACGATTTCGTGCGGGCGTTCCGGGATCCAACTGGGCGCGCGATCGACCGAGTCGCCCTCGGTGGCTTCGCTTAAACCGGAACCATCCATCGACATGATGCCGATGTTCCAAATGCCGTTGCGATACCTCACGGCACAGGCCAGGCGTGATTCCGCAGAATCGCCGCTGAGGTCGCACACGCGCCGGTCGGTGGAATGAAAAAGCCGTTGTTCCTCCGCGCCGAAATCGCGGAGCAGGAAAACTCCGGCGAGATCATCGGTGTCGAGCGAGTAAATCAGATCGGACGGTTGTTCCCCGCGCGTGAGCCCGGTGATCTCGATGCGCATTTCCGCTGGATCGTGGTCGCGCGCGCCCCAAAGCATGCCGCCACTCATGAATTGCGCGCCGGAGCCTTGCGTTTTCCAGGCGTTCTTTTGGTGCATCCGCACGGCGCGTTCGCGCACTGTCTCAGCAAACACACTCGGAATGACCCGCGTGCCGGTGGAGCCGGTGCTCAGGTACAATTTGCCTTGGGATAGAAATGCAACTGCGGGGATCATCGGTCCCGTTTTTTAGCAGCTTACAGGCCAGCGGGGCGGCCCGGCGGGCCGCTGGGCGAGGATGGAGGATTGCGAATGGCGGCCTCGGACATACACGCGGCGACTTAGCGCGCGGCTACAGCGATTAGTCCGCGCGGAGCGCGACGGCGGGATCGACGCGAAGGGCGCGACGAGCTGCCAGCAGGCACGCGAGCAGGGAGATGACGGCGAGGAGCGCGGTGACAAGAATCAGGCTCAACGGGTCGCGGGCGCTGATGCCGTAAAGCTGGCTGGAGATCAATTTTACCAAGGCAACCGCGGCGATGAAGCCGATGACGATGCCGCCCAGGACGAGGCGGAGGCCTTCGGTGAGGATCATGCGCAGAAGGCCGCCAGGCGTGGCGCCCAAAGCAAGGCGCAGGCCGATCTCGCGGGTCCGTTGGCCGACTCCGTATGCGATGACGGCATAGAGACCGGCCGCAGCGACGAACAACGCAGTGGCCGCAAACAGAGCGACGAGGAAAAGACTGAAACGCCGAGTGGCCAGGGCGCCGGCCAGCATTTGTTCCATCGTCCGGATACCGCTCGAGGGGACGGTGGGATCGACGGCGCGAATCTCACGGCGAACGGAAGCCTCGAGGCCGGCGGGCGGGATCGATGTGCGCATGACCCAGAAGGAATAATTGCGCAGGAACGGGACGCTCTCTTTCGGCACTTGGCGCAGCGGCAAATAGATGTCGGCAGCCGCGGGGATTTCGAGCCTCTCCTGTTTCACTTCGCCGATGACGCCAACGATTTCGACCGAGCGCGGGGTTCCATCGGTGTCGTCTAGAAGGAGGCGCTGTCCGATGGGAGAGCGATCGCTGAAAAACTTCTGCGCCAGCGGCGCGCTGATGAGCGCGACGGGTGGACGATCGCCGTTGTCTACTTCGGTGAAGTCGCGTCCGTTCCGGAAGGGAATCCGCATCGCGGAAATGTAGCCGGGCGTGATGATGCGGTAGTTCGCGGTGGGCTTTGCGTCGCCGGTTGCCGGCGGGTGATCGGCCACAGTAAAAGGAATGCTGGAGAGGCCGGGGGCCAAAGGAAGCAGCGAGACGAACGCGGCGGATTCGACTCCCGGGAGCGCAACCAGGCGGGGCAGAAGTTTCTCGGAAAGGCTCACCAGCGCGGCTCGATCAGGATAGCCGACAGGCGGCAGCGAGAGGCGAACGGTGAGGAGATTCTGCGCATCGAAGCCGGGATGCTCTTTTGACAGCAGGACGAAGCTGCGCAAAAACAATCCGGCGCTGGCCAGCAGGACGAGGGCGAGTCCGACCTGTCCGGCGACAAGCCATCGCCGCAGACGCGATTGGGTCGAACCGCCCCCACTGCCGCGGCCGCCACTGGCGAGCGCGTCGCGAAGATCGGTACGCGAAAGCAGCCAGGCCGGAGCGAGACCACAGACGCCGGCGGCGAGGAGAATACTGCCGGCGGTGAAAATCAGCACGCGGAGGTCGATGGCCAGGTCATGGATGCGAGGCAGATCAGTCGGAACAAGGCTGATCAGCGCGCTCGATCCCCAAGTCGCCAGGAAAAATCCAAGCGCGCCGCCGCCGATCGCGAGCACGGCGCTTTCCGCGAGTAACAGCCGAATCAGTTGAGTGCGCGTCGCGCCCAGGGCGGAGCGGACGGCGAGCTCACGTTGTCGCGCGGCCGCACGCGCCAGGGACATGCCGGCGAGATTTACGCAGGCGATCAAGAGCAACGCCGCCACCGCGCCCAGGATCGTGATCAGCATGTTTCGCGAATTCCCCACAATCTCTTCCGTGAGCGGCACAGTGACGACGCCGATCTTGCCCGCATAAACGTCCGGATATTGGCGTCGCAAATTCTGCCTGATCGAATCGAGCTCCGCGTGCGCCTGTTCCACCGAAACGCCAGGCTTGATCCGGCCGACCATGCGCAAAAAATTCACGGAGTTCCTGGCGTTGCGGCGCGGATCGCTTTCGGGCTGGAGCGGGACCACCACTTCGCTGTCGAGGTTGGGCAGGACAAAATCCGGGGGCAGAACGCCGACGATCACGCGCGGCTCGCCGTTCAAGGTCACGTTCGTTCCAATAACCGCGCTCTGCTTCCCATAACGGCGCGCCCACAAGCCGTGGCTGATCAGCGCGACCGCCGGCGCGCCGGGACGATCGTCCGCCGCATCCAAAACGCGGCCGAGCAAAGGTTGGACGCCGAGGATCTGAAAAATGTTCGCCGACAGACGGACTCCCTGAACGCGCTCCGCTTCCGACTGATCGGTCAGGTTCGCATTATAAGAGGCAATGGCGGCGAGACCATCGAGGAGCGTGTTCTGGTCGCGGTAATCGCAAAATTCCGGCAGGGTGAAATTTCCGCGCATGGTCTGGGGCCGTTGCGACCAGATCCAGATGAGCCTTTCCGGCTCGGCGAACGCGAAGGGGCGCAGCAGGACGGCGTTGACCACGGAGAAAATGGCGACGTTCGCGCCGATGCCGAGCGCGAGGGTGAGAATCGCGACGAACGTAAAGGCAGGCGATTTGCGCAATTGCCGGAGGGCGAACCGGAAATCTTTCCAGAGTTGTTCCGGCCACATCCAGACGCGCTCCTCGCGGGCGACTTCCCGGATTTGCTCCACGCCACCAAACTCGCGCCGCGCCGCGTTGCGCGCTTCGTCGGGCGCCATGCCGCCAGCGATCTTTCGCTCGACCAGCCGGTCGAGATGCTGCCGGATCTCTTCCATCATTTCCGCCTCGCGGTCGCTCTTGCGGAAGAGTCCCACAATGCGAATCAGCCAGGCGCGAAGTTGCGGCATAACTTGTCAGGTCCCGCTCAAGACGAGGTTGATGCCCTTCGTGATTCGCGACCAATGTTCCTGTTCGGCCTCGAGCTGTTTTCTCCCCGCACGCGTGAGGGTGTAGAAACGCGCCTGCCGGTTGTTGTCGGAAAGGCCCGATTCGGCCTTGATCCAGCCGCGTGCCTCCAGGCGATAAAGCGCCGGATAAAGCGACCCTTGCTCTACGCGCAGAATTTCCTCCGACATTTGCTGGATTCGGTCCGCAATCCCGAGCCCATGTTTGGATTCATGCTGGACGGCCTTGAGGATGAGCATGTCGAGCGTTCCGTAAACGAGATCGGTTTTTTCTTTTCTCATGTTGTTAGCCTAGACTGTCTTGGTGAGCGAGAATGCGACCTCTTGCCTAGACTGTCAAGGGAAGAATCTATTTCGGATCGCGGATTGCGGAAACCGGATAGGTTCGGAGCAATTAATAAACTGAAGCGCTCTGCATCGCTGTAGCCGCCTCGCTCTGTTGAGGCGTCCGGAGGGGGGCGCACGGCGACACAGCGCCGTGGCCACAGTGGTGCCAAACAGCTCGCTTCTTTTGCCTTGCTCGCGCGGAAGGCAATCTATAAACCGGGCGATGTCGGCGATTCGCTCTGTCACCATGAAAACAAAACAGTTTATTTGCTTCGCATCGTTCCTCCTGCTTCTGGCCTTCACCCGCTCCGAAGCGCAACTGAGTTACACGCTCACTGACCTCGGGACTCTCGGTGGCACCACGAGCACAGCCAACAGCGTCAACGGTCAGGGCCGCAATGCTGCCGGAATGATCGTCGGGAGCTCGACGCTGAGTGACGGCACCGAGCATGCCTTTCTTTACGTGGGCGGCCAGATGTACGATCTCAACACGCTCACCGATCTTTCCCAGACCAATTTCAAGGTCCTAACCTCAGCGAAATCGATCAGTGACTCAGCCCACATCATTGGCGAGGGCGTGACCACAAACGGCGAGAAACACGCCTTCCTGATGACTCCGGCGCCGGTCGACGGCGGGAATTGGCACTACATGTGTTGCAAGTGGGTGTGGATCCAGGAAGGCGGCGGTTGGTGGTGGGACACGGAGTGCCGTTGTTACACCTGGCATGGCCCTCCCGGAAAGGAAACGCCCTGCCCGCCTCAACCTCCGCATTGCTGGTGGTGGCCGCTTCCCTGCCCGCCCGGATGTTGGGATTGCCCACCACAGATACCGCCGCCAGAGTACTGCTGGACCTGCATCAAGGGGCAGGTCCTCCTGCTCCCGGAGCTCGAAGTTAAGGCCAAGGGTGGCACCTGTTACAGTTCCTTTGAAGAAGCGGTCAAGAATTGCGGTAAGCTCTGCTGGGTCTGCATTGATGGGAAAGTGGTACAGATAACCGAGGCTGAGGCCAAGGCGCAAGGTGTCAAATGCTATCCCTCGGAAAGAGAAGCCAAGAGAGACTGCGGAAAGCTTTGCTGGGTTTGCGTTGAAGGGAAAATCTTCCAGTTGACCGAGACAGAGGCCAAGGCGAAAGGCCTTACCTGTTATCCTTCCAAGGAACGAGCGGAGGCAGCTTGCGGCGGAGACAAAAAATGCTGGGTCTGCTTGGACGGCAAGGTGGTTCAAGTTACCGAGGCACAGGCCCGCGACAGAGGAATCACCTGCTACGCTACCCAGGAGGAAGCGCAGAAGGAATGTGAAAAACTCTGCTGGGTCTGCGTGGACGGGCAGGTTATTCAGATGCCCGAGGCGAACGCCAAGACGAAAGGCCTTCGCTGTTACGCCACGCCCGACGAAGCGAAGAGGAATTGCGAAGGAAAACTTTGCTGGGTCTGCATCGACGGCCAGGTCGTTCAGGTTCCTGAAGCTGAGGCCAAGGCGAAAAACCTTCGTTGCTACTCTACCCAGGCAGAAGCGAGAAGGAATTGCCGGGAGAACCTTTGCTGGGTCTGCGTTGACGGGCAGGTCCTCCAAATGCCGGAAGCTGAGGCCAAGGCGAAAGGCATTCGCTGTTACACTTCCCAGGCAGAAGCACGGAGGAATTGCCAGGACAACAAATGCTGGGTCTGCCGTGATGGAAATGTCGTGCAAGTGACGGAGGCGGAGGCACGGCAACGGGGCGAAAAGTGCTACACATCGCAAGCCGAAGCGCGGAGAAATTGCCAGGGCAACACCGACAAGCCTTGCTGGGTCTGTGTTGACGGAAAAGTCATCCAACTCACCGAGTCGCAGGCCAAGGCGAGAGGTCTCACTTGCTACAGTTCGCAAGCAGAAGCGCAGCGGAATTGCGCCGACACGACCAAGACCTGTTGGGTATGCATTAACGGCAGGGTCAGCCAGCTTACGGAGGCCCAGGCGCGGGCGCGAGGCCTTAGATGCTACGCTTCCCAACAGGAGGCGCAGCAGAATTGCAGAGAGAATATCGAAAAACAGTGCTGGGTATGTGTGAACGGCAGAGTCACTCAGCTCACCGAGGCGCAGGCCAAGGCGAGAGGACTTCGGTGCTATTCTTCGCAGCAAGAAGCACAGCAGAATTGTCGAGAGACCCCGCCAGTAGAGAAAACGTGCTGGGTCTGCGTGGGCGGAAACGCGATTCAACTCACCGAGTCCCAGGCCAAGGCGAGAGGCTTGACCTGTTATTCTTCACAACGGGAGGCAGCGGCAAATTGTGCCCAGGGGCCGAAGCCGACCCCGCGAGTCAGTCCATCTCGACCGCCGCTAACGCGAGCCACACCCCCGCCGCTGAAGCGCCTCACACCTTCACCTTCACCGACGCGGAAACCGTAACGATCGCTTTTGCCGAAGCGCAGAAAGCGACTGTGAGAATTGAGGATGGTGGATCGAGCGCTCCGCGCTCGAGGCCGGGAATATTTCGGCGAAGTCGGGACTTTTGGCGTCGCCCCGACGGAAGTGTCGACAGAGAGTGAAGAATTCGGCGCGGGGCGCGCCGGGGAGCGAGAGGACTTCGGCAGCTTTGGGAGCGGGCTAGATGTTGCCGTCCGGGAGCACCCGAGACGGCATCGCCGCCACAGCCGACGCGAGCAGGTCTATCGGGGTGAATTCGCCCATGGCCAGTTCACCCCGCGGCAGGATGTGCGTGGGCCACACTGCCGCGGGGCTCGGGGGGGACCAGCCGTCCTTGAGGTCCAATTTCACCGGACAAACCAGCGGAGATTTGTTGTGCTGCCGTATTGGAAGCGTTCGGCGGTGGCTTGCCGCCGGTCGTGCCATGATCGACGTAAGTATCCGGCAAGAGCGACGCTTCCACCGCGCCGGCATGCGACGCAGTGGCAGCCGCGCGCAAAGAATGCGTTTTGTCATAGGGGGAATCAATCGTGGTCGAACCGTTACGTGGGTCGCCGGCGAAAAGTTTGAGCGTGGGGGGAAAAGTTCACGTGCGAGCGCATCATGCGGGATATCCGCAATTGGCGGCAATGGGCCAAATGGCGTACGTCGCGGCCTGGGTTAAGGACGACCAGATTTGCGGCGGGCGAGGTTGGGTCGGTCGCCATCGACCCGGTTTTCGTACCACCAAATGCAGACCGCGATGCGCGTTTCCAGGTGCAGTTTCTCCAGGATAT